>JBIOFK010000008.1:0-33195 GCA_044447065.1 Actinomycetales bacterium | reverse complement strand
GTGCCGGTCCCCGAGCCGCCGTTCTGCGTGGACCCGGTCTGGCCGCCAAGACCGGCGTTCTGGAACTGGCTGCGCGGGGTGCGGCCGGTGCCGCCGCCGACAGCGGAGTTGACGGCCGCGCCGCCGAAGAAGCCGACGGCCACCAGCAGGATGCCGGCGAGCACCTTGGTGGACCGGTGCAGCGAGTAGCGCGGCCGCGGCACGAACGGCTCCTGCGCGTCCTCGTCGGCGGCGTTCTGTCCTTGCCCTCGGGGAAACATCTCTAACTCCTGGTCGTGACGGATTGGCGGTTCGGCATCCGGATACTGGCTCATCGGGGCCTACTCATAGCGGAGCGCATCGATGGGCCGCAGCTTCGCGGCTTTGTTGGCGGGGTAGATCCCGAAGATCAGGCCGATGGCCCCGGCAACCAGGAAGGACACCCACACGGTCCACCACTGCACCTGCGGTTGGGTTCCGAGCAGCGGGAACGAGGATCCGATAAAACCGACGATGATCCCCAGCACCCCGCCGATCACCGAGATGATCAGTGATTCGATCAGGAACTGGCTGACGATGCTGGCCCGGGACGCGCCGATGGCCTTGCGGATCCCTATTTCCCGGGTCCGTTCGGTCACCGTCACCAGCATGATGTTCATCACGCCGATGCCGCCCACCAGCAGCGAAATGGCGGCCACCGCGCCGAGCAGGATGGTCAGCGTCGCTGTCGTCGAGGTGGCGGTGGTGAGGACCTGGGCCTGGTTGCGTACTTGGTAGTCCCGGTTCGCCGAGGTGACGTTGTGGCGGGCATCGAGGATCATCTGGACCTCGTTCTGCGCCTGGTTCATCACGTCCGCTGACTTGGCCTGGACGCTGATCGAGGCCAGCGAGGGGGAGTATCCGGTGAACTTGTCCTGCGCCGCCAGCAGCGGAACCACCACAATGTCATCGGGATCGTTCAGCCCCGAGGATCCCTTCGGAGCAAGCACCCCGGAGACCACGAAGCTCTGGCCGTTGAGCTCGATCGTGGTGCCCACGGCGGATGCCACCCGGTCACCGACCAGGTCCGCGGCGACGGTGTTGCCGATCACGGCCTGTTCGGCTCCGGTGCCGGCGTCCGCGTCGGTGAAGAAGGAGCCGGCGGTGAGCGTGTCGTTGGAAATGCCAAAGTACGACGGCGTGGTCCCCAC
Organism: Actinomycetales bacterium; assembly: GCA_044447065.1. Taxonomy (GTDB): domain Bacteria; phylum Actinomycetota; class Actinomycetes; order Actinomycetales; family Micrococcaceae; genus JBIOFK01. The sequence goes on along the minus strand of JBIOFK010000008.1, from coordinate 32,026 downwards.
GAACGTGGCGACGGCGTGGCTTGCGTCCTGGTACGTAGCGGTGACGCCCTGTGCGGTGACCACGGGGGCCACGGTCTGGATATCCGGGGCCAGCACCGGATCCGTCAGCGAGGTCATGTCGGCCATGGTGAGGTTCGTGCTGCTCGTCCGGGTGCCGGCGATGGCCTGCCCGCCCCCGGTCCGGCCGCCCGCCGTCGTCTGCCGGCTCACGGTCAGCACATTGGTGCCCAGCTTCGCGATCTGCGCCTTGATGGCATTGGACGTTCCCGCGCCGACGGCGAGCAGAATGATCACGGCCGCGATGCCTATCAGGATGCCCAGCGTGGTGAGGATGGACCGCATCTTATTGGCCAGCACGCCGGTGAGGGCGAACCTGACGGACTCGGCGATGTTCACAGGGACACCGCCATCCTGGCACCCGACAGGTCCCTGATCCGGTGGTCATGGACGATATGGCCGTCCTGCATCCGCACCACCCGGCTGGCGCGCTCGGCCACCTCAGCCTCATGGGTGATCATCACAATGGTCCGGCCCGCGGCGTGCAGGCCGGCGAAGAGGTCAAGGATCTCGTGCGAGGACGTGGAGTCCAGGGCCCCCGTCGGCTCGTCGGCCAGCAGCAGCACCGGGTTGGTGACCAGGGCGCGGGCGATGGCGACCCGCTGCTGCTGGCCACCGGAGAGCTGCGAAGGTTTGTGGTCCGCCCGGGCCGAGAGCCCGACGGATCCGAGTACGTCCAGCGCCCGCGCGCGGCGTTCCCGGCGGCCCACCTTGGCGTAGGCCAGCGGCATCGAGACGTTGTCCACCGCCTTCGTCCGCGGGATCAGGTTGAAATTCTGGAACACAAAGCCGATCTTGCGGTTGCGGATCTGGGCGAGTTGGAATTCGTCCATCGTGCCGGTGTCGATCCCGTCCAGATGGTAGGTCCCGGCGGAGGGGGCGTCGAGGCAGCCGATGATGTTCATCATCGTGGACTTGCCGGAGCCGGAGGCCCCGATGATGGCCACGAAGTCGCCGCGCTGGATCCTGAGGCCGACCCGGTCCAGTGCCCGGACCTCCGCCTCACCCTTGCCGTATACCTTGCTGACCGCCGCCAGCTCGATCACCGGTCGGCCCGGCGGGGGTTCCGTGCTGGCCGCGAATGCCCGGTAGTCCTCGCTGTCCGGGATTTGCGTGCCGGCCGGGTAGCGTGCCGTCGCGGGCGCGCCGGGAGTCTGCGCAGTCATCGCTATCCGCCGTTACCGCGGCTGGCGCCGCCGCCGAATCCGCCGCCGGTGAAGCCGCCCGTTCCTGCGCCGCCGCGGGTAGTGGTGCTGGGCGATCCCGGCTGCAGGGTGGAGGAGATCACCGGCAGTTCAACCTCGTCGCCGCTCGCGAGCCCGGTCAGGACCTGGGTGCGGCCGTTCGCCGCGATCCCGGTGGTGACCGTAACGGGCGTGGGCTTGCCGTTGCGCAGGACAGTCACGTCCTGCCGGCTCCCCGCGGTCGTGATGGCCAGGGTGGGGATGACGAGGGCCTGTTTGGCCGTCGCCGTGGTGACCGAGATGTCCGCGCTCTGGCCCAGCCGCAACGTGGCCGGCGGGTTCGCTATCGAAATCGTCACCGGGTAGGTGACGACGTTGTTGGTGGTGGTGGCGGTCTGTGCGATCGCCGTGATGGTTCCGGTCACCGGCACGGCCGACGCGTCGGCCTTGATCGCCGGGAAGGTGAAGGTGGCGCCGTCGCCGATCTTCATCGCCGAGATGTCCGCCTCGGCGAAGCTGGCGACCACCTGCAGATGGGCGGTATCACTGATGGTTACCAGTCCTGACGACGACGAGCTGGTGCCGGACGTCGAACCGGTGGCTCCCGCGCTGCCGGACGCCGTACCTCCCGAGGACGCCGAACCGGCCGAGGAGGAGCCGCCGGTTCCGGCGGTGCCACCGGCGACGGCGTTGACGGCCGTGATGGTGCCGGCCACCGGCGCGGCCAGGGAACACTGGGCAAGGTTCTTCTGGGCCGTGTCCACCGCAATCTGGGCGGAGGTGGTGTTGGACGTCGGCGCGGCGGAATCCGCCGCCGAATTGACCTGGGTCTGGGCGGTGGCGATCTGCTGCCTGTCCTTCAGCGCGCTGGAGGCCTGCTGGTTCTGCGCCTGCGTCAGGGCCTGGGTGTCTTTGGCCAGCTGGCCCTGGGCCGCGCCGAGCGCCGACTGGTACTGCTGGTTGGCCGGCTGGGCGGCGGCATTACTCTGCGCGGTGTCCAGCGCCGTGTTGTCGGCGGCCACCTGGTTCTGCGCGGCGGACACGGCCGCGGCCTGCTGGCTGGCGTCCAGCGCGGCGGACTGCTGCGCGTTCACCAGGCCCTGGTTGGCGGCGGCCGCCTGGTTGCCGGCCGTGGCCTGCTGTTGCGCGGCCTGGGCGTTGGCGGCGTCCAGCTGGGCCTGGGCAACGGCCAGGGCGTTTTGGGCGTTGGTGGGATCGATCGTGACCAGGACCTGCCCGGCCGTCACCTGCTGGCCGACGGCGGCGGTCACGGTGGCGATGGGTCCGGTGCAGTTCTGGGCGTTCAGGACGGTGGTGCTGGCCGGGGAGACATTTCCGGTGGCCGTGGACACGGCGGAAAGATCGGCGGTGGTGACGGCGACGGTGCGCGATGCGGTGCTGGTGGAGGACGTCGGCGTCCCGTGCAGGACGAAGACGGCGGCCGCACCGACCCCGACGATGGCGACACCGATTCCGCCGTTGATCAGGACAGTTTTTGAGAGCATGGATGGAGACTATGAGCACCGGCTCGGTGCCGGCCGCGTGCCGACTGGAGGTTTGCTGTGACGTTCTCAGGGTCATCCCCAAGGACTACCCTGAGCGTGCCCTGAATCATCCCCGGGAGCGGCGATTATCGGGCCGCGGGTGCGTACCGTAGAGCATGGCACAGCAGCCGGCCCCGCCGGGACCGATGCGCAGGTCGCACAGATGAGGACACAACCATGATTGAGGCAACGAACCTCGCCAAGCACTACGGTGCCAAAACCGCCGTCGACGGTGTCTCCTTCACCGTCGAGCCCGGCAAGGTGACGGGTTTCCTGGGACCGAACGGCGCCGGCAAGTCCACTACCATGCGGATGATCGTGGGACTGGACCGGCCCAGCGCCGGGGACGTGACGGTCAACGGCAAGCACTACGCGGAACACCGCGATCCGCTGCACCAGGTCGGCGCGCTGCTCGACGCGAAGGCCGTGCACACGAGCCGGAGCGCCTACAACCACCTCCTGGCCATGGCCGCCACGCACAGCATTCCGGCCAAGCGCGTGGGCGAGGTGATCGAGATGACGGGCCTGTCCGCCGTCGCGAAGAAAAAGGCCGGCGGATTCTCCCTCGGCATGGGCCAGCGGCTGGGCATCGCCAACGCGCTGCTGGGCGACCCGCAGACCCTGATCCTGGACGAGCCGGTCAACGGCCTGGACCCGGAGGGTGTGCTCTGGGTCCGCAATCTGGTGCGTTACCTGGCCGCGCAGGGGAAGACCGTGTTCCTGTCCTCGCACCTGATGAGCGAAATGGCGCAGACGGCGGACCACCTGATCGTCATCGGCCGCGGCAAGATCATCGCCAATGCCCCGGTGGCCGACATCATCGCCGGCAACCAGCAGGCCCGCAGCCGGGCCCGCACCCCGCAGGCACCCCAGCTGGCGCAGCTGCTGGCCCGGGAGGGCGTCACCGTCAGCCATACGGACAACGAGACGCTGGAAATCAGCGGCCTGGACAGCCGGCAGATCGCCCGGATCGCGCTGGATAACCAGGTGCTCGTGTACGAGCTGTCACCGCTCTCCGCCTCCCTCGAAGAGGCCTACTTCAACCTCACGAAGGACGAGGTCGAGTACCACTCCCACGTCGACGCCGGGCCGGACGAAGCCGCCGCGCACGCCGTCACTGTTCCGGAAGGACACTAAGAGCCATGAGCACCACCACCGCACCAGCCCCGGCTTCGCGCCACACCGCCGGCAGCCATGCGCTTAGCTTCGGCGGCGTCCTGCGCAGTGAATGGATTAAGTTCCGTTCGCTGCCGTCCACCGTGATCCTCTCGATCGCCGCCTTCGTGGCCGTCGTCGGCATCGCCGCGCTCGTGGCCTTTATCCGCGTCCAGGCCATCACCTCCATCATGAACGGCACCGGCGGACCCCGCGGTCCGGGCGCCGTCCCGGGCGCCGTCCCGGTACAGCTGACCGCTGAGCAGGCGGAAAAGGTCCTGCCCCCGAGCTTCTCCCTGTACAACATGCCCGACGCCGGCCTGCAGATCGGCATCCTGGTCCTCGGTTCCCTGGCTGTCCTGTTCCTGGCCAGCGAATACGGCACGGGGATGATCCGTTCGACGTTCACCGCCGTACCCCGGCGGATTCCCGCGTTCGCCGCGAAGGCAGTGGTGCTGGTGGTGGTCTCCTACGTGCTGACCACCATCGCCGCGGTGGTGTCCTTCCTGATCGCCCTGCCGATTATCAACAGCGCCAATCTGGGACTGGACTTCGCCCGGGACGGCGTGATCTCCAGTATTTTCATGGGCGGGCTGTACGTGGCCGGGGTCTCCCTGATCGGCCTGTCACTGGCCGCGCTGGTGCGTAACTCCGCCGGAGCCATCGCCATCCTGATGGGGATGTTCTTCCTGCTGCCGTTCGCCGCCAACTTCCTCGCGCTCATTCCCGGGGACTTCTGGAAGTACGTCCCGCAGTACATCCCCAGCGAAACGGGAGGCCAGATGCTGGCCATCGGACATGTGGACGGCGTGCTGGATCCGCTGCCGGCCGGGCTGATCTTCCTCGGCTACGTGCTGGTCTTCCTGATCCCGGCCGTACTGACCGTCAAGCGCCGCGACGTCTGAGCGGCGGGCCGGAGCGGGTGTAACTGCGCAGATGAGCAATCCACAGCAGGCACGGGGCGCGGCGGAGCGAACGGCCGCCGCGTCCCCTGCAAACGCCCCCACCGGCCCCGTAGGCCCGCCCGCGGAGCCCGCCGCAGGGCAGCCGTTCGCGGCGGCGGACTTTACGGCCCGCCGCCGCGGCCCGGTGCGGCAGTATTTCTACCGGCACCCCAGGGTCATGGACCTGGCGGTGCTGCTGTCGTATCTGTGCCTCGCAGCCCCCTCGGCCGTGCCGGAGGCGGTCGGCGGGAGCTGGCTGCACGTCGCCGCATGCGCAGTCACCGCCGTGCTGCTGATGTTCCGGCGCTTCCATCCGGTGGCCATCACCGCCGCCTTCGCCGTGCTGGAAACGGCGGTGCTCATTTTCTCCCCGGTCGGCACCTCCGTGGGCCTGAGCCTGTGGTTCGGCCTCTATGCCGTGGCGGTGCGGCGGGGCCCCGTCTTCTCCTTCGCCACCATGGCCGCGACCTCGCTTCCGCCGGCGGTGGTCTTCCTGTTCTTCCCCCAGCTGCCGTCCATGACCGTGGACGGCGGGGGACCGGACCGGGCCCTGGTCGGCGTGGTGAGCACCCTGGTGCTGCTGATCTCCAATCTCATCGCCACGGGCGTCGGCGTCTCGGTCCGCCGGGGCCGCCAGCACGACGGCGAGCTGCGGGCCTGGGCGGAACGCAACGCCAGAATGGCATCGCTGAGCGAACGGAACCGGATCGCGCGCGAAATGCATGATGTGGTGGCCCACTCGCTCACCGTCATGGTCGCGCTCTCCGACGGTGCCGCCGTCGTGCTCAAGCGCGATCCGGAGGAGGCGGCGGCGGTGCTGGGCGAACTCTCCGGCACGGGCCGGACGGCTCTGGCGGACATGCGCCGGGTGCTTGGGGTGCTTAGGCAGGACGGCGGCCAGGGGCGCAGTCCGCTGCCGGCCGTCAGCACGCTCAGCGCCCTGCTGGACGGCTTCCGCACCGCCGGACTCCCCGTGCAGCTGCACACCTCGGGCCCGCCGCTGCCCCGGGACCCGGCGTTCCAGCTCACCGTCTACCGCATTGTGCAGGAGTCCCTGACCAACGTGCTGCGCTATGCCAGGCACGTGTCCCGGGTCAGTGTCGAGGTGCGCCACGGCGCCAGCACCGTCACCCTGCGGATCGCCGACGACGGCCGGGGGAGTTTGGCGGGAGCCGGCGGCGCCGGGCGGGGCATCCTCGGAATGAAGGAACGCGCCAGCATCTACGCTGGAGTGGTCAGCGCCGGCCCCGGGGCGAACGGCGGCTGGCTCGTTGAAGCGGTGCTGGACTGCCCCGACGGCACGGCCCAGGAACAGGGAGAATCATGAACGACCGCACGGGCATGCCGATCCGGGTGCTGCTGGCCGATGACCAGCCGCTGCTGCGGATGGGGTTCCGCCTGATCCTGGAGGGAGAGCCGGATCTGCAGGTGGTCGGCGAGGCCTCCGACGGCGCCGAGGCGGTCGCCAAGGTCGCTGAACTGGCGCCCGACGTGGTCCTGATGGACGTCAGGATGCCGGGCATGGACGGATTGGAGGCCACCCGGGCCATCGCCGCGTCCGGTTCCTGCGCCCGGATCATCATCCTGACCACCTTCGACCTGGACGAATACGCCTTCTCCGGACTCCAGGCCGGGGCCAGCGCGTTCCTGCTCAAGGACGTGGACCCCGCCGAGCTGACCCACGCCGTCCGGCTGGTCGCCAGCGGGGACGCCGTGGTGGCGCCCCGGGTGACGGCGCGGCTGCTGGAAAACTTCGTCCGCGCCCGGCCGCCGGCCGCCCCCGTCCAGCGCAAGGACCCGCTGCTGGGCGAGCTGACGCCTCGGGAAATGGACGTGCTGCGCGCCATCGCCGACGGGCTCTCCAACGCCGAAATCGCGGGACGGTTCTTCCTCTCCGAGGCCACCGTCAAAACCCACGTGCGGCGGATCCTGACCAAACTCTCGCTGCGGGACAGGGTCCAGGTGGTGGTCTACGCCTACGAAACCGGCCTGGTGATCCCCAACAATCCGGACCACTAGACTGTCGACCATGCCCGAATTCCCCACCGCCGCCGAGCACATCGCCGACCTCGGCGCGTTCGTTGCCTCCTCCCCCTCCAGCTACCACGCCGCGGCCGAAGCCGCACGCAGGTTCGCCGCCGCCGGCTTCACCGCCCTGGACGAGGGCGCCGACTGGCCGCGGCAACCGGGGAGCTACTACGTGGTCCGGGACGGTGCCGTGATCGCCTGGGTGCTGCCGGCCTCCGCGGGCCCGGCCACCGGGTTCAACGTGCTGGGTGCCCACACGGACTCGCCGGGGTTCAAGCTCAAGCCGAAACCGACCACCGGCGCGTTCGGCTGGCTGCAGGCCGGTGTCGAAGTCTACGGCGGACCGCTGCTGAACTCCTGGCTGGACCGTGAACTGCAATTGGCCGGCCGGCTGGTCCTGCGCGGCGGCGCCACCCACCTCACCGCCACCGGACCCCTGCTGCGCTTCCCCCAGCTGGCCATCCACCTGGACCGGGCCGTCAACGACGGCCTCACCCTGGACAAGCAGCGGCACATGAATCCGGTGTGGGGCCTGGGCGATCCCGCGCAGGCGGACCTGCTGGGGCTGCTGGCCGGCTGCGCTGGCGTGGATGCCGGCCAGATCGGCGGGTTCGACGCCGTCATTGCGGACACGCAGCCGGGCGCGGTATTCGGGGCCTCGGGGGAGTTCTTCGCCTCCGGCCGGCTGGACAACCTCTCGTCCGTACACGCCGGGGTGACCGCCCTGGCGGCTCTGGACGGGGGCGCCGCCGACGGGGTCATCCCGGTACTGGCGGCCTTCGACCACGAGGAGGTCGGCAGCGCCAGCCGCTCCGGTGCCTGCGGGCCGTTCCTGGAGGACGTGCTGACCCGCATCTCCGACGGGCTCGGCGCCTCGGTGAGCCAACGCCGTCGGGCCTTCGCGGCCTCCTTCTGCGTCTCCGCGGACGCCGGCCACGCCGTCCACCCGAACTATCCGGAGCGCCACGATCCGGCCAACCACCCGCAGCTGAACGGCGGTCCGCTGCTGAAGATCAACGCCAACCAGCGCTATGCCACGGACGCGGCGGGGGCCTCCCTGTGGGCGGACCTGTGCGCCGCGGCAGGGGTGCCGTACCAGGAGTTCGTCTCCAACAACGACGTTCCGTGCGGTTCCACGATCGGCCCGCTCACCGCCACCCGGCTCGGCATCCGGACCGTCGACGTCGGCGTGCCGCTGCTGTCCATGCACTCGGCCCGGGAGCTGTGCGGCGTCGAGGATCCGTACCGGCTGGCCCTGGCCGCGGAGCAATTCTTCGCCACCGCGCTCTGACCGCTCGCCGGGTCACTGGGCGAGGCTGACCACCAGGTTGATGGTCGTGGCAAGGATTCCGGTGCCGAAGACGAACGCCAGCAGGCTGTGCCGGTAGGCGGCCGAGCGCATCCGGCGGTTCGTGATGGCCGTGTCCGAGACCTGGTACGTCATGCCCAGGCTGAAGGCCATGTACGCGAAATCGGTGTATTGCGGGGGTTCGTCCTGGTTGAAGTCGATGCCGCCGGGCCGCACAGCGGTGTAGTAGATCTCCGCGTAGCGCAGGGTGAACAGGGTGTGTACCAGCAGCCAGGACATCGCCGTGCTTCCCAGGGCGAGCAGGGCGAGCAGGAACTTGCCGGCCCCGTGGGCATTGGACGCGCCGATCATGACCAGGACCACCGCAACGAGGGAGCCGACGGCCGCCAGCAGGATCAGCAGGTCCGCCGTGCCGCGGCGCGGATCTTCCTCGGTGGCGTGCGCGGCGGTCCGCGTGTTGTCCAGCGGAGCGATCTTGATCCACACAGAGGTGTTATAGACGGCGGCTGCCGCAGCCCATCCGACGGCGGGCGCGTAGATCCACGCCCCCAATACCCCCGTGACGGCAGCCGCGGCCAGTCCCGCGGCCAGCATGCCCAGATAACGGAATCGGGCGTGCCTGGCCCGGCGGGAGTATTCGGTCTCAACTTTGCTGAACATGAGCCGATCTTCGCACGGCCCGCCCGGAAACCGCCGGATCACCGGCAGGCTCGGGTCCGGACGGCCCAGCCCGGGAAATCTCCACGCCGGGCCGGACAGCGCTGCGCCCTGTCGGGTCCTCACCGCCGGCGGCCATACGGTAAGCTAGTGGAGTCTGTGCTGGCGCCCGGCGGGTTTTTCCGCCGATAGTCCGCAGACGCGCAAAAGAACCTCCTGTTACGGAAAGACCGTAGCCGTTTAGCCCAAAGGAGGTGGGTTCACATATGCGTCCTTACGAATTGATGGTAATCATCGACCCCGAGGTCGAAGAGCGTACCGTTGAGCCAACGCTTCAGAAGTTCCTGAACGTCATCACCGCCGACGGTGGAACCGTCGACAAGGTTGACATCTGGGGCCGTCGCCGTCTGGCCTACGACATCAAAAAGAAGTCCGAAGGTATCTACGCCGTGGTGAACTTCACCGCAGCGCCTACCACGGCCCAGGAACTTGACCGCCAGCTTGGCCTCACCGAGACCATCCTGCGCACCAAGATCATCCGTCCCGAGGACCAGAAGGTTGTTGCCGAGTAGCTTTCGGCCCCACCGTTCTTCCCGATGGACAATCAGTAGGAAAAGAAGGAGCAGCAGATGGCAGGCGAAACCACTATCACCGTTGTTGGTAACCTCACCAACGACCCGGAACTCCGGTTCACACCGAGCGGTTCCGCGGTAGCTAACTTCACCATTGCTTCTACCCCGCGGACTTTTGACCGCCAGTCGAATGAGTGGAAGGACGGGGAAACCCTGTTCCTTCGCGCTTCGGTCTGGCGCGAGGCTGCCGAGAACGTTGCCGAGTCCCTGACCAAGGGCACCCGCGTGATCGTCCAGGGCAGGCTGAAGTCGCGTTCCTATGAAACCAAAGAGGGCGAAAAGCGCACCGTCATCGAGCTTGAGGTCGACGAAATCGGCCCCTCGCTGCGCTACGCCAACGCCAAGGTGAACCGCACCCCGCGCTCCGGCGGTCAGGGTGGCGGAAACTTCGGCGGCGGCAACAGCAATGGCGGCGGTGGCGGCAACTCCGGTGGAAGCTGGGGCGGCGGCCAGAGCCAGTCAAGCCCGGTCGAGGATCCGTGGGCAGCGCCCTCGGGTGGCTCATCGGGCTGGGGCGCAGGCCCGGATTCGTCCGAGCCTCCCTTTTAACAGCGGCAACTTAAGAGCGGCAACCGCCGCAAACAATCCATCCCGTGGGGTACTCTCCACGGGCTCCACGAATACTAAGGAGCTCCACGATGGCTAAGGCTGAACTCCGTAAGCCCAAACCAAAGTCCAACCCCTTGAAGGCCGCTGACGTCACCGTCATCGACTACAAGGACGTAGCACTGCTGCGCAAGTTCATCTCCGACCGCGGAAAGATCCGGGCGCGCCGCGTCACGGGTGTGACCGTCCAGGAACAGCGCAAGATCGCCCAGGCAATCAAGAACGCCCGCGAAGTTGCACTGCTGCCCTACTCCGGCGCTGGCCGCGGCTAAGCAAGGGAGAGAGTAAAAACATGGCAAAGCTCATTTTGACCCACGAAGTCACCGGTCTCGGTGCCGCTGGCGACGTCATCGAGGTTAAGGACGGTTACGCACGTAACTACCTGCTGCCCCGTGGTTTCGCCCTGACCTGGTCCAAGGGCGGCGAGAAGCAGGTTGAGTCGATCAAGGCTGCCCGCGAAGCCCGTGCGCACGCCTCTGTTGAGGCTGCACAGGCCCAGGCCGCAGCCCTGACGGCCCGGCCGGTTAAGCTGTTCGTCAAGGCCGGCGATTCCGGCCGTCTCTTCGGTACCGTCAAGGCCGAGGATGTCGCCAGGGCGGTCGAGGCCGCCGGTCTCGGTGCCATCGACAAGCGCAAGGTTGAACTGCCGGCGCATATCAAGTCCCTCGGTTCGTACCAGGCCAACGTCCGTCTTCACGACGACGTTTCCGCGACGATCGAACTGGACGTCGTCAGCAAGTAGCGAGGGTCCCCTAAAACCGAGCTTGCGAGGTTTTGAGGGAACGCTGCGCGCGCCAGCAGCTGGCGCTGAAGGGCCCCTGTCCGTGGATGGGGGCCCTTTGCCGTCTCCGCACCCCGCAGAACGGGAACCCCGCCGGACCGCCGCCGGGGATCGCGCCCGGAGTCCTAGAGCCTTAGAGCCGGTCGACGAGATTCTTCGCGTCCACCAGGCCCAGGCCGGCCTGGGCCCGCAGCAGCCGCACGGCAGCCACCTTCTGGCCGCTGCGCGCCATCGCCTGCACCTGCATCATCAGTTGGGGATTCAGCCCGGAGCCGGGCTGCTGTGAACCGGGAAACCCGGCATTTTGGCCCGCTCCCGCGCCGGGGAAGTTCTGCCCGTGCGTGACGTTCTGGCCCTGCGCCGGTGATGTGCGGTAGGCGGCGGACCCGGAGTATCCCGTCCTCCCGGCCGGATTGGCCGGTTTGAGGGCCAGCGCCCGCGCCACCTGCTCGTCGTTGTGCTGGCGGGACTTGCGGGCCAGTTCCTGTTGGTACCTGTCCGCGTCCGACAGTCCGGCGCCCCGGGATCGTCCGGCCCGTAGGGCCCACACAATCAGTGCGATTCCGGCCGCCGCCACCACGATGTCCACTAGCCAGTCCATGCCCTGAGCCTATGCCACTTGCGGCACTCATGGAACGGTACGGCGCCGGCCGCCGCCTGAATGCCAGGCGCTGTATATGCCCGTTGGCGTATGTGCAGGGTTTCGGGCTGCGCGGACCGGGCCTGCAGGGGTGGGGATAACAAGGGCCTTGCGGCCGCCGGCGCAGTGCTGTAGGGGAGTTGTCAACATACAAGCTGTGGATGAACCTTCGGGAAAGTTTCTTTTCCTCCACAGGGCAAAAGGGGTATCACTGCAGGTCAGGGCACCAGCGATAGCGAAATATCTTCGCCGTCCACAGCGTTGTCCCCAGCCTGTGCACAATTTCCGGGACCATGTGCACAGGTTATCCACAGCGACGGAAATTCCGCGCTTGGTACGGCGAACCCCGTCCACTAACGTGGCGGGGTATCCCTTTCCGGCAGCCGGATCCGAGTCCGTCGGATCCCGTTGTCGGTGGCCCGCGGTAAGACTGGAAACAGTCCCTCCGCCGTCGGAGCCGAGGGGGTAAACGCTCCCGCAGGCTCCCGCGGCGGGAGATCCAGCGCCCGACCCGGCGCGGTGAGAGCAGCACCCCGCCCAGGCGGGCCGGAAGGAACGCGCACCATGTCCATGAGCACCGACCTGGTCGAATCCGGCAGGGCTTCCGAGCTGACCCGCACGCCCCCGCAGGATCTCGTCGCCGAACAGAGCGTGCTGGGCGGCATGATGCTGTCCAAGGACGCGATCGCGGACGTGGTGGAGGTGCTGCGCGGGAATGACTTTTACCGGCCGTCCCACGAATCCATTTACGAGGCCATTCTTGATCTGTACGGCCGGGGTGAACCCGCCGACGCCGTCACCGTGGCCGATGAGCTGACCAAGCGCGGGGAGATCTCCCGGGTCGGCGGACCCGCGTATCTGCACCAGCTGATCCAGTCCGTGCCGACGGCGGCCAATGCCGGCTTCTACGCCGAGATCGTTGGTGAACGCGCGGTGCTCCGCAGGCTGGTGACGGCCGGAACCAAGATCGTCCAGCTCGGTTACGCCAATGACGGCGAGGTCGAGGACATCGTCAACGCCGCGCAGGCCGAGGTGTACGCCGTGGCCGAGCGCCGCACCGCCGAGGACTACGTGGCGCTCAAGGACGTGATGGAGTCCACCGTGGACGAAATCGAGGCCTCGGGCCACCGCGGGGAAGGTATGACCGGCGTTCCCACCGGGTTCTACGAGTTCGACGAACTCACCAATGGCCTGCACCCGGGCCAGATGATCGTCATCGCGGCCCGGCCGGCCGTCGGAAAGTCCACCTTCGCACTGGATTGGGCGCGGTCCGCCGCCATTAAGCACAATCTCGCCACGGTGATCTTCTCGCTGGAAATGGGCCGCAACGAACTTGCCATGCGATTGCTCTCGGCGGAGGCCAGCATCGGTCTGCAGGACCTGCGCAAGGGCACCATCAAGGACGATCAGTGGTCCAAGATCGCCACCACGATGGGCCGGATGAATGACGCGCCGCTGTTTATCGATGACAGCCCGAATATGTCGCTGATGGAAATCCGGGCCAAGTGCCGCCGGCTGAAGCAGCAGCACGACCTGAAACTGGTGGTGCTGGATTACCTCCAGCTGATGTCCTCCGGCAAGAAGGTCGAATCCCGCCAGCAGGAGGTTTCCGAATTCTCCCGGGCCCTGAAGCTGCTGGCCAAGGAGCTGCAGGTGCCGGTGGTCGCGCTTTCGCAGCTGAACCGCGGATCCGAGCAGCGCACCGACAAAAAGCCCATGGTCTCGGACCTGCGTGAGTCCGGCTCCATTGAACAGGACGCCGATATGGTCATCCTGCTGCACCGCGAGGACATCTACGACAAGGAATCGTCCCGGGCCGGCGAGGCCGACGTGATCGTGGCCAAGCACAGGAACGGTCCGACCAAGACCATGGTGGTGGCGTTCCAGGGGCATTACAGCCGCTTCAGCAACATGGCCGGGGACGACTCCGCGGGGGCCTACTGACCCCCCGCTCCACCGGTGCTGCGCCCGCCGCAGGACCCCGCCGGACGGGCGCCTGACGGGCGCCGGACGGGCGGCCGCCCGGGGGTAGGCTGTCCGGGTGGACCAGACGAACGCGCCGGCGCCGCTGACCCGGCAGATTCTGGCCCTGGCGGTTCCTGCCTTCGGGGCACTCGTGGCGGAGCCCCTGTTCTTGCTGGCGGATTCGGCCATCGTCGGCCACCTTGGCGTCGACCAGCTTGCCGGGGTGGGGCTGGCCTCCACCGCGCTGCAGACCGCCGTCGGGCTCCTGGTCTTCCTTGCCTACTCGACCACACCCGCCGTCGCCCGGCTGGTGGGTGCCGGCCGGCACGGCCAGGCGCTGGCCGCCGGCCGCGACGGCCTGTACCTGGCGGCCCTGCTGGGAGTCCTGCTCGCGGCGGCCGGCATGCTGGCAGCCGGACCGCTGGTGCACCTGCTCGGCGGCCGGGGCGCCGTGCTCGCCTTCGGCACCACTTACCTGCTGTACGCCCTCCCCGGGGTGCCGGCCATGCTGCTGATCTTCGCGGCCGCCGGGGTGCTGCGCGGGCTGCAGGACACCAGGACGCCGCTGCTGGTGGCCGGCGCCGGTTTCACGGCGAACATCGCGCTCAACTGGTTCCTGGTGTACGGCCTGGGCCTGTCCGTGGCGGGCTCCGCGCTGGGCACCTCAGTGGCACAGTGGGCCATGGCCGCGGTGTACCTGGTGCTGATCGGCCGCCAGGCGCGCCGGCTGGGCGTGGGGCTGCTGCCGCACTGGGCAGGTATCGGCGGCCTGGGGAAGGTGGGCGGCTGGCTGTTCCTGCGCACCCTGAGCCTGCGGGCCGGGATCCTGGCCACCGTGCTGGTCGCCTCCGGCCAGGGCCCCGTCAACCTGGCCGCGCACCAGCTGGCCATGACGGTCTTCACCTTTCTGGCCTTCGCCCTTGACGCGCTGGCCATCGCCGCGCAGGCGCTGGTGGGCAAGGAACTCGGCGCGGGTAACGTGCGGCGGGTGGAGGCGCTGACCCGGCGGCTGCTGTGGTTCGGCGTGGGCGGCGGCGCAGCGGCCGGGGTGCTGCTGCTCGCAGGCTCGCCCTGGATCGGCTGGATTTTCAGCACGGACCCGCGGGTCCACGCGGCCCTGACCGGCGCGTTGGTGGTGCTGGCCATCGCCGCGCCGTTGGCGGGGTTCGTCTTTGTGCTGGACGGGGTACTGATCGGGGCAGGCGACTCGCGCTATCTGGCGCTGGCCGGCGTCGTGAACCTGCTTGGCTACCTTCCGCTGCTGGGCTGGGTGCTCGCCGGGGCGGACGACGGCGCGGCGGGGCTGGCCCAGCTGTGGGCGGCGTTTGCGCTGGGCTACCTGGGCCTGCGGGCCGCCACCCTGGGTTTCCGGGCCCGCGGCACCGCCTGGATCCGGACCGGCGCCGCGGGCTGAGCGTCACGGCTAAACTGGACTCTGGCCCCTTCCGGGCCATGAAAGCGAGGACCGTTGGAACAGTCAACCGCCGCGGCGCCCCAGGCGTCTGTTTACCGGCCAGTCCTGGTCCGCGGGCTGATCGCGGCCGTCTTCGGCTGTGTCACGGTGTTCTGGCAGCAGCCCACGGAGCTGGGGGCCTCCCTCGCGGCAGGCCTCTACCTGCTCGCCCTGGGCGTCGCGGCCGTCCTGCTTCGCCGCCGCCTCGCCGCCGCGGTGCGGTCCACCCGCGCCGCGCTGGGCAGGTCAGCCGCCGTGCTCGCGGTGGCCGGCGCCGTCGTGCTGGTGCTCCCGGACCGGGCCGTGCTCTCGGCTGTGGCCACCGTTGCCCTGGTCTTCGCCGGCGCGCTGGAACTGATTGAGGGCCAGCGTGGCATGCGCACGCCGGCCCTGCTGCCGCTGGCGCGGGACTGGCGGATTTCCGGTGCCCTGCTGATCCTGACCGGAATCATCCTGACCCTGGTCTCCGGGCTGGGCAGCAAGGCCCAGCTGGGCGTCCTGGGCGGGGGCGCCATGATTTTGGCCGTGCAGTTGCTGCTGGCGGGGCTGAGCTACCGCCACGATTCGGCCAAAGCAACGGCGGACGGGGCGTAAACTGGAAGCTGGCCCGCGGCCCCCAGGCTGCCCCGGATGATTTGACCTCCGGTTGCCAGCGACGCGCAGGAGGAAAATCAGTGGCCGACCAGAAACCGGATACCCCGGGAAATCCGCGGACTTCGGTGAAGGCGCCCCTGCTGTTTTCGCTTATTCTTGGCCTGGTGGCAGGGGTGGTGACCCTTGTCGTTTCCAGCGGCGGCAGTTCCCACCATGCGCGCTGGGATCTGGGCGGCATCGCCTTCGGGGCCGCGTTCATTGTCTGCCTCGTCGTGGCCGCGATGCTCTCCATGAGCTATAAGGAAAACCCCGAGCACCTGAGCCAGGGCTCCGGCGTGAACCGCCGCAGCTCGGACCGGCTGAAGAAGCCCACCGACGGCAGCCCGCACGGCTAAACCGCGCCGCGGCCGCCCGTCGACGGCCGGCTCTTGCGGGCGCGGTAGGCCGCCACATGCGCCCGGTTCGCGCAGTTTCCCGTGGCGCAGAAGCGCCGCGACCTGTTCTTGGACAGGTCCAGCACCACGGCACCGCAATCGTCCCCGGCGCACACCCGCAGCCGCCCAAGTTCCTTGGACCTGATCACGTCGACCAGCGCCATCGCGGCCTCCGTCCCCATCCGTTCGGCCAGCGGCGCCGAGGGCGTGGTGGCGTGCAGGTGCCAGTCCCACTGGTCGTGTTTGACCAGGTGGGGCAGGGCCCGCGCATCGGCCAGGATCGCGTTGGTGAGCCGGACGGCGTCGTCCTCCCCGGCGGTCCAGATCTCCCGGAGCCTGCCGCGCAGGGCACGGACGGACTCCAGTTCGGCCGCGTCGTGGGTGCGTGAGCCGGTGAACTGTTCGCGCAGCACGAAGTCATTCAGGTCCGCCGGCGTGGCCAGGGTGTCCGCCGCGCCGTCGAGGGTGTTGATCAGCGCCGCGGCGGAGGCCAGGGCAACCTCCGTGTCATAGGCAAAGATCACTTTGACTCCTTACGCATCGAGGATGTAGTGTCATGAGTATAACAACGTTTGCTACTGACACGTCCTTGGCTCACATGTTCTTACTGACACGTTTTTAGACTGATGCTGTTCCGACCCGCTCCCGGGATATTATGCCGCCCCGCGGCCCGCGGGAGACCGACCCTTTGAGGTGATCCATGACGTTGCTGCGTCCGCGCCTGTCCTTCGGCGCCCCCGGCCTGATGGCCGCGCTCGTCTCCGCCGCCGCCTTCGCGCTGTCCGGATCATTTGCCAAATCCCTGTTCGAAAGCGGCTGGTCCCCCGGGGCTGCCGTTGCCGTCCGGATCGGCGGCGGCGCCCTCGTGCTGCTCATTCCCGTGGTGCTGGTCCTGGTGCGCCGCTGGGCGCAGGTCCGTGGTCAGCTGTGGCGGGTGGCGCTGTACGGCGTGGTGCCGATCGCGCTCTGCCAGCTCTTCTATTTCAACGCCGTCCAGCATCTTTCGGTCGGCGTGGCGCTGCTGCTGGAATACCTCTCCCCGGTGCTGCTGGTCGGCTGGGCGTGGATCCGCACCCGCCGCCGCCCCGGGATGCTGACCGTGCTGGGAGCGGCGGCCGCGATGGGCGGGCTGCTGCTGGTGCTGGACCTCACCGGGGCGCAGAAGCTGGACGTGCAGGGCGTCCTCTGGGGCCTGGCGGCCGCCGTCTGTTCCGCTGCCTTCTTCATCATGTCCGCCCATCAGGGCGGCGACGTTCCCCCCGTGCTGACGGCCGGCGGCGGCATGGCCGTGGGGGCGGGGCTGATTTTCGCCCTGGGCGGTGCGGGCGTGATGCCGATGCGGTTCTCGGCCTCGGACGTGCTCTTTGCGGGCCACCAGGTCAGCTGGCTTGTCCCGATCCTGGGACTGGTGCTGGTCAGCACAGTCTTCAGCTACATTCTGGGCATTGTCGCCGTGCAGGGTCTGGGCTCCAAGGTCTCCTCCTTCGTGGCGCTGCTGGAGGTGCTCTTTGCGGTAGTTTGGGCCTGGCTGCTGCTGGGCGAGCTGCCCCGGCTGATCCAGCTGCTCGGGGCCGCCTGCATACTCGGCGGCGTGGTCCTGGTCCGCATTGATGAGTTCCGCGCCGGCCCCACCCCCGCGCTCGAGCACGCGAACGACGTCGAACCCCTCCCCGTCTGACCAACCGCCCGGTCTGACCAACCGCCCGCGCGGGACAAACCGGCCCGCGCGTGACGGCCGGCGCGGATACCATCGGCGGTTACTCTTGCCAGCCGGGGGCGCCGGTGGTCGAATGGGGTCATGACAGAGACGGTTGTCCTCGCGGTAGGTACGAAAAAGGGTCTGTGGCTGGGAACCAGCACGGACCGGGCGGAGTGGACGTTCACCGGCCCGCTGTTCTTCATGCAGGAGATCCCGGGGATCGGCATCGACACCCGGGGCGGGCGGACCCGCATCCTCGCGGGCGTGCGCAGCGAACACTGGGGACCCACGGTCGCCCACTCGGACGATCTGGGGGCAACCTGGACCGAACCGGAGACCGCGGCCATCGCCTTCCCCGCCGACACGGGGGCCGCACTGGAACGCGTCTGGGCGCTGCAACCCGACTCGGAGGGCCGTCCCGGCGTGGTCTGGGCGGGCGCCGAACCCATTTCGGTGTGGAAATCCGAGGATGGCGGAGCCTCCTTCACGCTCAACCGCGGCCTCTGGGACCACCCGCACCGGAGCCAGTGGGGCGCCGGCTACGGCGGCGCCGCCGCGCACACCGTACTGCCGAGCCCGGCCGACGACACCGTGCACGTGGCCATGAGCACCGGCGGGGTCTACCGCAGCACCGACGGCGGCACCAGCTGGGAGGCGCGCAATCACGGAATCAGCGCCTACTTCCTGCCGGACCCGGATCCCGAATTCGGCCAGTGCGTGCACAAGATTGCCAGGGACGCCGTCAACCCGGAACAGCTGTACGCGCAGAACCACCGCGGCGTCTACCGCAGCGAGGACAACGGGGATTCGTGGACGTCCATCGCGGAGGGGCTGCCTGCGGATTTCGGCTTTGTGATGCTGACGCATCCCCGGCAGTCCGGCACGGCCTGGGTGATTCCGATCAAGTCCGACGGCGAACGGATCCCGCCGGACGCGCAGCTGGCGGTGCACCGCACCGAGGACGCCGGGAACAGCTGGCGCAGGCTGGATGACGGCCTGCCGGAAACTGACTACAACGTGGTGCTCCGTGACGCCGCCTCGACCGACACCTGCGAGCCGGTGGGAATCTACTTCGGCACCCGCGGCGGCAGCGTCTACGCCAGCGCCGACCAGGGCGAGCACTTCTCCGAAGTCCTCTCCCACCTGCCCGACGTGCTCTGCGTGCGCGCCGCCGTCGTCGTCGGCTGACATGGCACCTGCCGGAACAATCACGCTGAGCATCCCCGGGCTGCTGCGGCCCCTTACCGGGGACGCGGAGCAGCTGGACATTGACGTGGAGGCCGCCGCGCCGCTGCGGGAGATCCTGGACACGGTCGCGGCGAGTTTTCCCGTTTTCAACCGCCGGATCCGCAACGAGACAGGTGCGCTCCGCCGCTACGTCAACGTCTACATAGCGGGCGACGACGTCCGCGGCCTCGGCGGCCTGGATGCGCCGGTGGGCCCCGGCCAGGAGGTCCTGATCATCGCCTCCGTCGCCGGGGGCTGAGGCATGGGCGACGCCGCGCTGGGATCCTTGGACGGCCAGGGGCTTCTCCAGATCGGCGAACTGCTGCTTGCCTTCGTGCTCTCCTCGATGATCGGCCTGGAGCGCCAGCTGCGGCGCAAGAGCGCCGGACTGCGGACGCAGGCGATTGTCGGGACCACGGCGGCGCTGCTGCTGCTGGTCAGCAAGTACGGCTTTACGGATGTGCTGATCGTCGGGCACATCGTGCTGGACCCCTCCCGGGTGGCAGCCCAGATCGTTTCCGGCGTGGGTTTCCTGGGCGCCGGACTGATCCTGACGAAGCGCGGCGCCGTCCGCGGCCTGACGACGGCGGCCGCGGTGTGGGAAACCGCGGCCATCGGCATGGCCGCCGGGGCCGGTCTCTGGCTGCTGGCCATGGTGGTCACCGCCCTGCACTTCCTGGTCGCGTACGGCTACACGCCGCTGACCCGCCTGATTCCGGGATCCGCGGACAAGGTGGTGGAACTTGAATTCACCTATCTCGACGGCAAGGGAATCCTGCGGGCGGTGCTGGCCGTGGTCACCCGGGCCGGCTGGACCATCAGCCGGCTCTCCTTCGGGGACGCCGCGGGGCCGATGGACGACGCCGGGGAATCGGTCCGCGTCGACATCGAGGTTTCGGGCTCGTCGGATCCGAGCACCCTGCTGCAGCTGGTGGGTAACCTGTCAGAAGTGAGCTCCGTCCGGTTCGTCGCCCAGGAGGACCTGGACTAGCGGCCGCCGCAGGGAGCACGGGAGACGCGGGGTACACGCCAGGAGCGCGGGGAGGCGGACCCGGAGCGGCCGGCCGCTTTGCACCCCGACCACCAACGCAGGACAGCCGACGGCAGGAGAATCCATCATGGCGAAAGAACTGGCAACCCAACTCATCGAACAGCTGCAGGCGGTCGGCGTGCGCCGGATTTACGGAATTGTGGGCGACAGCCTCAATCCCCTCGTCGACGCCGTCCGCAAGACCGGCGGCTCCGCCAGGGGCGGCATCGACTGGATCCACGTCCGGCACGAGGAGGCTGCCGCATTCGCCGCCGGTGCCGAGGCCCAGCTGACCGGGGAGCTCGCCGTCTGCGCGGGTTCCTGCGGACCGGGCAACCTGCACCTGATGAACGGTCTTTACGACGCGAACCGCACCGGCGCCCCCGTGCTCGCCATAGCCTCGCACATCCCCAGCATCCAGATCGGGAGCGGCTTCTTCCAGGAGACCCACCCGGACCGGATTTTCGATGAATGCTCGGTCTATTCCGAGCTCGTCAGCACCGCGGAACAGGCGCCGCGGGTGATGCACAACGCGATCGCGCACGCCGTCGGGCGCCGCGGAGTCGCCGTCGTCACCCTGCCCGGGGACATCGCAAACCTGCCGTCGAAGGCACCCACACCGCTGCAGCGCCCGCTCCGCCGCGCCGCCGTGGTGCCGGCGCCGGAGAGCGTGCGCGAGCTGGCGGACGCGATCAACGCCGCGGACAAGGTGGCCATCTTCGCCGGCGCCGGAGTCCAGGGCGCCCACGCGGAGGTGCTGCAGCTGGCCGCGCTGATCCACGCACCGATCGGCCACAGCCTGCGGGGCAAGGACTTCATCCAGTACGACAATCCCTACGACATCGGGATGACCGGGCTGCTCGGCTACGGCGCCGCGGCCGAGGGCATCGACGATGCGGACCTGATGCTGATGCTGGGTACCGACTTCCCGTACGACCAGTTCCTACCGGACACCCGCACCGCCCAGGTGGATAGCGCACCGGAGCGCCTCGGCCGGCGCACCGACGTCGACGTTGCGATCCACGGCGACGTGCTGCCGACGCTGCGGGCGCTGATGCCGCTGCTGACGAAGAAAAGGAGCAGCCGGTTCCTGGACGCGCTGCTGAAGAAACACGACAGGCTGATGAACAAGGCCGTGGGCGCCTACACCCGCAGGGCGGACAAGCTGGTCCCCATCCACCCCGAATACGCCGCGTCGCTGCTGGACCAGGTGGCGGCCCGGGATGCGATCTTCACCGCGGATACCGGAATGTGCAACGTCTGGACCGCCCGTTACATCAACCCGCTGGGCACGCGGCGGCTGATCGGTTCGTTCCTGCACGGGTCCATGGCCAACGCCCTGCCGCAGTCGATCGGGGTCCAGTGCGCCTTCCCGGACCGCCAGGTCATTTCGGTCTCCGGAGACGGCGGCCTGTCGATGCTGATGGGCGAGCTCATCACCGTCGCCGCCCACAAGCTGCCGGTGAATGTCGTGGTGTTCAACAATTCCACCCTGGGCATGGTCAAACTGGAAATGCTCGTCGACGGCCTGCAGGACTTCGGTGTCGACGTGCCGGACGCCAACTACGCCGCCGTGGCCGCCGCGCTGGGATTCCATGCCGTGCGCGTCACCGATCCCGCGGACATCGAAGCGGCCTACCGGGAGGCGTTCGCGCATCCGGGACCGTCGCTGGTTGAACTGATCACCGACCCGAAGGCCCTTTCCCTCCCGCCGAAAATCAAGGGCGGCATGGTGATCGGCTTCGCGACGGCCATGTCCAAGGTCGTGCTGAACAAGGGAGCCGGTGAGGCCGTGAGCATGGCGCGCAGCAACCTGCGCAACGTCCCCCGCGGCTGACCGCGCGCGGGCGGAGCGGCCGGCGGCGCCGAAATGAGACAATGGAGGCAATGACTTCCCCAATCAACGTTACCGAGACCGGCCGCGCCCCCCGTGGTCCCCGTCCAGCCGAGGGCCGCGGCCAGGTCCGCCCTGCCACGGAAGGCTGGACGCAGCAGACCACCACCGAGGGCAGGCCGCTGCTCCAATTTAAGTCGAATCCGCGCATCTCGCAGCCTCCCGTGCACCTGGCGGACCTGGCGCTGGCGGACCGGGCGGCGGCGCTGAAGGAGCGGGGACTGCCGGCCTACCGGGCCAAGCAGCTCTCCGTGCACTACTTCCAGCACTACACCACCGACCCGGCGCTTATGTCGGATCTGCCCAAGGACGGCCGCCAGGAACTCGTTGACGCGATGTTCCCGCCGCTGCTGACGGAAGTGAAGCGGCTGACCACTGACAACGGGGACACGATCAAGTTCCTGTGGCGGCTGTTCGACGGCTCGCTCGTGGAGTCTGTCCTGATGCGCTATCCCGGCCGGATCACCCTGTGCGTCTCCAGCCAGTGCGGCTGCGGGATGAACTGCCCCTTCTGCGCCACCGGCCAGGCGGGACTCACCCGTAACATGTCCACCGCCGAGATCCTGGACCAGATCGTGCAGGCTAACCGGGTGATCGCCGAGGGCGGACTCGGCGGAACGCGCCGCGACGGCGGACACGACGCCGGCCGCGTGACCAACATTGTCTTCATGGGCATGGGCGAGCCGCTGGCGAACTACAAACGCGTGCTGGCGGCCGTGCACCGCATGGTCGACGAGGCGCCCGAAGGACTGGGCATGAGCGCCCGCGGCATCACCATCTCCACAGTGGGACTGGTTCCGGCCATCAGGAAACTCGCCGACGAGCACCTGCCGTTTACCTTCGCCCTGAGCCTGCACGCCCCGGACGACGAGCTGCGCGACGAGCTGATTCCGGTCAACTCGCGGTGGAAGGTCGACGAGGCGCTGGACGCCGCCTACGGCTACTACGAACAGACCGGCCGGCGGGTGTCCATTGAATATGCCCTGATCAAGGACATGAACGACCACACGTGGCGTGCCGAACTGCTGGCCAAGAAGCTCAACGCCCGCGGCCGCGGCTGGGTCCATGTGAACCCGATCCCGCTCAACCCCACTCCGGGCTCCATCTGGACCTGCTCCGAGCCGGAGGTGATGGCGGATTTCGTCAGCGCCCTGATCGACGCCGGCATCCCGACGACGCTGCGGGACACCCGCGGCAAGGAGATCGACGGCGCCTGCGGCCAGCTCGCGGCCGCTGAATAGCGCCGCCCGCCGGGTATGTGCTGCCCGCCGTGATCCTCGCGGGCGTTGTCCAGATAGTTTTCGGCACCGCGGGGCTGGCCCGGCTGATGCGCCTCATCCCGCGGTCGGTGATGATCGGATTCGTCAACGCCCTGGGGATCCTGATCTTCATGGCCCAGGTCCGGCACCTGATCGGCGTTCCCTGGCTGGTGTACCCGCTGTTCACCCTCGCGGTGGCCATTATCCTGGTGCTTCCGCGGTTCACGACGGCGGTGCCGTCGCCCCTGGTGGCGATCGCCGCCATCACCGCCGTCGTCGTGCTGGCCCAGCCGGCCGTTCCGGACGTCGCCGGCCAGGGCCCGCTGACGGGCAGTCTTCCGGGCATCACCCCGTTCCTGGAGGTGCGCGGGCCGCTGTTCTTCGGCAGCGGCAACGATCTGGCCGGGCAGTTCGCCCACGCGCTTGACCCGGCCGATGTCGCCGTCGACCTGTCCCATGCCCAGATCTGGGACGCATCCACCGTCGCCGCCCTCGATTCCATCGAAACGAGATACCGCGGGCACGGCACGTCCGTCAGGTTCGAAGGACTCGACGACCGCCGCGCCCGCTTCCACGGACGACTCACCGGGCGCCTGGGCGGATAACTTTTCGGCGCAGGAGTATTGCCTCCGGCTATACATGCGAGTAGCTTGCTATACATGAGTACAGCCAGCGAGGATCTCACCGGGCGGGCACGGTTGCGGGACGCCGCGATCGAATGCTTCGCGGCGCGCGGATTTGACGAATCGCTCCGCTCCATCGCCGCCCGCGCGGGGGTCAGCGCCGGGCTCGTGCGGCACCATTTCGGTTCGAAGGACGTGCTGCGGGCCGAGTGCGACGCCACCGTGCTGGAGCGTTACCGCACGCTCAAGGTGGACAGTCTCAATGCCGACCCGGCGACCCTGTTTGCCCAGCTGCCGTACTCCACCGAGGGCGGAATCCTGCTCGTCTACATTCTGCGCAGTGTCCGGGAGGGCGGCGCCGCGGGCCGGCAGTTCCTGGAGAACATGGTCGCGGAGGCGCTCGAATTCTCCGCCGATGCGGTGGCCCGCGGCATTGTCGTGCCTAGCCGCGACGAGGAAGCCCGCGTCCGGCTGCTGGTCCACCAGTCGATCGGCGGCCTCATTGTCCAGCTGGCGATGCGCCCGGAGATGGCCCTGGATGACTTCCCCGGCGTGATGCGCCAAGTCTATGCGGG
The DNA here is from genome assembly GCA_044447065.1 of Actinomycetales bacterium. GTDB lineage: Bacteria > Actinomycetota > Actinomycetes > Actinomycetales > Micrococcaceae > JBIOFK01. The sequence continues at coordinate 7,736 of JBIOFK010000008.1, read as the reverse complement.
GGTGATGCTCCCGACCCTGGAGCTCTACACCGAAGGACTGTTCGTGGACCGCAGCTATCTGGACGAATACCTCGCGTATCTGTCCTCCACCACCCCGCCCGCGGGCCTCGCGGGAGAACCGGCGTCACGGTAAGGAAGAACCATGTCCGCACATACTTTAGCCATCGAGGTCACGGGGCTGCGCAAGCGGTTCGGACAGACCACCGCCCTGGACGGGCTGGACCTGCAGGTCGGCACGGGCATCGTCGCCGGCTTCCTGGGGCCCAACGGATCGGGAAAGTCGACAACCATCCGGATCCTGCTCGGGCTGTTAAGGTCCGACGGCGGGCGCGCGCGCCTGCTGGGCGGGGATCCCTGGCAGGACGCCGTCGACCTGCACCGGCGGATCGCCTACGTGCCCGGCGACGTGAGCCTGTGGCCCAACCTCACCGGAGGGCAGGCGATCGACGTCCTGTCCCGGCTGCGCGGCGGCGTGAACCGGGCCAAACGGGACGACCTGCTGGCGCGGTTCGAACTGGATCCGTCCAAGAAGGCGCGCAGCTACTCGAAGGGAAACCGGCAGAAGGTCGCCCTGGTCGCGGGCCTGGCCTCCGATTCCGAACTGCTGATTCTGGACGAGCCGACCTCCGGCCTGGACCCGCTGATGGAGCAGGTGTTTACCGGATGCATCCGCGAGGTGAAGGCCGAGGGCCGCAGCGTGCTGCTCTCCAGCCACATCTTTGCCGAGGTGGAAAAGCTCTGCGACACGGTGACGATCATCCGGGACGGGCGCACGGTGGAGGCCGGCCCGCTCCAGGAGCTGCGGCACCTGCACCGCACCGCGGTGTCGGTGCTGCTGGACCGCCCCGCCGCGGTGCTGGCCTCCGTTCCCGGCGTCAACGACCTGGTGACGGACGGGGACAAGGCCACCTTCACTGTCGGCGAGGCGGAGCTCGGCGCCGTGCTGTCGGCGCTGGCCGCCTACTCCCCGCGTTCGCTGATCTCCAGCCCGCCGTCCCTGGAGGACCTGTTCCTGCGCCACTACGGCGCGGTTGAGAAGGGGCCCGCGCCCGTGGGGTCGACGGCGGCGCAGACGGCCGGCGCGCGATGAGCCGCACAACTGCCGGCCCCCGCGCCGTGGCGGCGCCGTCGGGGACGATGACGGGGCTCGGTGCCATGGTGAGGTTCGTGCTGCGCCGCAACTGGCTGCGCCTGCTCGTCTGGGCGGCGGTGCTGGCGGCGATGATTCCGGTGGTTTACGACTCGCAGCAGAAGGCGTTTCCCACGCAGGCGGCCCGGGACTCCTACGCCCAGGTGGCCAACACTCCGGCCGTCGCGGCGATGACCGGTCTGCCCTACGCGGCCGGGTCCCTGGGCGGCATCCTGGTGATCAAGATCTGGATGACCCTCGCCGTGGCCCTGGCCTTCGCTTCGGTCTTCCTCGTGACCCGGAACGGGCGCGCGGACGAGGAGGCCGGCCGGACCGAGCTGCTGCGCTCCTCGGTGCTGGGCCGGCACGCCTACAGCATGGCGAGCTACGCGGTGGCGGGCGGCCTGAGCGTGCTCACCGGCATCCTCATCTCGCTCCTGTGCCTGGCCGAGAAGCTGCCGGCGGCCGGTTCACTGGTGATGGGCGCCTCGATCGCGGGAACGGGACTGGCGTTCGTGGGCATCGCCGCGGTCTGCGGCCAGCTCGCCACCACCAGCCGGGGGGCGAACGCGCTGGGCGTTGCGGTCCTGGCGGCGTTCTACTTCGTCCGGGCCGGGGCTGATGTCGGGGCGGCCGGGACCGATGTCACGGCCCTGAGCTGGTTCTCGCCGATCGGCTGGGCGCAGAACATGCGGTCCTTCGGCCAGGACACCTGGTGGCCGTTCCTGGCGCTGCTGGCGCTGAGCGCGGCGGGCTGCGCCGCGGCGCTGGCCATCGAAACCCGGCGCGACCTTGGCTCCGGCCTCCTCGCCGAACGGCGCGGCCCGTCCCGGGCGACGGCGTTCCTCGCCGAGCCGGTGGGCCTGGTGCTGCGGCTGCAACGCGGCACGCTGATCGGCTGGCTGGCCGGCGCGGTGGTGTCCGGGCTGTTCTTTGGCGGCGTCGCCAAGGCCATGACGGCGGTGTTGGACCCGTCGAATCCGTTCGCCAAATCCTTTGTCGGCAGCTCGCACAGCATGCTCGACGGCGTCCTGGGCATCTTCGTGCTGTTCAACGGCCTGCTCGCGGGAGCCTTCGCGGTGCAAAGCCTGTCCGGCGCACGCGCCGAGGAGGCCGCCGGACGGCTGGAATCCCAACTGGCCGGTGCCCTGTCGCGGTTCCGCTGGCTGGGCGCGCACGTCCTCGTCGCCTCCGCGGGTTCCGCGCTGATGCTGCTGCTCGGCGGCTACCTTACCGGGGCGTCCTCCGACGGCGCGGCCACCGGACCGGAGCTCGCCGCGGCGTCCTTCGCGTACTGGCCGGCCGTGCTGCTGATGATCGGCGTGCTGCTGTTTCTCCACGGCTTCCTGCCCCGGCAGAGCATCAGCATTGTCTGGGCGGTCTACGGCGCGTCCATGCTGGTAGCCCTGTTCGGCGGCCTGTTCTCGCTGTCCGGCGACGTCATCAGGGCCACGCCGTTCGGTGCCGTTCCCCGGATCCCGGCGGACGACTTCGCCCTGGCGCCCCTGGTGGTCCTTTCCGCGACCGCCGTGGTGCTCGCGGGTCTGGGTTTCGCCCGGTTCCGCAGCCGGGACATCACGCCGGGGTAGCGGCCGGGGGCCGTTCCGCGCGAAGGTGTGGCACGCTGGAACCAGGCCAGCCGCCGTCGTCCGCCATGTCAGGAGAGCCCCGTGCCGCACCCGCTATCCGTTGCCAGCCGCGCCCAGGTGCCGCCGTTCGCGGTGATGGACATCCTCGCCCGCGTGGCGGAACTCCGGCGGGCCGGCCGGGACGTCATCTCGCTGTGCGCCGGCGAACCCAGCGGAGGGGCGCCGTCGGGGGTGTCGGCCGCGGCTGCGGCCCTGCACGCCTCCGGGGCGGCGCTGACCTACACGCCCGCGCTCGGAACCGCGGAACTGCGGACCGCGATAGCCGGCCACTACCGGCGCTGGTACGGAATCGACGTTCCGGCGCGCAACGTGGCCGTGACCACCGGCTCCTCCGGAGCGTTCATGTTGCTGTTCCTGGCCGCCTTCAACCCGGGCGACAGGGTGGCGCTGGCCCGTCCCGGGTACCCCGCGTACCGCAACATCCTGCGCGCGCTGGGCATCGAGGTGGTGGAGCTCGACTGCGGGCCGGAAACCCGCTACCAGCCCACTCCCGAACTTCTTGACGCCGCGGTGCGCGGGCACGGTCCGCTGGCCGGGCTGATGCTCGCCTCGCCGGCCAACCCGACCGGCACCATGGTCTCGAGGGCCGAGCTGGCGGCACTGGCGGGCTGGTGCGCCGGCAACGGCGTGCGGCTGGTCAGCGATGAGATCTACCACGGCATCACCTACCCGGCGCCGGGCGCCCCGGACCCGCGCGGGGTGTCCGCGTGGGAGCTGGACCGGAACACCGTGGTGATCTCCAGCTTCTCCAAGTTCTGGGGAATGACGGGCTGGCGGCTGGGTTGGGCGATCGTCCCGGACGACCTTGCCGGGGTGGTGGATGCCCTCGCCGGCAACGTTGCGCTCTGCCCGCCGGCACCCGCGCAGTACGCCGCGGTGCAGGCGTTCAGCGGGGACTCCTATGCGCAGGCGGATGCCTTCGTGGCCGAGTTCGCCGCCACCCGCGCGGCCCTGCTGGAGCGGCTGCCGCTGCTGGGCTGGGGGGACGCCGCCCCGGCGGACGGGGCGTTCTACCTCTACGCTGATCTCGGCCGGGCGCTGGCGGGATTCGCCGATTCAACCGAATACTGCGCGGCGCTGCTGGAGGCCGAGGGCGTGGCCCTGGTGCCCGGGACCGACTTTGACGCCGGCCGCGGCCACCGGACCGTGCGGCTGAGCTTTGCCGCGGGGCCGGCGGCGGTGCTGGCTGCGGTGGAGCGGATCGCCAGGTTCCAGGGCGTGCGACGGCGGTAGGAGCAGCGGTTCCGTCCTCCACAGCCATCTGATCCGCCGGGTCCCGCACATAGAGCGGCGCCGGGCTGGTGGCGGCCGGTTCCCGGTGTCAGCCTTGTGGCACAAGGAGGAATTCCCATGACACAGGAACCCGTCCAGGACGTCGAATCCCAGATGCGCGAACTCGACCGCGAACTGACCGAACCCCGGACGCACGAATGCTTGTTCTGCTACGTCTACCGGATGGTGGATCTGGACGGCTGCCGCGGACTGGCGTGGGCATGCCGGTACCGGGACCTAAAGGCGCCCCGGGCAACCCGGCTGGAGCGGAGGCTCGGGGCCGCAGGCGGATACTGCGATTGCGAAATCTTCCTCAACACCGCCGAACCCGACCCCGCGGCCTGGCCGGCACGGCACTTCGCCGCCGCCAGCGAACCCGCCGTCCTTGACCGCCGTGGCTACACGGAAGAAATCGCCTACCCGGGAGAAACGGGGCAGTGGCCGGATGATGACGAGGAGGATCCTGACCCGCCGGACGCGTGGCAACTGGTGGACCTGGATAACCCGCCGCCGTGTCGCGGGGTACGCGCCGGTTCCACCCAGGCCTGCGTCCTGTGGCACGCCCTCCGCGACTACGGGAGCACCTACAGCTTCCGGTACGGTCCGCGCGCCCCGTACTGGTGAGCGGGGCGGCCGCGGGTGCCGGCGGCACCCGGCGAGCCGGCACCCGGCACCCGGCAGCCGGCACCCGGCACCCGGCGAGGTTCCTTCTAGCGCCCCGGCCGCGGTTCCCTTATTCCGTCAGATCCTTCCCGACCGTTTCCGGGATGGTCAGGACGAACGCGGCACTGACCAGGAGCAGGACCACGGCGTAGATGCTGAAGAGGACGCCCAGATGGATCGAACCGAGCCAGGACTGCAGGTACGGCGCGGTTCCCCCGAACACGGCCACGCAGATGGAATAGGGGATGCCGACACCCACGGTGCGGATCCGGGTCGGGAACAGTTCCGCGTAGACGGCGGGGACGATGGACGCGCTGGCCGCGATGAAGATCAGCATGACGGACATGCTCACAGCCAGCTGCCACGGTGAATCCTTCAGCAGCCAGGTCATCGGGAAGTGCAGCACAGCGGTGCCGATGGCGCCGGTCAGCAGGACCTTCTTACGTCCGATCCGGTCCGAGAGCTTCCCCCAGAACGGCAACACGGCAATGAAGACGACATTTCCGATCACGCCCGCCCACAGCGCGGCGCCGCGGTCCATGCCCAGCGAGGTCGCGGCGTAGCTCGGTGCCACGACGCCCCAGATGTAGTAGATCACCGTCAGGCCCACGGTCAGGCCGATGACCTGCAGCGCCTGCTTGCGGTGCCTGACGATCTGCGGCCAGATCGGGGCTTTCTTGACCGACTGGTCCTCATTGACGAACACCTCGGATTCGTGCATGCGGGACCGCATCACCAGGGCGTACAGGCCCAGCACGGCGCCGACGGCGAACGGTACCCGCCAGCCCCAGGCCAGCATGTCGGCCTTGGGCAGCACCACCGTCATCACCGCGCCCAGCAGGGTGCCGAACAGGATCCCCACGGTACCGGAGGTGTAGATCAGCGTGGCCCAGAAGCCGCGCTTTTCTTTGGGCGCCATTTCCGAGAGGTAGGTCTGCGACGAGGGCAGCTCGCCGCCGTGGGCCAGGCCCTGGATCAGCCGGGCCACCAGCAGGGTTCCGGAGGCAAGGGCGCCGGCGAAGCCGTACGTGGGCGCCACCGCGATCAGCAGGCTGCCGAAGGAGGCCAGGCCCACGGCCAGCGTCATGGAGGCCTTGCGGCCGATCCGGTCGCCGATCCAGCCGAAGACGAAGCCGCCAAAGGGCCGGGCCACGAAGCCGACGGCAAAGATCGCCAGTGTGGACAGCACGGCCGAGGTGGGGTCCTGGGGATTGAACAGCGCGGCAGCCAGGAACGGGGTGAAGGTCGCGTAAACGGCCCAGTCATACCATTCAACGGCGTTGCCGATGCCGGTGCCCAGCAAGGTGCGCCAGAGCGGGGCCTGGCCTGCGGCGTTCGGAGTCCGGGGGGTGATTGCGGTGGTCATGGGAATTCTCCGGCGGGGTTAGTTGGCGGAAAGGACGGGAGTGGGTGTCGGCATGGCCGCGGCGAGGCTGGCCAGCCTCCGGGCGGCCAGTTCGGCATAGAGGACGGCACCGTCGGTGAGGACACCGGCGTCGAAAATTGCATAGGGGGAGTGGTTGAAGGCGGAGGTCGCGTGGTCCTGCCCCGGAGCCACGGCGCTGAGGCCGATGAAGGTGCCGGGGACCTCGTTCAGGACCCGGGAGAAGTCTTCCGAGCCGCTCAGCGGGGTGGCGAAGCGGGTGATGCGGCCCGCGCCGAACATGTCCTCGATGGTGGACTCGGCGTAGGAGGTTTCTTCGGCATCGGTCACGGTCAGCGGGTATTCCCGCTGGTAGTCAACGTCAACCGTGACGCCGTGCGCGGAAGCGATGCCCTTGAGCAGCCGGGGGATGGCGACCTGCATTTTCTCCTGTGCCTCCGCGGAGAAAGTGCGGACGGTCGCTTCAAAGCGGGCGCTTTCCGGGATCACGTTGCGCTTGGTGCCCGCCTGCAGGACGCCCACGGAGATGACCACCGGGTCAAACATGTTGAATTGGCGGGTGATCATCACCTGCAGCGCGGTGACCATCTCGGCGGCGGCCACCACCGGGTCCTTGGCCATGTGCGGGGCGGAGCCGTGGCCGCCCGCGCCCAGGATGTTGACCACCAGGCCGTCGGAGGCGCTGAGCATCACCCCCGACTTGGTGCAGAACTGTCCGTGCTCCGCCAGGGACGAGAACACGTGCATGCCAAACGCGGCATCGACGCGCCGGCCGGCTGCGTCCAGGACACCCTCCCGGAGCATGACGGCGGCGCCGTCGTAGCCCTCCTCACCAGGCTGGAACATCAGCACGACGTCGCCGGCAAGAGTGTGTGCTCGCTCGGCAAGGAGGGTGGCGGCTCCGGTGAGCATGGCGGTGTGAAGGTCATGACCGCAGGCGTGCATGGTGCCGTCCACCTGGGAGGTGAAATCCGCACCGGTGCGCTCCTGGACCGGCAGGGCATCCATGTCGGCGCGGAGCAGGACCACGGGCTTTTCGCCCGGATTGTCCTTCCCGGCGCCGTGGTTTCCACCCCGAAGGACGGCGGTGACGGAGGTGGTGTCTTCGCCGAGCGTGATTTCGTAGGGAAGGCCATCCAGGGCTTTTAGGACCTTTTCCTGGGTGCGGGGCAGGTGCAGGCCGGTCTCCGGATCCTGGTGCATCTGGTGGCGGAAGCGGATGAGGTCGGCGGTGATCTCGGTGGCGTCGATGGACATCTGGCTCTCCTTTTGGGCGGCCCACAAGCGGTGTGACTCGCAGTGGTGCGGATCACAATCGGACTTGGGTCATTTGTGTAGGGGGCCGCACCAAAGCCGTGTGAATCCCTGAAAATGTGCATCCGACGGCACAGGATGTATGGTTTCGTGCATTGATGGTGAAGATGGGAGCGGCAGTGGAATTGAGTGAAGACGATTTGGCGCTCATCAACGCCCTGCAGATCGCCCCGCGGATGAGCTGGGCGGATGCCGCGGATGTCTTGGGTGTGCATGCCACGTCTTTGGCGGCACGGTGGGCGCGGCTGAGGAAACAGGGCGTTGCCTGGGTCACCGGGCACCTGATCGGCGACCCGCACGAGATGTCCCTGGCCTTCATCGATGT
>JBIOFK010000007.1:0-33479 GCA_044447065.1 Actinomycetales bacterium | reverse complement strand
TCGCGAACCACGGCTTGGAGCCGGGCAGCGAGGCGGCATAGTTCACCAGGGACAGTCCGACGGCGGCGCGGCCCGGTTTGGTCGGAGTGGCCCAGAGCGGTCCGACGCAGAAGTAGTCGGGGCCGTCCGGGGCAGAGGCGGCCAGCGCCTGGTCCCGGCTGTGGCTGGAAAGCCCCAGGGCCGCGGCGGGCAGCAGCCGGCGCGCCGCGTCCACCGGGATGTCGGTCTGGCCCACATGGAGCACCGGCGCGCCCGACAGCGCGGCCAGGTCGGCGCGGTCATTGACCGCCCACAGTTTCCCGTGTTCCCCGGCCACCCGGCCGAGGAGGAACAGCAGCTCAAGCTCGGCGCCGGCGTCGACCGTCTTGTCGCGCAGCTGGATGATGTCCACGCCGCCGTCATACGCCCGGTGCAGGAACTGCTCCAGGTCGCCGCGTCCGCTGCGCGCATCGGTGCACAGATACAGCCGGGCGGAGGCGAGGGAGGAATCGGGGGTGCTCATAGCTCTATAGACTAATTCAGTACCGCGGGAGCCAGGACAGCTGGCTGAGAGGGTGCCGCAGGCCGCCACGGCCGGCGCACCGACCGATCCGCCGGCGCCACCTGGGCGCCGGGGAGAACCTGATCCGGTTAGTACCGGCGTAGGGAAGGAGCAGCATGGGCATGCCGGAGACACTCTCCTGCGACGTCGCCGTAATCGGTGCGGGAATCGTGGGCCTGGGCATCGCCTGGGAGGCGCAGCGCAGCGGACGCACCGTCACGATCATCGATCCAGCGCCGGCCAGCGGCGCTACGTTTGCGGCGGCGGGCATGCTGGCCGCCGTCAGCGAACTGCACTACCAGGAGGAGCGGCTGCTGGGGCTGACCCTGGCCTCGGCGGCGCTGTGGCCGGATTTTGCCGCCCCCTTTGCCGCGGCCGGGCCCGTGGAAGGTGCGGCCGGGCCCGCAGATCCCGGATTCCGGACGACGGCGACCCTGGTGGCCGGCGCCGATGCCGCCGACCGCCGTGCCCTGGCCGAGCTGCGGACCCTCCAGCTGGCCCACGGGCTTGACGTCGAGCAGCTGAGCATCCGCGAGGCCCGCACCCGCGAGCCGATGCTCGGCGCGGCCCTGTCCGGGGTTTTTTCCGTCGCGGCGGACCACCGGGTGGATCCCCGCGCCCTGGCCACCGCCATCAGGGCACAGCTCACCGCGGGGGCGGTGGGCCAGGGACGCCTCCGGGACGAGGACACGGGTATCCGCCGCCGGGCCACGGGCCTGCTGCACGAGAATCAGGCCGACACCTCGTCCAGGGTGATCGGGGCGGTGCTGGACGACGGCAGGACGGTGCGGGCCCGGGAAACCGTTGTCGCCAACGGGCTGGGCGCCCCCGCGCTGGAAGGGCTGCCGGCTGGCCTGCGGCTGCCGATGCGGCCTGTTTTCGGGGATATTCTGCGTCTGCGCGTTCCGGCGCACCTGGATCCGCTGGTCAGCAGCACTATCCGGGGGCTCGTCCACGGGGTACCGGTATACATCGTGCCCCGCGATGACGGCACCGTGGTGATCGGGGCAACGCAGCGCGAGGACGGCACCGCGGCGGTCTCCGCCGGCGGCGTGTACCGGCTGCTTCGTGACGCCCAGGTGCTGGTGCCGGCCGTGGCGGAACTGGAGCTGCTGGAATCCACCGCCCGGGCGCGGCCGGGAACCCCCGACAACGCGCCGTTGCTCGGCCGCGTTGCCGGCCCGGACGGGGTCGACATCCCCGGCCTGATCCTGGCCACCGGATTTTTCCGCCACGGCGTGCTCCTGACGCCCGTGGCGGCGCAGACCTGCCGCGAGCTGATGAACGGCATCACCGACCTGTCCCTGCTGCCGTTCCGGCCCGACCGGTTCAGCACTGGCCCCGCCGATCCTGCGAAGGAGGATGTATGACCAGCATCCGGCTCAACGGAACCGGCCACGAACTCGGCGGCGACGCGCGGCTGAGCGCCCTCGTCGCGGCCCTCACCGGCAGGGCGGTGACCGCTGCGGGACATCCGGCCGACGGCGGCAGGCTTGGTGTCGCCGTCGCGCTTAATGGCGGGATCGTGCCCCGCAGCCAATGGCAGGGCACGGAACTTCAGGCGAACGACGACGTCGAAATCGTCACCGCGGTACAGGGAGGCTAGGCATGGACGACACACTGGAAATCGATGGGGTCACGCTGGCGTCGCGGCTGATCATGGGTACCGGCGGCGCGCCCAGCCTGGACGGACTCGGCACCGCGCTGACAGCGTCCGGAACCGCGCTGACCACGGTGGCCATGCGCCGCTACGCGGCAGGTCCGGCCGGCGGTAGCTCGCTGTTCGACCTGCTCCTGCGGCTCAACATCCGGGTGCTCCCGAACACGGCCGGCTGTTTCACCGCCCGCGAGGCGGTGCTGACCGCGGAACTGGCCCGGGAGGCGCTGGAGACCAACTGGGTGAAACTGGAGGTGGTGGCCGACGAGCTGACCCTGCTGCCGGACGCCGTGGAGCTGGTGGACGCCACGGAGCAGCTGGTGACCCGCGGGTTCACCGTGTTCGCCTACACCAACGACGATCCTGTGCTGGCCCGGCGGCTGGAGAGCCTGGGCGCGGCCGCCGTGATGCCGCTCGGCGCGCCGATCGGAACCGGGCTGGGCATCCTGAACCCGCACAACATTGAGCTGATCGTCTCCCGGGCCACCGTGCCGGTGGTGCTGGACGCCGGCATCGGAACGGCGTCCGATGCCGCCCTGGCCATGGAGCTGGGCTGCGACGCCGTGCTGCTGGCGACCGCCGTAACCCGGGCGCAGCATCCGGTGCTCATGGCTGAGGCCTTCAAACACGCCGTCGTGGCCGGTAGGCTGGCGTCACAGGCCGGCCGGATCCCCCGACGCGAGCACGCCCAGGCGTCCTCCGCCATGGCCGGGCGGCCGGATCTGTAAGAGCACCCTTTGGGCTGTGCGACAGTCCGAAGCCGCACAGGACTGCAAAGGAGCCGGCCATGAGCGCAACGGATGTTATCGGCAAGGACGACCTTCCCGCCGCCTTGGACGGGCTTCCGGATTGGCGCTACCGGCTCGGTGCGCTGGTCGCGGCGTTTAAACTGCCGACGGCGGCCGCCGCCGTCGCCCTGGTGGGGGAGATCGGGGCGCGCGCCGAGGCGGCCAACCACCATCCCGACGTGGACTGGCGCTATGACGCGCTCTTTATCCGGCTGACCTCCCACGATGCCGGCTCCGAGGTCACCGCACGGGACGCGGACCTGGCCCGGGCGATCTCCGCTGCCGCCGCGGCGGCGGGCGCGACTGCCGAGCCTGCCCTGCACCGCAGCTACGGGATCGCCATCGACACTCCTGATCCGGCCGGGATTTCCGGCGTCTGGGCCACGGCGCTCGGGTACCGCAGGGGGCGGTCCGGGGATCTGGAGGACCCCTTCGGCCGGGGTCCCTCGCTGCGGTTCCGGCAGACCGGTACCCCTGATCCGAACAGGTTCCATCTGGACGCCCACGTGAGCCTCAGCGAGCGGGACGCGGCGCTGGGAGCGCTGGACCGCGAAAACGCCACCCTGGATGACAGCGCGGCCCCGGACCGGGTCGTTGTCACGGACGCCCAGGGCAACCGGCTCTGCATCTGCACCGAAGCGGGCCACGGACCCGGGGCCTGAGCCGGCCGGAGTTCCGGCCGGCCCCGGGCCGGGACGCGGCGGCCGGTTAGCGCCTGAGGATGGCGGTGAGGTGGGCGCTGTCGAAACGGGCGCGGCTGGCCCCCAGCACGGCAACGACAAGGACGGATACGGCCGCGCCCACGACAAGCGAGGCGATCCACGGGACCCAGGTCCAGCCGGGCTGGTATCCCAGGCCGGCGGAGATGGTGATGATCCAGGTCAGCAGCGCGGCGGCGATCGCGACTCCGGCCGGAAGCAATATGCCGTAGTTACGGTGTTTTCGGTCCGCTCCCCAGACGATTGCGCCGATGCCGGCGCAGATGAGGGCGATGACGACGAGATCGACCATGTCCGGACCTGGAACCTAGAGGGCGCCGAAGCCGACGCGGCGCGGCTCGTCGGCGCCGAGTTCGATGTAGCCCAGCGCTCCGCCGGGAACGATGACGATGTGGCCCTTGTCGTCGGTGATGCGCAGTTCCGTGCCCTTGGACAGCGCCTCGGAAACCATGGTGGCGATCTCGTCGGCGGTCTGTGCCGTTTCCAGGACAACCTCGCGGCCAATGTTCTGAATCCCGATCTTGATTTCCACGCAGAAGCTCCTCAAAAAACCAGCAGTGACAGCCCTAGGGCTCATATTCGCAACGTTAGTCTATGACTCTTTCGGGAACCGGCTGATTCCGCGCCAAGCTAAACGGTAGATCAGCTCGCTGGCGACCTCGAGGTCAAGGTCCCCGTCGGTTTCCAGCCAGTACCGGGCGCTGACCTGCGCCATTCCGGCCAGGGCCCGCCCCAACAGGGCGGCCTCCATCGGCGGCAGCTTGGTGTCTCCCGCGATGACGTCGGCGATGGCGGATGCGTAGGTGGCGTTGAATGTTTCCAGCCGCGCAGCGACCTCCGGATCATTGATCAGGTCCGACTCGAACACGAGGCGGTGGGCCTGGCCGTCGCGGGCAATGAACTCGAAGTAGCTCTGCATGGTGGCCTGGACGCGAAGCTTATTGTCCGTCGTCGAATTCAACGCGGCCAACAGCGACGCGGTGAGCTCCGCGAGGTGGCTGTCCAGCAGCGCCAGGTAGAGGTCCCGCTTGGAGGGGAAGTGCTGGTAGAGCACCGGTTTGCTCACCCTCGCGGTTTCGGCAATCTCGTCCATGGCCGCGCCGTGGTAACCGTTGGCCACGAATACTTCGAGGGCGGCTTCCAGCAGCTGCGCCCGGCGCTCGTCACGGGGCAGGCGGGCGGGCCGGGCCCGGGAACCATCCCGGCCCGTGCCGGGAGAGGTCGTGGTCATGTCTGCCGCCCTTTCAATGCCCCCACACGTAGTCCCGCCAGTCTACCGGGCAGTAATATGACTGAGCACCACGACAGGCATAGATTTAAGTCATGACAGCTCCCGTGCTTCGTCCCCCGCCTGCCCGGTCCGACAGCGGTGCGCTGCCCCCGCTGGTGGAGCCGGGCCCGGAGCTGGACCGCGCCGAGGTGGAGCGCTACTCCCGGCACCTGATCATTCCCGAGATAGGACAGCTCGGCCAGCGCCGGCTCAAGAACGCCAGGGTGCTCGTGATCGGCGCCGGCGGACTGGGCTCCCCGGCCCTGCTGTACCTGGCGGCGGCGGGCGTGGGGACCATCGGGATCATCGACGACGATGTGGTGGACCTGAGCAATCTGCAGCGCCAGGTCATCCATACCGTGGCGGATGTCGGCCGGTCCAAGCTCGAGTCCGCCCGGGATTCCATTGCGGCCCTGAACCCCCTGGTGGCCGTGGTGCTGCATTCCGTGCGGCTGGATGCCTCAAACGCCCTGGAGCTCTTTGCCGGTTATGACGTCATTCTTGATGGGGCCGACAATTTCGCGACCCGCTATCTGGTCAATGATGCCGCCGCCCTGCTGGGCAAGCCCTACGTGTGGGGGTCGATTCTGCGTTTCGATGGCCAGGTGAGTGTCTTCTGGGACAGGTTCGGGCCGAACTACCGGGACCTGTATCCGGAACCGCCCGCGGCGGGCATGGTTCCCTCGTGCGCGGAGGGCGGTGTTTTCGGCATGCTGTGCGCCTCGGTGGGCGCCATGATGGTCACCGAAGCGGTGAAGCTGATCACCGGCACCGGCCGGACGCTGCTCGGACGGCTGCTGATTTTCGACGCCCTCGCCGCACGGTGGCGGGAAATCTCCGTGGCGAAGGACCCCGCCGCGCCGCCGATCACGGAACTGGCCGATTACGAGGCCTTCTGCGGTGTGCCCGTGCGGGGGGCGGGGGATGCCGATACCGTGGACGCCGCCCGGCTGGCGGAGCGGTTGGCCGCCCGCAGCCGCGGCGAGGATGCCTTTGAACTGATCGATGTGCGGGAACCGGGGGAGTTCGAGATTGTCTCCATCCCGGGGTCCCGGCTCGTCCCGCTCTCCGGGATCCTCGCCGGCACGGCCCTGCCGGGGCTGCCGCGCGATGTCCCCCTGGTTCTGCATTGCAAGGCCGGCTCGCGGTCCGCGCAGGCCCTGCAGAGCCTGAAGGAGGCGGGGTACGACGGCGTCACGCACCTCGAGGGCGGTATTCTCGCCTGGGTGCGGGACATCGAACCGGACAAACCCGTCTACTGAGCCCCACCGGATTGAGGGAGCGGACATGACAGCGCAGCGAAGGATCGGCTCCGGCTTCGGCCATTCCTCCACCGCCGCCGAGGTGGTGGCGGGGATCGACCTGCACGGCCGGAGGGCCGTCGTCACCGGCGGATACTCCGGGCTGGGGCTGGAAACCGTCAGGGCGCTCGGCGGCGCGGGCGCGGAGCTGCTGGTCCCCGCCCGGCGCCCCCGCCATGCCCGCGAGGTGCTCGACGCAGCCGGTCTGCCGGACGTCCAGGTGGCGGAGCTGGATTTGTCCGACCAGTCCAGCGTCCGGGACTTTGCCGCAGTCTTCCTGTCCTCGGGCCGCGGCCTGGACATCCTGGTCAACAATGCGGCCGTCATGGCCTGTCCGGAACGGCGCGTGGGCCACGGCTGGGAATCCCAGTTCGCCACGAACCACCTCGGCCACTACACCCTCGCCAACCTCCTATGGCCCGCGCTGGCCACCGGAACCGGGGCACGCGTCGTCGCCCTGTCCTCGACCGGCCATAAGCTCTCCGGCATCCGGTTTGACGATCCGCAGTTCATCACCGGCTACGACAAATGGTTGGCCTACGGGCAGGCCAAGACGGCCAACAGCCTCTTCGCGGTGCAGCTGAACACCCTGGGCAGGGACGCCGGGGTGGAGGCCTTCGCCGCGCATCCGGGCGGAATCATGACGGACCTGCAGCGGCACCTGCCCCGGGAGGAGATGGTCGCCGCGGGCTGGATGGATGCGGAGGGCAACGTCGATCCCCGTTTCAAGTCACCGGCGCAGGGTGCTGCGACGTCCACCTGGGCAGCCACGGCTCCGGCGCTGGCCGGCAGGGGCGGGGTCTACTGCGAGGACTGCGACATTGCCGAACCCACCGATCCTGCGTCGGCCACGGCGCGGGTGGCGGGCGTGGATGCCCATGCGGTTGATCCGGGGCTGGCGCAGCGGCTTTGGGACCTGTCCGCCGACCTGACGGGCGTTAACGCCTTCGCCTAGGAGGCCTGGCCGGAGGTTTCGGGGTAGGGGGTGTGCTCCACGGGGCAGGCGTCCGTGGCGTCGCCGGCGTCGTCGGCCAGGGCGTCCGCGGAGGCCGGGCCGGCGGGCGGTTTTCCCTGGCCCCGGGCGGCACCGGCGGCGGGGTCGATGATGATGCCGTAAAGCGCTTCCAGCCCGGCGACATAGGAATCGCGGTCTCCCGCGGCCGCCAGTTCGCGGGCGCGGACCGTGGGGATATGCAGCAGGGATTTGACCATCCGCCGCATCGCGAACTCGACTTCCTCCGCCGCGGCCGTGCAGCCGTGCTGGGCGCGGACCCGCTCGATTTCGGCGTCCAGCACGCCCATGGTGTGCCGGCGCAGGGCGACGATGGCCGCGTCCACGGAGCGCGAGTTCTGCTGCTCCTGGAACTTTGCCGCCGCGTCCTCGACGATGCCGCTGGCGTGCCGCAGCGACTCGGCGTGCTCCTGCGGGGCGGCGAGCCGGACCGACTCCAGGGTGATCAGCTCGACGCCGTCCAGTTCGGCCACGGCCGGATCGAAGTCCCGGGTCAGGGCAAGGTCAATGACGGTCAGCAGCTTCGCCGTACCGCTGCGGACGGCCTCGATCTCCGCGGCGTCCACCCGGTGGTCGGAGCCGCTGCAGCCGATGACGACGTCAGCGGCGGCGACGGCGGCGGGCAGCGTTGCGCTGTCCAGGGGGATGCCGCCGCGGCCGGCGGTGAAGGCTTCGGCCCGGCCGGAGGAGGAGTAGACGCTGATATCGGTGCAGCCGCGCTCGCCAAGCTGGGCCATGGTGGCCCCGGCGTACGCCCCGGTGCCGAAAATGACTGCCTTCCGGCCCGCCCAGCCGCTGCGGCCGCCGTCGCCCAGTTCCATCGCCAGGTCCAGCGCCACGGACACGATCGAGCGGCCGCGGCTGCCCAGCGCGGTCTGCGCACCGACATCCTTCGCGGTCCGGGACGCGGCCTGGAACAGGCGGACCAGGGCCGGGGAGGCGGTGGCGTCCTGCTGGGCGCCGGTGAGGGCGCGGCGCACCTGGCCGGCGATCTCCCGTTCACCGACGACGGCGGAATCGAGCCCCGCGCTGACCGCAAACAGGTGACGGGTCGCTTCGGGGCCGCTGCGGGTATCAAACGTCGTGGACACGGTGTGCTCGGGCAGGCCGCTGGAATCGCTGATCGCGGCGATCAGGGCGGCCCGGGCGGCCTCGACGTCCTCTGTGGTGCGCGCCTCGGCGTAGATTTCGTACCGGTTGCAGGTGGCCAGGGAGACCGTGCCGACGATCGCGGGGTTGTCCGCGAGGACCGCCGCGGGCAGCCCGGAAGCGCCGGCGCTCAATCGGGCGACGGTCTCAAGATCGGTATCGGCATGCGAGGCAGCCAGTGAGAAAAGAACCACAGCACTTCCATAGTAGCGACCAGTCGGCGGCTGTGCCGCACGGGGTCAACGTGGCCTTCGCCATAACGCCCCCGCAGGATTACCGGCGCGGGCGTGGCACGGGAGAGAATCGGTCCATGACGCTTTCTTCCAGCCACCCGCTCGCCGACGGCCGCACGGCCGATTCGCCGCTGATCGCCGCCTACAGCGGCCGCCGGCCGTCCCGGCGTCCCGTCTGGTTCATGCGGCAGGCCGGCCGCTCCCTGCCGGAGTACCGCGCCGCCCGCGCCGGGGTAGGCATGCTGGAGTCCTGCCTGCAGCCCGAACTCGCCGCCGAGATCACATTGCAGCCGGTGCGCCGACACGACGTGGACGCCGGAATCTTCTTCTCCGACATCGTCGTTCCGCTGAAACTGGCGGGCGTGGGGGTGGACATTGTTCCGGGCGTGGGGCCGGTCCTGGAGCGCCCGGTGCGCAGTGCGGCGGACGTCGCGGCGCTGCCCGAGCTCACGGACGAGGCGCTGGAACCGATCCGCCAGGCCGTCCGCCTGGCCGTGGCCGAACTGGGCAGCACGCCCCTGATCGGTTTCGCGGGCGCGCCGTTCACCCTTGCCGCGTACATGGTGGAGGGCAAGCCGTCCCGGGACCATCTGGGCCCGCGGACCATGATGCACGCGGACCCGGAAACCTGGCAGGCCCTCGCGGCGTGGACGGCCGATACCTCCGGGAAGTTCCTGCGGGCCCAGCTGGAGGCCGGTGCCAGTGCGGCGCAGCTCTTCGATTCCTGGGCCGGCTCGCTGGGACTGGCGGACTACACCGCGCATGTGGCGCCGGCGTCGGCCCGGGCCCTGGACCACGTCCGCGGCCTCGGCGCCCCGCTGATCCATTTCGGCACGGGCACCTCCGAACTGCTCTGTGCGATGCGCGATGTGGGGGTGGACGTGATGGGTGTCGACTACCGCCTACCGCTGGATGAGGCGAACCGGCGCCTGGGCGGGCGCGTCCCGCTGCAGGGAAACATCGACCCCGCACTGCTGACCGCCCCGTGGGACGTGCTGGAGCGCCACGTGCGCGACGTGCTCACCGCCGGCTCCGGAGCGCCCGGACACGTCGTCAACCTCGGCCACGGCGTTCCGCCGGACACCGATCCCGAGGTGCTGACGCGGGTGGTGGACCTGGTCCACTCCCTGGAACCCTAGGGGCCGCGCCATGCCGCGCCGACCGATTCCCGCCGTGCCGCTACCCGACTTCACCCGCGCCCGCGACGGGCGCCCGCGCGCCGTCGTCATCGGCGCCGGGATGGCGGGGCTGGTCGCGGCCCGGGACCTGGCGGCGGCAGGGTACGCGGTCACCGTTCTGGAGGCCGCCGACCGCGCCGGGGGCTGCGTGGGGCGGCACACCGTGGCCGGCCACGTGCTCGACAGCGGCGCGGAATCCTTCGCCACCCGTACGTCCGCAGTGGCGGACCTGGCCACCGGCCTCGGGCTGGGCGACGCGCTGGTCAGGCCGAACCCGGCCGGCGCCTGGGTCCAACTGCCCTCCGGGGCCGTGCCGCTGCCGAAAACGGGCATCCTGGGCATCCCGGCGGACCCCGGAGCCCCGGAGGTCCGGGCGGCCCTGGGCCGGGCCGGCTCGCTGCGGGCCGCGGCGGACCGCTGGCTGCCGGCCTCGGTGGGCACCTCCGGGGAGACCAAAAGCATCGCCGAGCTGGTCCGGGCGAGGATGGGATCCGCGGTCCTGGACAGGCTCGTCGGCCCCGTCGTTGGCGGCGTCCACTCCGCGGATCCGGCACTGCTGGACGTGGACATGGTCGCCCCCGGGCTGCGCGCGGCCGTGCGGACCCACGGCTCGCTGGCCGCCGCCGTCACGGCCCTGCGCGGCGCGGGCAGCACGCCGGGCTCCGCCGTCGCCGGCATCTCCGGCGGCATGCACCGGCTGGTCGGGGCACTCCTTGGCGCGCTGACCGCGGCCGGCGTCGTGGTGACGCTGGGCGCCCGCGCCGGCACGATCACGCGGACGGACGACGGCGGCTGGCTGGTGTCGGCGGGCAGGGCCGGGTCCGCCGGGAGGACGGATGCGCCCGGATCGCTGGACTATGCGGCGGAACTGCTGGTGATCGCCACCGACGGCCCGACCGCCGTCAGGCTGTTAACCCCTGCCATTCCGCAGGCCGCCGCCTACGCCCCGCAATCCGGGCCCGACGTCGCCCTGGTGACCCTCGTCGTCGACCGTCCCGAACTGGACGCCCGGCCGCGCGGCACGGGCGTTCTCGTGGCGCCCCACACCCCCGGAATCCGGGCCAAGGCGCTCACCCACGCCAGCGCCAAGTGGGACTGGCTGGGCGCCGGACTGGACCCGGGGGTGCACGTCCTGCGGCTGTCCTACGGCCGGGCGGCGGAGGACGCCACCGCGCCGGACGCGGAACTGCTGGCCGCCGCGCTCGGGGACGCCGCGGCCCTGCTGCACGTCCCGCTCGCTGCCCGGGACGTGCTGGGCTCCGATGTCGTCCGCTGGCCGGGCACCCTGCCCTTCGCCGCCGTCGGGCACAGGAAAAAGGTCCAGGCCTTCCGCGCCCTCGCGGCCGGCCAGGGCGGACTGCTGGTGCTCGGCGGCTGGCTCGCCGGAAACGGGCTCGCCGCCGTCGTCGCGGATGCCTCCGCGCAGGTCGCCGCACTGGCCTGAAACTGTGAATTAGATAACTTCTACGTCTCGTAGAGGTTTCCGGTTTCCGGAATGGACGGGGCAGGAGGCAGACTGGTATCCATGAGCCACACTTTTGCGGAATCTGTCACCAAAACGTCTGCGGACAGCACGGAAGAGCAGCCCACGGAGGCGCCCTTCACGCTCTGGACAGTCTTCAGGCGGACGGGCCTGGCCGCCCCCGGAACCGGGCAGCTCGCGGCCGAATTCGACGAACTCGCCGCCGCGCTCGCGGTACGCGGGGTCACCGTCCGCGGAGCCTACGACGTCTCCGCGATGCGCAAGGATGCCGACGTGATGGTCTGGCTCATCGGGCCCACCGCGGACGGCCTCCAGCAGGCGGTCCGGGACATCCGCCGCACCGAGCTGTTCCGGAACACCGAGCTGGCCTGGTCCGCCATGGGCGTGCACCGCGAGGCCGAGTTCGCGAAGAACCATTCGCCCGCGTACCTGCGCGGCGTGGAGCCCAAGGGATGGGTCTGCGTCTACCCCTTCGTGCGCTCCTACGAGTGGTACATCCTGCCCGCCGAAGAGCGCGGCCGGATGCTCCGGGACCATGGCATGCTCGGCCGGGATTTCCCGAACGTGCTCTCCAACACCGTCTCGTCCTTCGCCCTGGGCGATTGGGAATGGATCCTGGGCCTGGAAGCGGACGACGTGCTGGAACTGGTCGACCTGATGCGCCACCTGCGCGCCACCGACGCACGCCTGCATGTGCGCGAGGAGATCCCGTTCTACACCGGCCGGCGGATCTCCGCCGCCGAAATCGCCGAGGTCCTGCGGTGACCGTGTCCACCGGGCGCAACCCGGTCACCGAACGCGGCCGGCTGGCCCCGAAACACTACGACGGGATCCTGCTCGCCTCCTTCGGCGGACCCGAGGGCCAGGACGATGTGCTGCCCTTCCTGCGCAACGTCACGCGCGGACGCGGAATCCCGGACGAGCGGCTCGAGGCCGTGAGCCACCACTACCGCGCCTTCGGCGGCATCAGCCCGATCAACGGACAGAACCGGGCGCTGAAGGCCGCCCTCGAGGCCGAGCTGGCCGCCCGCGGCATCGACCTGCCGGTGCTCTGGGGCAACCGCAATTGGGCGCCCTTCATCAAGGACACGCTGCAGGAGGCGTTCGACGCCGGCCACCGCCGCCTGCTCATGGTCACCACCAGCGCCTACTCGTGCTACTCCAGCTGCCGCCAGTACCGCGAGGACATCGGCGTGGCACTGACCGAAACGTCCCTGGACGGAAAACTGGAAGTGGACAAGGTCCGCCAGTACTTCGACCACCCCGGATTCGTGGAGCCGTTCATCGAAGGGACGGCGGCGGGGCTGGCCAAGGTCCGCGCCGGGCTTGCCGAGGCGGGAACGCCCGGCGCACCGGTGCACATCCTGTTCTCGACCCACTCCATCCCGACCCGCGACGCCGAAGCCGCCGGAAACTCCCCGGAGGAGCCGCGGGACTTCGCCGAGGGATCCGCCTACGTCGCCCAGCATCTCGCGGCGGCAACGCAGATCATGGCCCGGGTCGGCCCGGACGCGGCCTGGTCGCTGGCCTATCAGTCCCGCTCCGGTGCCCCGGGCACCCCGTGGCTGGAGCCGGATATCAACGACGCCATCACCGACCTCGCGGCGCAGGGCGTGAAGGGCGTCGTCGTGGTGCCGCTGGGCTTTGTCAGCGACCACATGGAAGTCCTCTGGGACCTGGACACCGAGGCCAAGGAGACCTGCGCGGGGCTGGGGCTGGTCTTCGACCGGGTGCCCACCCCCGGCGCCCATCACCGGTTCGCAGCCGGACTGGTGGACCTGATCAGCGAACGCACCGCCACGGACCCGGCCCGGGGCACCCGCACCATCGAGGACCGGCCCGCCATGACCGGGCTGGGCCCGTGGTACGACGTGTGCCGACCCGGCTGCTGCGCCAACTTCCGCGGCGGGAAGCCGGCGATCGCCGGGGCCGACTCCACCGTGGGCACCGGCTTCGAACCCGCCGGCGCGGAGCGCTAGGTGGCGGTACGGCTGGGCACCAGGGCGAGCAGGCTTGCCCTGGCCCAATCCGGGCAGACCGGAGACAAGCTCGCCGCCGTGGGCGGCTTCGAGGTCGAACTCGTCCACGTGCGCACTGACGGTGACGTCCTGACCGGCTCGCTGTCGCAGCTGGGCGGGACAGGCGTCTTCGTGACAGCGCTGCGCACCGCCCTGCTCGCCGGGCGCTGCGACATTGCCGTGCACTCCCTGAAGGACCTTCCCACCGGTTCGGCCGCCGGGCTGAGCATCGCCGCTGTGCCGAAGCGGGCCGATCCGCGGGACGTGCTGTGCGCCCGCGACTCGCTGACCCTGGCGGAACTGCCGGCCGGAGCCAGGGTGGGCACCGGTTCGCCCCGGCGGGCCGCCCAGCTGCGCGCCGCCCGCGCGGACCTGGACGTGGTGGACATCCGCGGCAACGTCGATACCCGGCTCGGACGGGTGCCGGGGCTGCCCGGTAACAGCACGGACGCCGTCGTCCCCGGCAAAAGCTGCGACCTGGACGCCGTCGTGCTGGCCGCCGCCGGACTCGAACGGCTCGGCCGGACCGACGTCGTCAGCGAGTACCTGGAACCGTCAGTCATGCTTCCGGCCGCCGGGCAGGGGGCGCTGGCGGTGGAATGCCGGCTGGCCGACGCCCCGCGGCAGGCCGGATCAGCGCAGGATCCCGGAGCTCCGGAGACGGCGCTGAGCCAGGCCCTGGCCGCACTGGACGACGCCGACACCCGGCTGGCCGTCACCGCCGAACGCGCGCTGCTGGCCCGGCTTGAGGCCGGATGCGCCGCGCCAGTCGGCGCCCACGCCTTCCGCAAGGGCAGCATGCTCATGCTGCACGCCGTCGTCTGCGCGCCGGACGGAACCCGGTCGCTGCGGCTGGAACGGGCCACCGACGGGCTCACCGAGGTCGGCGCGACCCTGCTGGGCATCGAGGTGGCCGAAGAGCTGCTGGCCGGGGGAGTCACGGAGTTCGCGGACCTTGCGGCCAGCTGAACCCTGCACATCTGCCGCTGGCGCTGCCCGCGCCGGCGCCCCGCTCGCCGGACGCCGGGTGCTGCTGAGCCGCACCCCGGACCGGGCCGGCGCCATGGCCGAGGCCCTGGCCGATGCCGGCGCCGAGGTCCTGCTTTTGCCGCTGATCGACTTCGAACGGGCACCGGACGGGGACGCACTCTCGGCCGCCGTGGACAGCGCGCTGGCCGGGGCGTTCGACTGGATCGTGATCAGCTCCGGCACCACGGTGCTGGCGCTGGCGCAGGTGCTGGCGGGCCGCGGCAGCTCGCTGCCCGAGCTCTTTGCGGCCCGGGCGAAGATCGCCGCCGTGGGCCGGTCCACCCGGGCCGTGCTCGAAGCCGCCGGGGCCACCGTCGCCCTGGTGCCGGCGGGACCCGGGTCCGCCGAGGGGCTGCTGGCCAGCTGGCAGGCCTCCGGCGCGGAGGTGTTCCTGCCCCAGGCGGACATCGCCGCCGATACCCTGGCCGCCGGGCTCCGGAAGCTCGGAAACCAGGTCCTGGCCGTCACCGCCTACCGCACCGTTGACTATCCGGCCAGGGACTCCGAGCGGCTGCGGCCGCCGCCGGACGGCCCGGAGCCCCGGAGCCGCCGCCCCCCGGGACCGGGCCTGCGCCGGCTCAGCCTGGACGAGGCCCGCGGCGAGGTCGCCGCCCGGCGGGTGGACGCCGTCGTCGCCGCCTCCGCCAGCGCCGCCCGGCGGATCGCGGCGGACCTGGCCCCGCTGGAGCACTGCCGCTTTATCGCCATCGGCCCGGCCACCGCCGCGGAGGCCCGCCGCCGCGGCCTGCCGGTGGATGCCACCGCGGCCGAACCAAGCCCGGCCGGAATAGCGGCCGCGACCATCGAGGCCTTCGCCGCCACCAAGGAGAACCAGTGACCTTCCCGCACCACCGCCCGCGCCGGCTCCGCACCACCACGGCAATGCGCCGGCTGGTGACCGAGCACCGGCTGCATCCGGCCGAACTGATCCTGCCCGTCTTCATCCGGGAGGGACTCAGCGCGCCGAACCCGATCGCCTCGATGCCCGGCGTCGTCCAGCACACCCCGGAGACACTCAAACGCGCCGCCGCCGAGGCCGCAGGCCTGGGCCTGGGCGGGATTATGCTCTTCGGCATCCCCGCGGTCCGCGACGCGACCGGCTCCGCGTCGCTGGATCCGGAGGGCGTGCTGAACCGGGGCATCCGCGACGTCCGCGCCGAGGTGGGGGACTCGCTGGTGGTGATGAGCGACCTGTGCCTGGATGAGTTCACCGACCACGGTCACTGCGGCGTGCTTGACGCCCGGGGGCGGGTCGACAACGACGCGACCCTGGAGATCTACGCGAAGATGGGCGTCGTCCAAGCCGAAGCGGGGGCCCACATCGTGGCGCCGTCGGGCATGATGGACGGCCAGGTGGCCGTGATCCGGCAGGCGCTGGATGCCGCGGGGGCGCAGGACGTCGCCGTGCTGGCCTACGCGGCGAAGTATGCCTCGGCGTTCTACGGGCCGTTCCGCGAAGCCGTGGACTCCCAGCTGATCGGCGACCGGCGCAGCTACCAGATGGATGCCGCGAACCGGCGCGAGGCCGCCCTGGAAGTCCGGCTGGACCTGGACGAGGGCGCCGACCTGGTGATGGTCAAACCGGCCATGAGCTACCTGGACGTGCTGGCCGATGTCGCCGCGATGAGCCCCGTGCCGGTGGCCGCCTACCAGATCTCCGGCGAGTACGCGATGATCGAAGCCGCGGCGGCCAACGGCTGGATTGACCGCCGCCGCGCCATCGAGGAATCCGTTCTCGGCATCAAGCGCGCCGGCGCCGACATGATTTTGACGTATTGGGCGGCCGAACTGGCCGGCTGGCTGAAGGAGAGCAACTGACCGTGGACACCTCCGAAGAACTCTTTACCCGGGCCAAGGCCCTGATGCCCGGCGGGGTCAACTCCCCCGTGCGGGCCTTCGGCTCGGTCGGCGGGACGCCGCGGTTCCTGGTCAGCGCCAAGGGCCCGTACGTCACCGACGCGGACGGAGTCGAATACGTCGACCTGGTCAGCTCCTGGGGCCCAGCGCTGCTCGGACATGCCCATCCGGACGTGCTGGCCGCCGTGCACGCCGCCGTTGACCGCGGCCTGAGCTTCGGCGCCTCCACACCGGCCGAAGCGGAACTCGCCGCGCTGCTGGTGGCCCGGGTTCCCGCCGTCGAACGCCTCCGCATGGTCTCCACCGGCACCGAGGCCACCATGACCGCCGTCCGGCTGGCCCGCGGATTCACCGGCCGGGACCTGATCGTGAAGTTCGCCGGCTGCTACCACGGCCACCTGGACTCCCTGCTGGCCGCCGCCGGCTCCGGGGTCGCCACCCTGGCCCTGCCCGGATCCGCAGGGGTCACCGCCTCCACCGCCGCGGAAACCCTGGTGCTGCCCTACAACGATCTGGCCGCCGTCGAGGCCGCCTTCGCCGTCCACGGAGACCGGATTGCCGCCGTCATCACCGAGGCGGCCCCCGCCAACATGGGGGTCGTGACCCCGGCGGACGGCTTCAACGCCGGACTGGCGCGCCTCACCCGCGGGCACGGCGCCCTGCTGATCCTAGACGAGGTACTCACCGGCTTCCGTACCGGACCGGGCGGCTACTGGGGACTGACCGGCGGCGCTGCGTCCGGAACCGAACGTTGGGCCCCGGACCTGTTCACCTTCGGCAAGGTGATCGGCGGAGGGCTGCCGACGGCGGCCCTGGGCGGACGGGCCGACGTGATGGACTGCCTGGCTCCGCTGGGCCCGGTCTACCAGGCCGGCACTCTCTCCGGAAACCCCGTGGCGATGGCCGCCGGTGTCGCCACGCTGACCGCCGCAACCGCCGAGGTCTACGCCACCGTGGATGCGCGCTCGCTGGAACTGTCCGCGGCGGTCTCCGCAGCCCTGGACGCAGCCGGAGTGGACCACTCCGTCCAGCGGGCCGGAAACCTCTTTTCCGTGGCGTTCGGCACCTCGGCCCGCGGCGTGCGCAACTACACCGACGCGCAGGCGCAGGAAACCTTCCGGTATGCGCCGTTCTTCCACTCCATGCTGGATTCAGGGGTCTACCTGCCGCCGAGCGTGTTCGAAGCGTGGTTCCTCTCCGCGGCCCATGACGACACGGCGATGGGCCGGATCGCCGACGCCCTCCCCGCCGCGGCCCGGGCAGCCGCCGCCGCACCCAACTAGGTCGCAGATAACGCAGTTCTGGGCGCCCCATGAGTGCATTATCTGCGACCTAGTTGGGTGGAGGTTCGAGGGCGGGGTTAGAGCACGTCGGAGAGGAAGCCCCTCAGCCGCTCGGTTGCCGGGTCGCTGAAGATCTGGTCCGGGTGCCCGGATTCGACCACCACGCCGCCGTCCATGAAGGTGACCCGGTCCGAGACGGTGCGGGCGAAGCCCATCTCGTGGGTCACCACCACCATCGTCATGCCCGAGCCGGCCAGATCCGCCATCAGGGCCAGGACGCCCTTGACCAATTCCGGATCCAGGGCCGAGGTTGCCTCGTCAAAGAACATCACCTCAGGCTTCATGGCCAGCGCGCGGGCTATCGCCACCCGCTGCTGCTGGCCGCCCGAGAGGTTGGCGGGACGCGCATCGGCCTTGTGCCGCAGACCGACCAGGTCCAGCTGGTCCATCGCTTCCGCACGCGCCTGGTCTGCCGGGAGCTTGCGCAGCTTCCGCAGGGCCAGGGCCACGTTCTCGACCACGGTCTTGTGCGGAAAAAGATTGAACTGCTGGAATACCATGCCGATCCGCTGGCGCAGCTGGTCCGGGTTGTCCTTCAGGACGGAGCGGCCGTCCAGCAGGATGTCGCCCTGGGCGGGTTCAATCAGCCGGTTCATCACGCGCAGCAGGGTGGATTTGCCGGAGCCGGACGGACCGATCACGGACGCCGTCGTACCCTTTTCCACGTGCAGGTCGATCCCGCGCAGCACGTGGTTGGACCCGAAGGACAGGTGCAGGTTCCTGCCGGTCAGGCTGCGGGAGGCAAACTGCTCCATCTCAGGCCCCTTGTCCGACGAGTGCGGCCGCGTCATCCGGCTGCTTCGCTTCCGGCCGGCCGGTGCGCAGGCGGTGGTCGATGCGGTTGACCAGGTGCGTGAGCGGAACCGTCAGCACCAGGTACAGAATGGCCGCCGCCACCAGGGGCGACAGGTTGCCCGAATTGGCATTCGCGTCCTTGCCGATCCCGAAGATGTCGCGTTGGCTGGCGAGCAGGCCCAGGAAGTAGACCAGCGAGGAATCCTTGATCAGTGAGATGAGCTGGTTTACCAGCGCGGGCAGCACGCGGCGGACGCCCTGGGGCACCACCACAAGCCGCATGGAGGACCCGTAGCTGAACCCGAGCGCCCGGGAGGCTTCCAGCTGGCCGCGCTCCACGCTCTGGATTCCGGAACGGAAGATCTCGCCGATGTAGGCCGAGGCCATCAGGGACAGCGCCAGGATGCCCAGCGGGTAGGGGTTGCTGCTGCCCGTGAGCTGGCGGACCACCGGTCCCAGTCCGATGCTGATGACCAGGATGGTGACCGCCGCGGGCAGCCCGCGGAAGATGTCCGTGTAGATCCGGGAGGCCCAGCGCGGCAGCGGATTGCGGGACACCCCCATCAGGGCCAGAAGGAGCCCGGCAATACAGCCGATCAGGCCCGACAGGACCGAGAGGATCAGCGTATTGGGCAGGCCGACGGTCAGCAGGGACGGAATGACCTCGGCCATCGCCTGCCAGTTGAAAAAGGTGCTGAGGAACTGATCCATAGGCTAGGCCGCCGGCACTACGGAGGCCTTGCTGCCCGGCTTCCAGTTGGCCGGCGTCTGGCGGTCCGGGTACCACTGCTTGACCAGGCGGGACCAGGTGCCATCGGCGACGACGGCGTCCAGTGCGGCGTTGAGTGCATCGATCAGGGGCTGGTTCTTGCTGTTGACGGCGTACGCGGTGAAGTTCTGCGTGTTGATGGTCTTCTCGGCGATTGCGGTGTTGTCGCCGCTCTTGACCTGGCCGTCGGCCTGCTGCGATGGAGCAACCCAGGCGTCAACCTGGCCGTTCTTCACATTGGCGTAGGCCGTGTTGTAGTCCGGGAAGCGGACCGGCTCGATCTTGAGGGTGTTGGTGACGTAGTCGTCTTGCACGGTGCCCTGGACGACGGCGATCCGGAGCCCGCTGTTGAGGTCCTTGAAGCCCTTGACCTTGGAGTCCGTCTTGGCGACGACGGCCATGTAGCCGAAGTCGTAGCCGTTGCTGAACCCGACCGTCTGCCGGCGCTTGTCGGTGGTGGAGATGGAGGAGGAGCCGACGTCGAACTTCCTGTTCTGCACCTGCGCAAGCAGCGCCGAGAAGTCCGTGGACGCGAACTGCACCTTCAGCCCGAGCTTGCCGGCCATGGCCTTGAGCAGCTCGTTGTCGAAGCCGGTGAAGTTGCCGGCCTTGTCGATGAAGATGTTCGGCGGTGCGTCCGAAAGGGTGCCGACGCTCAGCGTCCCGTCGGTGAGCAGACCCAGCTTGGCGGTATCGACCGCATCGACGGTGCTGACCGTCGCGGTGGTGTACTTATCCAGCGACGTGCGGTCGCTGCCGGCGAGGGCGTTCGTTGGCGCGCCGCTGCCCGCCGCGCCGCCACTGCAGGCCGCCAGGGACAGGGCGAGAATGGCGGCTGCAGGGACGGTGCTGAGCCACTTCAGGGCGCTGGATTTCATCCGAATCACTTTCGTCAGGTCCGCGCGGCACAGGCCGGCACGGCAGGAGGGGAGTCCGGGAACGCCAGCGCGCATGGGCATGGCGGGAACCGGGACAATCGAATTTTATTATGCCATCGCGGGCCTGACGCCCGAATTGCTGAACTAAGACGGCGAGACGGAACTCATAGCCGAACAAAATTGCCTCAAACGCCTCCATCGCCAGACAATTCCCAGGAAAGCCGCGGGCGCGCTGAATCGCCGGCGCCGGATGCCGCCTGCTTTCGGGCGCCCGGCGGGTGTGAGATGCGTCCTATCCCTGGTGCACGGGCCAATGGCCGGCGACGACGGCGGTGGGATCCTTGCGCCGCAGGTAGGACTGGAAGTCCTCGGCCTGGGCCGCCGCCCAGCCAATCTGCGATGTGTGCAGCACCTCGGCGCCGCAGCGCAACTGGGGATGCCTGGCGGCCAGGGCATCGGCCAGCCGGATGGTGGCCAGCGCGTCGGCGGCCGAGGTATGCGCGTCGTGCAGCGGCACGCCGTAGGACTCGCACAGGGCGACCAGGGTCCGCTTGCCGCGCCTGTACTTGTCCACCTGCTTGCTCAGCACATAGGGGTCCAGCACGGGGTGGGCCCGTAAACCGGGCACCCCGTGGCGCGCCGACTCCGCCGCCAGCACCGTGAAATCGTAGGTGGCGTTGAAAGCCATCACCGGAATGCCCTGCCGGAACAGCGACTCCAGCGTCCGCACCGCCGCCGCCACCACGTCCCGGACCGGCAGTCCGTGGTCGCGGGCGTGGGCGGTGGAGATGCCGTGGATGGCCGTGACCTCGGCCGGGATCTCCACACCCGGATCCGCAAGCCATTCGTGGCTGGCCGAGACCTCACCGGCGGCATCGACCACGACGATGGACGCCGTCACGAGCCTGGCCTCCAGCGGGTAGCGGCCCGTGGTTTCCAGATCGAATGCTGCGCGGGGAAGGTTCGTCCAACTGTTCATGAATCCACGCTACCGCGACCCACCGACACCGCAGCCGCGGCCCACCGGCCCGCGGCGGACTACAGCAGCCGCGGCACACAGCCCCGCGGCGGACGGCGGCCGGCGCTGGCACTAGGCTGGGATCCATGCGTGCGGACTACATCTCGGCTGTGCTCGATGTCGCGGCGCTGATTCCGCCGGCCCATGTCCTCAGCTACGGGGACATTGCCGTGCTGCTGGAATCGGGTGGCCCGCGGCAGGTGGGAACAGTGTTCTCCCGGCACGGCGACGGTGCCCCGTGGTGGCGCGTGATCCGGGCCTCTGGCCAGCCCCCGGCCTGCCACGAACACCAGGCGCTGGAGTACTACCGGGCCGAGGGCACGCCGCTGCGGGGACGGACCACGGGGGAGGGCAGCAGCTGGCGGGTGGATATGTCAGTCGCCCGGTGGAACCCGGATCCGGAGGCGATGGACAGCCTGGACCGGATCCGCGTGGAGCTGGCCGAGGCATCAGTGTCGGACCCCTGCGCTGTACTGGAAGCATGAACCGCACCGCAACTCTCCACGGCCCCCGTGCGCTGACCCTGACCCGGCCGGCCGGCAGCCGGCGCATCCCGGTGGAGCCCGGCACGGACCAGCGCCGGGTGCTGGAACTACCCGCGGGTAGCGGCCCCGTTCTGCTCTGGGGCGCCCCCGGCACCGGAAAATCGACTGTACTGATCGAAGCGGCGGCCGTGCGGGTGGAGCGCGACGGCGTGGACCCGGCGGGAATCCTGCTGCTCGCGCCCTCGCGCCAGGCCGCGGCGCGGCTGCGGGACGCCCTGACAGCACGGCTGGACCGCAGCCTGGGAGCCTCCCCGGTACGGACCTGGTCCTCGTATGCCTTCGACCTGATCCGCCGGGCCAAGGTGGCGGGCCGGATGCCCGAGCTCGGCGGGGCACCGAAACTGCTCAGCGGGCCGGAGCAGGATCTGATCATCCGCGAGCTGCTGGAAGGCCACCGCGCCGGCCTGGTGCCGGGGCCCGCGTGGCCGGAGGAAGTCCGCGGCGCGCTGGCCACCCGCGGTTTCCGGCAGGAAGTACGGGCCCTGTTCGACCGGGTGATCGAAGCGGGGCTGACGCCGGAAGGACTGGCGGACCTGGGCAGGCAATTGGACCGCCCTGACTGGATCGCGGCGGCGTCGCTGTACGCCGAATACCGTGAGGTGGTGGACTGGGGCCGTTCGGGCGCCTTCGATC
The DNA here is from genome assembly GCA_044447065.1 of Actinomycetales bacterium. Lineage (GTDB taxonomy): Bacteria > Actinomycetota > Actinomycetes > Actinomycetales > Micrococcaceae > JBIOFK01. The sequence continues at coordinate 11,263 of JBIOFK010000007.1, read as the reverse complement.
CCGCCGGAATCATCACCGCCGCACGCGCGCTGCTGGAACGGGATCCCGAATTCCTGGCCGCGGAGCGTGCGCGGCTCGCCCTGATCCTGGTGGATGACGTGCAGGAGGCCAACGAGGCCGTGCACGCCCTGCTTGCCCTGGTGGGTGCGGGCCAGGACACCATCGTCACCGCCTCCCCGGACACCGTCGTCCAGGGGTTCCGGGGTGCCCGCCCCGACCTGGCCGGAACCGTGCGCAGCTCGCTGGCCGGCGCCGGAACCGTCGCGGATTTTACGCTCGACACCTCACACCGGATGCCGCCGGAGCTCTGCCGGGCCTGGTCGGCGGTCGCCGAACGCATCTCGCAGAGCCAGGGTGGACATCGCGCCCGTGCCCTGGTGCCGGTGCCTGCGGACGCCGACGCCGGGCCTGCGGACGCCGACGTCGGGCCTGCCGCCGCCGCGCGGCCCGCTGTCGTGCGTTCGGTGCTGGTGGCCTCCGAAATCCATGAACTCCGCCTCGTCGCGGAGCGGGTGCTGCACTACCAGCTGGACCGCGGCTTCGACCTCTCGCAGATAGCCGTCATCGTGCGCACCGGTGGGAAACTGGCTGCCCTGCAGCGCTACCTCAGCAGCCAGGGCATTCCGGTGAAGGTGCCGGTGGCGGAAAATCCCGTCCGGGACGAGGCCGCCGTGCGGCCGCTGCTCGACGCCCTGGCGGTCTCCCTTGACCCGGACCGGCTGACGCCCGAACTGGCGGTCAGTCTGCTGACGTCGCGGATCGGCGGGGCGAGCTCGATCAACCTTCGGCGCCTGCGCCAGGCCCTGCGCCGGGAAGAACTGCGCGACGGCGGCGGGCGAGGCAGCGACGCCCTGCTGACGGAGGCGCTTGGCGACCCGGTGGTGCTTTCCCGGCTCGGCTGGGAAGGCAGGAACGCCCTGCGGCTTGCGACGATGCTCCGGGCCGGCCGGACCGCTGCGGCGGAGCAGGGCGCGAACGCCCAAACCGTCCTATGGGCCCTGTGGGAGGCCTCCGGAGCGTCCGCGGTGTGGGCGGACCAGGCCCTGGCCGGCGGACCCGCAGGCGTCCGGGCGGACCATGATCTTGACGCCATCATGGCACTCTTCCAAACGGCCGAACGCTACGTCGATCAGCTTCCGGGCTCCGGGCCCCGGGACTTCCTGGAGTACCTGTTGAGCCAGGACCTGCCGATGGACTCCCTCGCGGCGCGTGCCCTGCGCCGGGACGCCGTCGAAATCATGACTCCCGCCAGCGCCGCCGGCCGCCAGTGGCCGGTGGTGATCATCGCCGGACTGCAGGAAGGAGTCTGGCCCAATACCCGGCTGCGCGGGGAGCTGCTGGGCAGCCAGTTGCTGGCTGACGCCCTGGCACGCGGTGCCGCGGCCGCCCGCCAGCTAGGCCCGGGCAGCCGGCTGCGGGAGGTCCGCTATGACGAACTGCGCAGTTTCTCGGCCGCCGTCTCCCGGGCCGGCAGCGAGCTGCTGTGCATCGGGGCCTCCTCCGAGGATCTCCAGCCGTCCTCCTTCCTGGACCTCGTAGACCCGCTGCCCGCAGGCACGGCCGGCCGTCTCGTGGAGCACGTTCCGCGGCCCAAGACGCTGCGTTCGCTGGTGGCGGAGCTGCGTCAGTCGCTCGAATCCGCAGGCAGCGAGGAAGCGGCCCGGGTGCTGGCCGTCCTCGCCGCCCGGGGGGTGCCGGGAGCCGATCCGGCACAGTGGTGGGGCCTGCACCCGCTGAGCTCGACCGGATCAGTGGTTGGCCCGGGGGAGCCGGTACCCGTGTCGCCGTCGAAGGTGGAAACTGTCCTGAAGTCGCCGCTGAGCTGGTTCGTCCAGGCAGCCGGCGGGGAGGCGGCGACCGACTTTGCCCGCAGCGTGGGCACTCTGGTGCACGGCATCGCCGAGGACCTCCCTGACGCGGCCGGGCATGAATACCTGGCCGAACTGCAGCGCCGCTGGCCCTCGCTGGGTATGCAGGAGAATTGGGAGGGCAGGCTGGACTTCGACCGTGCCGCGGAAATGGTCCGCAAGCTTGCGCTTTACGTGCTGTCCATGAGGCGTGCGGGCAGGTCGCTGCTGGCCGTGGAAGCTGGCTTCAGCGTGGACCTGCGCGGCCCCGACGGACTTACCGCGAGGCTTCGCGGGCAGGTGGACCGGCTGGAAATCGACACGGAAGGCCGGCTGGTCATTGTTGACCTCAAGACCGGCAGGTCCAAGCCGGCCAAGGCCGAGGTTCCCGCTCATCCGCAGTTGGGCGCCTACCAGGCTGCGACGGCGACGGGCGCGTTCGACGCCGTCGCGGGGGTACCCGCCGGTGCCGGCACCGGGGGTGCCCTGCTGGCGCAGCTCGGCGGCAGCACTAAGGATCCAGGGCTCCAGCACCAGGACGCGCTGGCGCCCGGCGATCCCTGGGCCGTGGAGCTGGTCCTGGAGGCGGCCCGGCTTATGTCCGGAGCCGGCTTTGCGGCCATCCATGATCCGTCGAAGAGCGGATTCGGCGGCCGCTGCCCCGTCCCCTCCGTCTGCCCGCTGTGCCAGGAAGGCCGCCAGGTGACCGAATGAGCCCCGACCTGGACCCGTACCAGCTGGCGCGGCTGCTGGGCGGCCTGCCCCCCACCGAGGAACAGGCCGGCATCATCGCCGCCGGGCTTGAGCCGATGCTCGTCGTTGCAGGGGCAGGGTCGGGCAAGACCACCACCATGGCCGATCGCGTCGTGTGGCTGGTGGCCAACGGCCATGTCCTGCCGGAGGAAATCCTGGGCGTGACCTTCACCCGCAAGGCCGCCGGTGAGCTCTCCGCCCGGATCCGGCGCCAGCTGGCAAAACTCGCCCAGCTGGCCCGCAGCGGCGCTGTGGACCTCGCTCCCGGCGCCGCGGCCGAGGACGCCTTGGACCCCAAGGTTTCCACCTACCACTCCTACGCCAGCGGCATTGTCTCCGACTACGGTCTCCGGATGGGCATCGAACGGGACGCGGTGGTCCTCGGCAGCGCCCAGTCCTGGCAGCTGGCCAGCCAGGTGGTGGAGGCCTATGCGGGCAGCTACGAGCACTTCACCGCGGCGAAGTCCACCCTGGTCCGGGCCGTCATGGCATTGGCCGGCGAGTGTTCGGAGCACCTGACCGAGCCCGCCGACGTCCACCGCCTGGTGGCGGAGCTTGCCGCACGCCTCGAATCGCTGCCGTACGTGGACGGAAAGCCCAAGCCGCCGACGGCGGCCGTGGGAACCTTGCTGAATATTCTGCGGACCCGCGCCAGCGTCGCCACCATGGTGGAGCACTACGCCCGGGCTAAGCGGGACAGGAATGCCCTGGACTACGGAGACCTGGTCGCGCTCGCGGCAAAGATCGCCGACGCGGTCCCGCAGGCCGGCCAGCTTGAGCGTGCGCGCTACACGGTGGTGCTGCTGGACGAGTTCCAGGACACCAGCCATGCGCAGCTGACCCTTTTCGCCGCCCTGTTCGGCGGCGGCCACCCGGTCACGGCGGTGGGCGATCCGCACCAGTCCATCTACGGGTTCCGCGGCGCCTCCGCCGGCCAGCTGTTCGCCTTCCCTGAACGGTTTCCCACCGCGGACGGCCGGCCCGCCGCAACGGCCCAGCTCACCACGGCATGGCGTAACGCCACCGGCATTCTCTCGGCCGCCAACGTGATGTCCGCGGAACTGAACACGGCGGAGCGGCTCCGGCATCCGGGAAACCCGGTGCGCGTCTCCGCGCTCCAGCCGCGCCCCGACGCCGGACCGGGACGGGTGGAGCTGGCCCGGTTCGACACCACCGTCAGGGAGGCGGACGCCGTCGCGGACGCCATCGCCGCCCAGCGGCGCGCCTTTGAACGCGCCGAGGAGCCCCGGAGCATTGCGGTGCTGTGCCGTCGCCGCGTCCAGTTCGGACTGCTCACCCCGGCCCTGGAGGCGCGGGGAGTCCCGTACGAGGTGGTGGGCCTCGGCGGCCTGCTCAGTACGCCGGAGGTGGTGGACCTGGTGGCTGAGCTGCATGTCCTGGCTGATCCCGGACGCTCTGATGCCCTGATGCGCCTGCTGACAGGGGCCCGATGGCGGATAGGAACGGCGGACCTGATGGCCTTCGCGGCCTGGGCACGGTATCTGGCCAGGCGCCGGGACCGCGCGGCCCGGGAGGGGACCGTTTTCGAGCCGTCGCACGACGGTCCCGGCGGCGGAGCGGCCGAGGATGCGGCGGACGCCGGGCTCCCCGTCGAGTCGGACCTCGTTGACAGCTCCAGCCTGGTCGAGGCGCTGGACTCCCTCCGCCCGGGATTCTGGCCGGCCGGCCTGGAGCGCACCCTGAGCGCGGCCGCCATGGACCGACTGACGGCACTGCGGGATGAATTGCGCAGGCTGCGGGGCTTCACCGGTGACGATCTGCCCTCCCTGTTGGGGGAGGTGGAGCGGACCATGCTGCTGGATATTGAGCTGGCGGCCAGGCCCGGCGCCACCATTCACCAGGCCCGACGCAATCTGGATGCCTTCGCCGGCGCGGCGGCGGACTTCATGCAGGCCGCCGACAGGGTGGACCTGCTGGCTTTCCTGTCTTGGCTGGAGGCGGCCGGGGAGCAGGAAAACGGGCTCGGGCTTGGCGAGGTCGAGGTCAACACCCACGCCGTCCAGCTGCTGACGGTGCATGCCTCCAAGGGCCTCGAATGGGACTCCGTCTTCATTCCCGGCCTGAACGCCGGCAGCTTTCCCACGGCGCAGGCGGACCGATGGACCATGGGGGCAGGTTCGCTGCCCTGGCCGCTGCGCGGGGATTCGAAGGACCTCCCGGCGTGGGGCATGGACTTCGCGGACCAGAAGGGCGCCCTGGACGCCGAGAAGGCCTTCGCGGCGGAGGTCCGGCTGCATGTGGAGGAGGAGGAACGTCGACTGGCCTACGTCGCCTTCACCCGTGCACGCGATTTTCTCTGGTGTTCCTCCTCGGCGTGGAGCGCCGGCCGGGCCGGGGTGTCGGAGGCTTCGCCGTTCCTGGCCGAACTGCTTCCCCTGGCGGAACAGGGCACGGCACGGCAGCTGTGCTGGCCCAAGGAGGGCGAGCTGCCGGCGGCGAACCCGCTCACGGCCGAACGCGAAGTCGCCGAATGGCCGTACGACCCTCTTGAAGGCCCGGCCATCACGGGCCGCCCGGGAACGCGCAGGCCGGCCGGCCGGCGGGCGCCGCGGGAGGCCGGAGCGGCAAGGGGGCGCCGCCTGATGGCTGCGGACGGATTGGCCGACGACGGCGGCCGGGAGATTCTCGCCGGCAGCCCCAGATGGGGCGGGGAAGCCCGGGCACTGCTGGCGCTGCGCGACGCCGAATCACGAGACTACCAGGTGGAGCTGCCGTCGCACATTTCGGCATCCCTGCTGGTGGGTCTGGGGGAGGACCCGGCGGCGGTCACCCGCCAGCTCCGCCGGCCCGTCCCGCAGCGTCCCGGGATGTCCGCCCGGGCCGGAACGGCGTTCCACGGCTGGGTGGAGGAGTTCTATGCCACCACCGGACAGCTGGACCTGGACGAAGAGCCGTCGGCCGACTATTTTGTTGACCGTAGCTACGGGCTGGAGGGGCTGCAGGAAACATTCCGCCGCTCCGAATGGGCGCAGAGGACGCCTGCGGAAATCGAGGTTCCGATCGAGACCATGGTGGCGGGCGTCGTGGTGCGCGGGCGCATTGACGCCATTTTCCGCGATGGCGACGGCGGCTGGGACCTGATCGACTGGAAAACCGGAGCCGTGCCAGGTCCGGCGGCACTGCGGACCCGGTCCGTGCAGCTGGCCGCCTACCGGCTGGCCTGGGCCCGGCTGCACGGCATCGGGCTGGACAAGGTGCGGGCCGCGTTCTACTACGTTGCCCAGGACAGGCTCGTCAGGCCCGTGGATCTGGCAGGGGAGGCGGAACTGGAAGCGATCATCGCCGCAGCCACCCAACCGCCGGACTAAACCAGCCGCCGGACTAAAGGGGGATGACCTTCAGCGCCGTGGTGTCGGTGTTTTCCGGAGATGCGGCGCTCGGCTCAGTGTCCTCCGGAGACGTGGCGTCCGGCTCAGTGGCTTCCGAAGCGGAAGCAGAACCGTCCGGAACCGGTACCCCGTCAGCCGCGGCAGGAGCGCCCTGATCCGCGTCCGCGGGTGCGGCGTCGGGAGCAGCAACGTCGTCGGCCACGGGTATGGCCTGCACTGTCACCGCGGGTCCGGACGCCGGGCCGGCGCCATCTGCGGCGGCGTCGGACGCCCCCGCCGCGGGCTGGGACTGAGCTGTCCCGGTCGTGGCCGGGGTGCCGGATTCCGGCGCGGACGCAGCCGAACCAGCAGCCGCGTCCGCCGGGGCGGACGGCGGTTCGGTACTGATCGGCTGCCCGCCGTAGGCGGCAATGTCGTGCTCCAGCGTGCGGAGCATCTCTTCGGCCTCGGCGACCATCCGGGTGTTGGCGGCAGCCACGCCCTTGACCAGCCACTGCGCCAGGGCAAACTCGGCGGACAGGGCGGCACGGCGCATCAGGTGCCGGTCGGGCTGTTCCTTCCGGGCAGCGGCATAGGCCTCCTCCACGGTGTCCACGAAGGACGGATCGTGCAGGGCCACCAGCCAGGCCAGGTCGTCCGCCGGATCCCCGACGCGCAGGTCAGTCCACCCGGTTACAGCAATGACTCGGCCATCCTCCACCAGAAGGTTGTCCTCGTGCAGGTCGCCGTGGACCACGCACGGACTGAATTTCCAGAGCGCAACATCTTCCAGGGCGTGCTCCCAGCGGCGCAGCAGCGCGGACGGGATCTTGCCGGTAGTGGCTGCCTGGTCCAGCTCGTTGAGCCGCCGCTGGCGGAATTCGTTGGCCGTGTAGCTGGGCAGGTCGGCGGCGCTGACGAGAGCCGGCGGAAGGTCATGAATGGCTGCCATGGCGGCGCCGACCTCCTTCGCCATCTGCTTCCCGGCGGCGGCCAGTTCCTCGGCCGGTACCGGCCGCCCGGAAAGGTGCGCGTAGACGAAGGTGGTCAGTTCTCCCTGCCGCACGGTTCCGGCAACCGTGGGCATCAGGAACGGCAGCTCGGCACGCACGGCCGGAGTGAACGCCCGCAGGACCAGCAGTTCGGTTTCCAGCCTGGTGCTGGCTTCGGGATGCTTCGGGGAGCGCACGCGCCACCGTTTCCGGTCGGCGTCGAGCAGCACGGCGGATTCAAAATCCGCTGAATCGTCCGGTTCCGCAGCGACAGCTGTCGGCGACAGTCCGGGCACGGCGGCGCTGGCCACGGCCGCCAGTTCGATGGGTGTACGTCTCACCCTTCAACCGTACGGCTCCACGGCAGCGAATGGGCAGCGCCTCGGCGGCGAGTCGCAAGGAACCCGGAAGCGCGGGGGCGGGAGCGCCCCGGAATGTTATTTGTCGCAGCCGCCCAGTACGGTAGAAGGATGAGCCTGAGCCAACCCCTGAACTGGTCTCCCGCGACGCTGGACAGGGAAAGCGGGGAGCGGGTGAAGCCGGGATTCCTGGCCGAAGCACTGGCGGCGGAGAACCTGCTGACCCTCGTCCTCGCACAGGGGCGAACCCTGCTGAACCCGGACGGAACCATCGCCTATCTGACACCGGACGCGGCATCGGCCCTGCGCGGCCAGGCGGGTCCGGACGCGCTCGACGTTTATCTGGGCCGGACCGTGGACTTGGGCGGCACGCTGAACCCGCCGCTGGGCCGCGCCCTGACCTCGCCGTTTCCCCCCGGCACCCGGCTGGCGCTGCTGGCGGGGGTCGACGACGATGCTGCCCTTGCCGCTGCGCCGGCCGGCGCAGGATGGGCCGGCTTCCGGGACGTGGCGGCGCTGCTGTCCGAGCAGGATTCCGCCGTCTTCGTCGAATCGCTGGCGATCGCGAACTGGCACCGCAGCCACCGGTTCTGCCCCCGCTGCGGAGCTCCCACCGAGATCGTGGCCGCCGGCTGGGTCCGGCGTTGCAGCGAGGACGGATCGGAACATTACCCCCGCACGGACCCGGCGATCATCGCCGCCGTCGTCGGCCCGGACGGACGGATCCTGCTCGGCGGCGGCAACAACTGGGATGCCAACAGGTTCTCCACCCTCGCCGGCTTCGTGGAACCCGGCGAGTCGCTGGAACAGGCGGTGGTCCGCGAAATCGCCGAGGAGGTGGGCGTACGGGTGCACCGGGCCGAATACCTCGGCTCCCAGGCCTGGCCGTTTCCGGCATCCCTGATGCTGGGCTACCTGGCCCACACCGACGACACCGTCGCCACCCCGGACGGCGAGGAGGTCACCCGTGCCCGTTGGATTTCCCGCGCGGATATGCAGCCGCTGGTCAGCAGCGGGGAGATCGTGATCTCCGGGCGGCTGTCCATCGCCAGGCGCCTGATCGAGCACTGGTACGGCGGCCGGATCCTCGATGCCGGGGAAGAAGCCCCGGGCGCCGCGGCGGAAACCGCGGGCCCTCAGGCCCGGGTGCGGCGTTGAGTACTGCCCCCGATGACGGCCAGCCCGGCTCGGTCGAGGAACGCATCCTTGCCGGCCTGGACGAGGACCAGCGCCTCGTCGCCACCACACTGACCGGTCCGCTATGCGTGCTGGCCGGAGCGGGCACCGGCAAGACCCGCGCCATCACGCACCGGATCGCGTACGGCGTCCACACCGGCGTCTACAGCCAGCAGCGGCTGCTGGCCGTGACCTTCACCGCGCGGGCGGCGGCCCAGATGCGGACCCGTCTGCGTGACCTCGGCGTCGGCGCGGTCCAGGCACGCACCTTCCACGCCGCTGCACTGCGCCAGCTGCAGTTCTTCTGGCCGCAGGCCGTGGGCGGCCAAATTCCCGGCCTGCTGGACCACAAGGCGAACCTCATCGCCGAAGCCGCCCGGCGGCTGCGGCTCGGCAGCGACAGGGCGACGATCCGGGACCTCGCGGCGGAAATCGAATGGGCCAAGGTCTCGATGCTGACGCCCGAGACCTATCCCGGCAAGGCGCAGGACAGGGGAACCCCTGGCGGACTGGACCCGACCGCCGTCGCCCGCCTCTTCCAGGCCTACGAAGACGTCAAGGTGGACCGCAACCTCATCGATTTCGAAGATGTCCTGCTCATCACCGTCGGGATCCTGCAGGAGGATCCCCGCGTCGCCGCGGCGGTGCGCGAGCAGTACAGGCACTTCGTGGTCGACGAATACCAGGACGTTTCCCCGCTGCAGCAGCGCCTGCTGGACCTCTGGCTGGGCGGCCGCGAGGAGCTGTGCGTCGTCGGGGACGCCAGCCAGACCATCTACTCATTCACCGGCGCCACCTCCCGGCACCTCCTGGACTTCGGCAAACGCTACCCGCAGGCGCAGATGGTGAAGCTGGTACGCGATTACCGGTCCACCCCGCAGGTGGTTCGGCTGGCCAATTCGCTGCTGGCCTCCCGGCGCAGCGGCGGCTACACCGCGGATGCCGGCTGGTCGGCGCCGCTGCAGCTGCTGGCCCAGCGGGATGCCGGCAACGAGCCGGAGTTCGTCGAATGCACCGATGACGAGGCGGAGGCCGCGGTGGTGGCCGGCCGGATCAAAGCCCTGATCGCGGCGGGCAGCCAGGCGGCCGAAATCGCTGTCCTGTTCCGCACCAACGGCCAGTCCGCGGCCTATGAGCAGGCGCTGGCCTCGGCCGGGATCGGGTATCAGCTGCGCGGCGGCGAGCGGTTCTTCGCCCGCAAGGAGGTGCGCGACGCCATCCTGCAGCTGCGGGCCGCGTCGCGGGCAGCGTCCGGCGACGCCGTGGGGCCGCTGGTGCGCGACGTCCTGGCTTCGCTGGGGTACAGCGAGCGTGCCCCGGAAACGTCGGGGGCCGTGCGGGAGCGCTGGGAATCCCTGGCGGCGCTGGTGGGATTGGCCGACGAATTGGGCCGCACGCGCACCGCCGACGGCGGCACCTTCACCCTGGGTGATTTCGTCACCGAGCTGCAGGAGCGGGCCGTGGCCCAGCATGCCCCCACCGTCCAGGGGGTCACGCTGGCGTCGCTGCACTCGGCCAAGGGCCTGGAGTGGGACGCCGTCTTCCTGGTCGGATTGAGCGAGGGGCTGATGCCGATCTCCTTTGCGGATTCGCCCGAGGCGGTTGACGAGGAACGCCGGCTGCTCTACGTCGGCATAACCCGTGCCCGGGAGTTCCTCTCCCTGTCCTGGTCGACGGCACGGACGCCGGGGGGACGGGCGAACCGGAAACCCTCCCGCTTCCTGGACGGACTGCGGCCCAACTCCGTGGCCCGCGGCCAGGGCACGGTGCTGCCGCGCAAACGCCGTGCGGCGGCGGCTCCGGCGAGCTGCCGGGTCTGCGGCAGCATGCTCGCCACCGGCGCCGAACGGAAACTCGGCCGGTGCGGAAACTGTCCGCCCGGCTACGATGAGGCCACCTTCGAGGCGCTGCGCGACTGGCGGCTGGCCGAGGCCAAGACCGCGGAAGTGCCGGCCTTCGTGGTCTTCACGGACGCAACCTTGATGGCGATTGCCGAGGCACGTCCGGGATCCCTGGACGAACTTTCCACCCTCGCCGGCGTCGGTCCCGCCAAGCTGGAACGCTACGGCGCCCGCGTGCTGGAGGTGCTGGCCCTGAACACCGCCACCTGAGCAGGCCCTGTTCCGCCGGCCCGGGCCGCCGCGCTGTTCTGCAGCTGGCAGCCGCAGCCGGGGTCCGGGTCAAAGCGGCGGATGGTCCAGCCGCCGTCCAGGAACCTCAGGGTCTGCACCGCTGACCAGCAGGCGGGGCGCGTGACCCCGTCCAGGAACAGCAGCGCCGCCCGCGCGGCCCCCGCGGCCAGGGCCAGGGCAGTGCATACTTCCGCCCCGCCGGCCCGGCTCTGCCCCTCGGGGGCGTGCGCTTCCCCGGCCGCGCTGGCCGGAGCTGGGCCGGTCCTGCGCCGGACGCATTCCATGCACGCGGTGGCACCGGGCACCACCAGCGGTCCGACCGAGCCCCCGGTTCCCGGTGCGAGCACGACGAGGTGGGGCTGGTCCGCCCGCAGCAGACGGCCCATCACCTGCACCGGCATCTCCGTGGCTCCGCAAAACACGACGAGGTCCACGGCGGGCGGATCACTGTCCCGCCCGCGCACGACGTGCGCCCCGATCTCGGGCTCCAGCTGCGCCAGCGAACGCCGGACGGCGGCCGCCCGGGTAAGCCCGATGTCCGCCAGCCGGAAGGCGCCCGGACCCAGATCCGCCGCCCCCACCGGGGCGTCGTCGTCGAGCAGCAGGGACCCCACCCCTGCCGCCGCCAGCGACTGTGCCACCGCCGCCCCCGTGCGTCCCAGGCCGATGATCCGC
>JBIOFK010000006.1:0-35457 GCA_044447065.1 Actinomycetales bacterium | reverse complement strand
GTCCGTCACGGCCTGCTGGCGGGTGTGGCTGAACGGGTGCGTGCCGGCGCAGAGCAGATCCACGCCCAGCGGATCCGTCGCCTCGCGGAGGGTGGCCAGGTTCCGGGCCAGGTCCGCCTTCGCCTCCGGGACGGTGCGGCAAACCCCCGTCACGAGCTCAATGGTGTTCAGCAGCAGTTCCTGCTTGATATGCGGGTGCTCCGCGTCCGCCGTCAGCTCCGGGTGGGCGGCGCCGACGGCGGCCAGCACCTGTGCGGCGGCCGGCGTCAGTTCCCCTGTTGCGGCATCGACGAGGGCCAACTCCCACTCGACCCCCAGGGTGGACTGGTGCGAAGAGGCGAAATCGATCTTCATGGGCACTCCTCACATGTTTGGCGTATCCGGAAGATGGGTGGGCATCGCCCGAAAACTTAGGCAATTCTAGTGCAGACTGGAAACGTGCCGATCCTGAATAAAGATATGACGCTGTGCATTTCACTGGCCGCGCGGCCCAGCAACATCGGAACCCGCTTCCACAACTACCTCTATGACCTGCTGGGCCTGAACTTCGTCTACAAGGCTTTCGCGCCCGCGGATATCACCGCGGCTGTGGCCGGCATCCGCGGGCTGCCGATCCGCGGAGCTGCCGTCTCCATGCCGTACAAGGAGGCCGTCATCGCCCTGGTGGATGTGATGGATCCCTCAGCCAAAGCCATCGATTCGGTCAACACCATCGTCAACGACGGCGGCGTCCTGACCGCGTACAACACCGACTACCTCGCCATCGAGCGGCTGCTTCGGGACCGCGCCGTGGATCCGGGACTCCCGGTACTGCTGCGCGGTTCCGGCGGGATGGCGAAGGCTGTCGCCGCCGCCCTGCACGACGCCGGATTCCGGACCGTGACGATCATCGCCCGCAACGAGGCCGCCGGGCGCGCGCTCGCGGATCTGTACGGTTTCGGCTGGGCCGCCGACGCCGGCACCCTGACGGCCGGGCTGCTGGTCAACGTGACACCGCTGGGCATGGCCGGCGCGGAGGCGGACGCGATGGCCTTCGACGGCGCAACGGTGGCCGCCGCGCAGGTGGTGTTCGACGTCGTCGCCCTTCCCTCCGAGACGCCCCTGATCCGGGCGGCGCGGGCGGCCGGCAAGCCGGTGATCACCGGCGCCGAGGTCATCGCCATCCAGGCCGAGGAGCAGTTCGTGCTCTACACCGGGGTCCGGCCCACCCCCGAGCAGGTCCGCGACGCCTCCGAATTCTCCCGCGCCGCACCCAACTAGGTCGCAGATAATGCAGCTATGGACCCCACTAAACGACCTTAACTGCGACCCAGTTGGGCGAGGCGGGGGCCCACGGGCTCGACGACGACGGCGATCCGGTCCTCGCCGATCCGCGTCAGGACCAGCGTGGCCGAGTTGGGGCCCTTGCCGGAGCCGGTCAGCAGTTGCTTGCGCAGTTCCTCCGGGGTGACGGCGGTGCCGCGCTTCTTAATGTCCAGCACACCGATCCGCTCGGCCCGCACCCACGCCTTGAGCGCCCTGACGTTGAACGGCTTGACCTCCAGGACCTTGTAGGCGCGCGCAAACGGCGTCTCCTCCAGCTCCGGCGCGCAGATATACGCGATCCGCTCATCCAGCAGGTGTCCGCCCAGCCTGGCGGCCAGGTCCGCCACCAGCCCGGCGCGGATCACGGCCCCGTCAGGTTCGTACAGGAACCCCTCCACCGGCCCGGTCCGCACATCCTGCGCGGCGGGATCGAACGGTACCGGGCTGGTCAGCTCCGCCGCGCCGTGCGCGCCGGTGACCAGGGCGGCCCGGCGCACGCCGCCGCGGACCAGGGCGTTGAACCAGAGCGCGGCCTCGACCACGTCGCCGTCCACGGACACCCACTGCGCCTCGGCCCCGGCCGGGATCGCGTCGTGCGGGATTCCCGGGCCCATTTTGACCCCGACGGCCAGGCCCCTGGCCGCGAGGGATTCGGCAAAGGACAGCGGCGGGGAAAACGCCTCCGGATCGAACAGCCTGGTGGTACCCGACGTCGTCGTCGTACGCCGGGCGGGGTCCAGCCAATAGCCGTCCACGCCCTCCAGTTCCACGGTCCGCGCATCGGCGTGCAGTACACGCGCGGACGGAAACGGCATCAGGTTCAGCATGGCGCACGCGGCGGTCGACTCGTCCGACTCCACCGCGGTGACCTGCAGGTCAAGGCTGGCCATCGCCATCGAATCCGCCCCGATCCCGCAGCCCAGGTCGGCGACGTGGGTGACGCCGGCGGTGGCGAAGCGCTGCGCATGCCGGGCGGCAACACTCAGCCGGGTGGCCTGCTCCAGGCCCGGCTGGGTGAAGATCATCCGGGCGGCGAATTCACCGAACTTCACTTCCGCCTTGGTCCGCAGCCGGGACTGGGTCAGGACGGCGGCCACCAGTTCGGGGGAGTGGCCGTCCTTGCGCAGCCGGGCGTTGAGCGCGAAAGAGTCCTTGTCGCTGTACGGGCCCAGGGAGTTGAGCAGGTCCCAGCCCTCGGGAGTGAGCAGGGGGGCAATCGCATCGGTGGCCATAAAACCAAGCCTAACGGTCCGGCTGTCACGAAAAACTGGCACTCGCCTTGACCGAGTGCTAACGGTTACATAGAGTCAGTGTTAGCACTCTCCTAGGAGGGTGCTAATAAAAGAAGTACCTGCCAGGCGAACCTTCCGGCACCGCGACGACGGTTGGCCCGCCCTGGCTCCCATTCTTTTTGTCCGTGAATCAGTTCATGAAAAGGAGAGTCCGAGTGCCGGTCTCTATAAAGCCTCTTGAGGATCGTATTGTTGTCCGCCAGCTCGAAGCAGAGCAGACCACCGCTTCCGGGCTGGTCATTCCCGACACCGCCAAGGAAAAGCCGCAGGAAGGCGAAGTCGTCGCCGTAGGCCCCGGCCGCATTGACGACAACGGCAACCGCGTCCCGATCGACGTCACCGTGGGCGACATCGTCCTCTACTCCAAGTACGGCGGAACCGAAGTGAAGACCGGCGGAGAAGAGCTGCTGGTGCTCTCGGCCCGCGACGTGCTCGCAATCGTCGTCAAGTAACCTCTGACCAAATCCCTGCACCAGCACCCCGGCCCGTCCGGACCGCCGGTGCAGGGATTTGTCCGTGAAAGGACACAACAAGCATGGCAAAGCAGCTGGAATTCAATGATGCGGCCCGCCGGGCACTGGAAGCAGGCATCGACAAGCTGGCCAACACCGTCAAGGTGACACTGGGCCCGCGCGGTCGCAACGTCGTCCTGGACAAGAAGTGGGGCGCACCCACGATCACCAACGACGGCGTCACCATCGCCCGTGAGATTGAGCTCGAGGACCCGTACGAAAACCTCGGCGCCCAGCTCGCCAAGGAAGTGGCGACCAAGACCAACGACGTGGCCGGCGACGGCACGACGACGGCGACGGTGCTGGCCCAGGCGCTGGTCAAGGAAGGCCTGCGCAACGTGGCCGCCGGCGCCGCTCCGGGAGACCTCAAGCGCGGGATCGAGGTCGCCGTCGAGGCGATCGCGGCCCGCCTGCTCGAGAACGCCCGCGAGGTCCAGGGCGGACAGGTGGCCGAGGTGGCCGCCATCTCCGCTCAGAGCGAGGAAATCGGCGCACTGCTGGCCGAGGCCTTCGATAAGGTCGGCAAGGATGGTGTGATCACCATCGAGGAATCCTCCACCACGCAGACCGAGCTGGTCCTCACCGAGGGCATGCAGTTCGACATGGGCTTCCTGTCCCCGTACTTCGTCACCGACGCCGAACGCCAGGAAGCCGTCCTCGAGGACGCACTGATCCTGATCAACCAGGGCAAGATCTCCTCGATCGCGGACTTCCTGCCGCTGCTGGAGAAGGCTCTGCAGGCGTCCAAGCCGCTGTTCATCATCGCCGAGGATGTCGACGGCGAGGCCCTGTCCACGCTGATCGTCAACAAGATCCGCGGCACCCTGAACGTCGTCGCCGTCAAGGCCCCCGGCTTTGGCGACCGCCGCAAGGCCATGCTCCAGGACATCGCCATCCTCACCGGCGCCCAGGTAGTCTCCCCGGAGATTGGCCTGAGCCTGGACCAGGTCGGCCTGGAGGTCCTCGGCACCGCCCGGCGGATCACCGTCACGAAGGACAACACGACCATCGTGGACGGCGCCGGCACGACCGAGGACGTTGCGGACCGCGTCAAGCAGATCCGCTCCGAACTCGAGCGCACCGACTCGGACTGGGACAAGGAGAAGCTCCAGGAACGACTGGCCAAGCTCTCCGGCGGCATCGGCGTGATCAAGGTCGGCGCGGCCACCGAGGTTGAGCTGAAGGAGAAGAAGCACCGCATCGAAGATGCCGTTTCCTCCACCCGCGCAGCCCTGGAGGAAGGCATTGTCGCCGGTGGCGGTTCCGCACTGGTGCAGGCCGCCGCGGCACTGGATGAGGATCCCGCCGTGGCGAAGCTCGAGGGCGACGCCAAGACCGCCGTCGCCCTGGTGCGCCGCGCGGTGGCCGAGCCGCTGCGCTGGATTGCCCAGAACGCCGGCTATGACGGCTACGTCGTGGTCAACAAGGTCGGCGAGCTGCCGGCCGGACACGGCTTCAACGCCGCCACCGGCGAGTACGGCAACCTGGTGGAGGCCGGCATCATCGACCCCGTGAAGGTGACCCGCTCCGCCCTGCGCAACGCGGCCTCCATCGCCGCGCTGGTGCTGACCACCGAGGTCCTGGTTTCCGAGAAGCCGGCCGAGGACGAAGACGGGCACGGCCACTAGGCACGCCCGCCCCGCAGCAACCCAACTGGGTCGCAGTTAATGCAGTTCTGAACCCTCAGAACAGCGTTAACTGCGACCCAGTTGGTGTTTAAGGAGCCGGTAGACGATCAGCACGGCCGCGGCGGCGACGATGATGCCGGTGAGGTTGAGCAGCAGCTGCAGCGCAGACGCGCCCGCCTTGTCCGGCTGGCCCAAGACGAGGGCGACGGCGACGAACCCTGCGGCGGGCACGGTGGTCACCGAAATGAAGACCCCCACCAGCACCGCCGATTTCCGTCCGATCAGCGAGACCATTCCGGCCGCCCCGGCCAGCAGCGCCACGATGAACGAGTACGGCCCCGGGTGGTAGATGAACTCCACGGCCGAGTTGCCGTGCAGCAGCACATCCGCACCCACAAGCCCGAGCGGCACCGAGACCCACGCCGCCGCGGCGGCCACCGCCATCGCCACCGGGAAACCGACGCCCAGGGCGATGGCGGAGCGCCGGGCCAGCGCCCAGTTCCGGTCCACCATGGCAAACGCCAGCCCGGCCAGCGGGCCGAATTCGGGCCCCACCACCATGGCGCCGACGATGGCGATCGTGGAGTTGGTCACAATGCCGATGCCGGCCAGCTGCGTGGCGATGACCAGGAAGGTGAGGAACGTCCAGGTCAGGGTGGAGTCCTCCTTGACGCTGGATTCCACCTCGTCCCAGATGACGGCGTCCGCGCCCTGGCCCGGTGCCTGCCGCGAGGCTTCCTCGGCCCGGTGCGAGAGGACCAGCTCGGGCGCGGTGACGGAGATGGAGCCGTCCGCATCGATGTCCAGCTCCCGCAGCTTGGCTATCAGTTCCCCGGCGGATTCCCGGGCGGCCAGGATCAGCAGCACGTCTCCGGGCGGCACCACGGAGGCGCCGCGGAAAAGCGAGATTTCCGCAGCCCCCTGCTGGCCCCGCGCGGCCTCAAGCACCGCGGCCGTGTGTTCGGGCAGCGCCACCACCCTGATCTGCAGCACGAAGACTCCTGACAATTGACCGTGAAAGCCCGATCCTACCGGGGCCTGAATGGCGGCTCAGGTCACGGAACGGTAACATAGGAGGGATTTTTCTCCAACGGATGGGTTTTTTGCCAGTGCACAACGGAACTACGACGCCGGTCCCGCGCCAGCGTGTCCCCGCCCCGGAGACCCCGCGGAAGCGTGGTTTCCGGCCCGAGGTCCAGGGCCTGCGGGCGCTGGCCGTCCTGCTGGTCGTGACCTACCACATCTGGCTGGGCCGCGTGTCCGGCGGCGTCGACATCTTCCTGCTGATCTCGGCGTTCCTGATGACCCTGCAGTTTTCCCGCAAGGTAGAAAAGGGGCAGCCGCTGCGGCTGGTCCGGCACTGGCTGCACCTGTTCAAGCGCCTGCTGCCCGCCTCGGTGACGGTACTGATAGCGGTGCTGATCGGAACCTGGGCGTTCCTGCCGCCGCGGCGCTGGCCGGACGTCCTGCAGCAGGCGCTGGCCTCGCTGATGTACTTCCAGAACTGGCTCCTGGCGGACACCTCGGTGAACTACTACGCCGTCGACCACTCCGGCGCCAGCCCGCTGGAACACTTCTGGTCCCTGTCCGTCCAGGGCCAGGTCTTCATCCTGTGGCCGCTGATCTTCGGCGCCGCGGCCGTGCTGCTCTCCCTGCTCCGGCTGACCCGCCTGACCCGGGCGCGCTGGACCCGGCCGTGGCTGAACTACCGTTCCCTGCTGGCAGTCATTTTTACCGCCATCTTCGCGTTCTCGCTGGTGTACTCCATCCGCAACACCGCCAGCAACCAGACGTACACCTACTTCGACACCCGGGCCCGGCTCTGGGAATTCGCGCTCGGCTCGCTGCTGGCCCTGGCCCTGCCGTACCTGAAGGTCCCGCGCGCCGTCCGCGTGGTCATGGGCTGGGTGGGGCTCGCGGGCATGATCAGCTGCGGGCTGATCCTGGTGGTGGACCAGCAGTTCCCCGGCTTTGTGGCCCTGTGGCCCACGCTCAGCGCCGCCGCGATCATCATCGCCGGCCAGACCGAGAGCCGCTGGGGCGCGGACCGGCTGCTGTCCTCGCGGCTGCTGGTGGGGATGGGCGACAACTCCTACGCGCTGTACCTGTGGCACTGGCCGATCCTGGTGATCTTCCTGGTGGCCACCGCCCAGAGCTCGGTCAGCATACCGCAGGGCCTGGCCCTGATTGCGGCATCCCTGCTGCTGGCGTACCTCACCACCCGGTTCATCGAGGCTCCGCTGCGCCGCTGGGAGTGGCCCGAAAAGCAGGCCTGGCGTGCCGGCGTCGTCGTACTGGCCTGCGGTGCGCTGCTGGCCGGACCCGTGATGCTCTGGCAGCACGGCCTGAACGCCTACGACGCCGCCGTCGCGGCCCAGCCGCCCGAGGATAATCCGGGGGCGGCGGCCCTGGCCCCGGGATTCGCCGGCACACCCTCGCCGGACGCCCAGCCGATTCCGGCCCCGGCCGCCTTTAAGGACGAGTGGGCAGGGATCGACGGCAAGTGCACCGGGGAATGGGCGACGACGGACGCGCAGCTGGGTTCGTGCCAGGCCAACCAGCCCAGCGGCGTTCCCGCGAAAACGATAGTGGTGCTCGGCGACTCGCACGCGCAGCAGTGGCTGGAGGCCATCAGCGCCGTGGCCGGGGAGCACAACTGGAAGGTCGTGGCGCTGCTGAAGAGCTCCTGCCGCTACGGCGCCACGGACAGCAGCCGCCCGCAGGACTGCAACGACTTCAACGATGCCTCCCGGAAGTACGTGATGGAGCACCACCCGGACGCGGTGATGACGGTCGCCACCCTGACCCACGCGGAGGCGCCCTATGAGACCGAGGTTCCCGGCTACGTCGACGGCGTCCGCGGCTTCGCCGACGCCGGCATCGCGGTGGTGGGGATCCGGGACAACCCGCGGTTCACGTTCAACATGTCCGACTGCGCGCAGTCCAAGGGGGAGAAGGCCGCCCAGTGCAACCCGCCGCTGGCGGATTCGCTGGCGGACAGTTCGCCGATGGACGATTACGCCGGGAAAATCAGGAACTTCTACCCCGTCGACATGAGCGCCTTCATCTGCGCGGACAACATCTGCCCGGCCGTGGTGGGCAACGTCTATGTCTACAAGGACGACAATCACCTGACCAAGACGTATGTCCAGACCATGGCCCCGATGTTCAACCAGAAGCTGCTCGCCGCGACCGGCTGGAAGTGATTTCCGCCACGGGCCGGGCGCCGGCGGAGGCGCCCCGTGGGCGCGCTGAGGGCGCGCTGAGCGGGACAGCGGGACTATCCAGGGGCGGCAGCGCGGTGTCCGGGGCGCGGCGCCGAACCGGCGGAATAGGGCGGCTCCGGCTTTCGTTTTAGGATGGATACAGCACAGACCAGGGGCGTATGAACGCTTCTGGCCCTCGGTTGCCCACCCACCCGGTACCACCGCCGCAGGAGCCCCCGTGACCCAGCCCGAAATGCATGATCCCTTTGCCCTGATCGGGCTCACCTACGACGACGTGCTGCTGCTTCCGGGCCACACGAACGTCATCCCCTCGGAGGCGGACACCAGTTCCCGGGTCTCCAAGCGGATCACGGTCCAGACGCCGCTGCTCTCCGCCGCGATGGACACGGTCACCGAATCCCGGATGGCCATCGCGATGGCCCGCCAGGGCGGACTGGGCGTGGTGCACCGCAACCTGGCCATGGACGACCAGGCCGAGCAGGTGGACCGGGTCAAGCGCAGCGAATCAGGCATGATCACCAACCCTGTCACCATCGGCCCGGACGCCACACTGCGTGAGCTCGATGACCTGTGCGCGCACTACAGCGTCTCCGGCCTGCCCGTGGTCGAGGCCAACGGCCGCCTGCTGGGCATCGTCACCAACCGGGACACGGTGTTCGTGCCGGAGGGCGAGTATCCGCACCGGCGGGTGCACGAGGTGATGACCAAGATGCCGCTGATCACCGGCCGGGTCGGCATCAGCCGCGAGGACGCCTCGAACCTGCTGGCGAAGAACAAGATCGAAAAGCTGCCGCTGGTGGACGCCGACGGGATCCTCCGCGGCCTGATCACCGTCAAGGACTTCACCAAGGCCGAGCAGTACCCGCTGGCCACGAAGGACGACGAGGGCCGGCTCCGGGTGGGTGCGGCCATCGGCTTCTTCGGCGACGGCTGGGAGCGGGCCATGAAACTGGTGGACGCCGGCGTGGACGCCCTGTTCGTGGACACTGCCAACGGCCACAGCCAGGGCGTGCTGGACCTGATCGCCCGGCTCAAGGCCGAGCCCGCCGCCAGGAACGTCGACATCATCGGCGGCCAGGCGGCCACCCGGGAGGGCGCGCAGGCACTCATCGACGCCGGCGCGGACGGCATCAAGGTCGGCGTCGGCCCGGGCTCCATCTGCACCACCCGCGTGGTCGCCGGTGTCGGCGTCCCGCAGATCACCGCGATCTACGAATCCGCCAAGGCCGCGGTTCCCGCCGGCGTGCCGTTGATCGCCGACGGCGGCCTGCAGTATTCGGGCGACATCGGCAAGGCCCTGGTCGCCGGCGCGGATACGGTGATGCTCGGGTCGCTGCTGGCCGGCTGTGACGAATCCCCGGGAGACCTGATCTTCGTCAACGGCAAGCAATACAAAAGCTACCGCGGCATGGGCTCCCTCGGCGCGATGCAGTCCCGCGGCAAGAACACCTCCTACTCCAAGGACCGCTACTTCCAGGCCGATGTGTCCGGCGATGACAAGCTCATTCCGGAGGGGATTGAAGGCCGTGTAGCCTACCGCGGTCCGCTGTCGTCCGTGGCCTACCAGCTGGTCGGCGGACTGCGCCAGACCATGTTCTATGTCGGCTCCCCCACCATCGGGGAGCTGAAGGCCCGCGGAAAGTTCGTCCGGATCACCGCAGCCGGGTTGAAGGAATCCCACCCGCACGATATCCAGATGACCGTCGAAGCGCCGAACTACGGCTCCAAATAGTCCCCGGCTGCTCCTGGCCTCGTTCCTCGCCTTTGTGGTCCTCGCCGTCAGTGCCTTACCCCGCTGTTCCCTGACCTCATCCCTCGCCCCTTAGTTCGCGCGGTGGGCATGCCCATTCGTGGGGTCGGAGCGTGGACATAAAGGGAGGATGCCCACCGGCCAGGCCCAGCGGTGGGCATGTCCGTCCGGAGCGGCAGGGCATGTCCGGCGTCACGGCCTGGCGATGGACATGCCCATCTGTGGGCCTATCAGGCCGCTCCCTGACCTTGTTCCTTGATCCACGGGCCGCGCCGCCGGGGTCCCACCCGTCTGCTCCCGGGCCTCGTTGCTCGGCCCGGAGCCCTCGCGTCGGGGTCCCACCTCGCTTCCTCGTCTCTTGGTTCCCGCGCTGGGCATGCCCATTCGTGGGGTCGGAGCGTGGACATAAAGAGAGAATGCCCACCGGCCAGGCCCAGCGGTGGGCATGTCCGTCCGGAGCGGCAGGGCATGCCCACCGTCACGGCCGTTCGCTGGACATGCCCATCCGTGGAGATTTCCACCGGGAATGCCTGCCCGGCCCGGCAGGCAAAACCGCTGGGATAGGCTGGTCCGGTGACTTACGAGATTGAAATTGGCCGTGGCAAGCGTGGGCGCCGAGCCTACTCCCTCGATGACATAGCGATCGTGCCCTCCAGGCGGACCCGCGACCCGAAGGACGTCTCGGTCAGCTGGCAGATCGATGCCTATCAATTCGCCACCCCCGTCATCGGCGCCCCGATGGACTCGGTGATGTCGCCCGCCACGGCGATTGCGCTGGGCAAGCTCGGCGGCCTCGGCGTGCTGGACCTGGAGGGACTGTGGACCAGATACGCGGATCCGCAGCCTGTGCTGGACGAAATCGCCACCCTGGAGGCCTCCGAAACCAGCGCCAGTGCCACCGCACGCCTGCAGGAGCTTTACCGCGCGCCGGTCCAACCGGAACTTATCACCTCCCGGCTGGCCGAAATCAGGGCCTCCGGCGTGACGGTGGCCGGCTCGCTCACCCCGCAGCGCACCCAGGAGCACTACAAAACCGTGGTGGCCGCCGGCGTCGACCTTTTCGTCATCCGCGGCACCACCGTCTCCGCCGAACACGTCTCGAAAACCACTGAACCGCTGAACCTCAAGCAGTTCATCTACGAGCTGGACGTCCCGGTGATCGTGGGCGGCGCCGCCGGCTACACCCCGGCGCTGCACCTCATGCGCACCGGCGCGGCGGGGGTGCTGGTCGGCTTCGGTGGGGGAGCGACGACGACGACGCGCCGCGCCCTGGGTATCCACTCGCCGATGGCCAGCGCCATCTCGGACGTGGCAGCGGCCCGCCGCGACTACATGGATGAATCCGGCGGACGATACGTGCACGTAATCGCCGACGGCGGAATGGGCACCAGCGGGGCCATCATCAAGGCCATCGCAATGGGAGCCGACGCCGTCATGCTGGGTTCCGCGCTGGCCCGCGCCGAGGAGGCCCCGGGCCAGGGCTGGCATTGGGGAGCCGAGGCGCACCACGCCGAACAGCCCCGCGGCGAACGCGTCCGGCTCAACACGGTCGGCCCGCTGGAGGAGGTCCTGTTCGGACCCGCGCGCCGCGCCAACGGAACGTCCAATCTGATCGGCGCCCTGCGCCGCGCCATGGCCACCACCGGCTACTCGGACCTGAAGGAGTTCCAGCGGGTGGAGGTTGTTGTCTCCCCGCTCGAGGGTTCCTAGGCCGGGGCGGTTCCGCCGGACCACTGCCGCTGGCGAGCCGGCC
The DNA here is from genome assembly GCA_044447065.1 of Actinomycetales bacterium. GTDB lineage: Bacteria > Actinomycetota > Actinomycetes > Actinomycetales > Micrococcaceae > JBIOFK01. The sequence goes on along the minus strand of JBIOFK010000006.1, from coordinate 23,990 downwards.
GACGTAAGGTGAAGTACCGCACACTGCGACTTACGGAGGTAGGAGATGTCCGCTCATTCCGATACCAATCCCACGGGCGCCCTGGGCCCGAAGGCGCGCGAGGCCGCGCTGGCTGCGCTGAAGGCGACGACGGAGCCGGGCGGCGAGCTGGACATCCTCGTGGTGGGCGGCGGCGTGGTCGGCGTCGGATCCGCGTTGGACGCCGTCACCCGCGGACTCCAGGTCGGAATCGTCGAGGCCAATGACTGGGCATCCGGGACCTCCAGCCGGTCCTCCAAACTGATCCACGGAGGCCTGCGCTACCTGCCGATGCTCGAATTCGCGCTGGTCACCGAGGCGTTGCAGGAGCGCGGACTGCTGCTCCAGCGCATTGCCCCGCACCTGGTCCGGCCGGTACCGTTCCTGTACCCGCTGCGGAAGCGCTTCGTGGAGCGGCCCTATGTTGCCGCCGGGATCTTCCTGTACGACACGCTCGGCCTGACCTCCGGCAACAGCCGGGGGCTGCCCTCGCAGAAACACCTGACCAGGCGCGGCACGCTCCGGGCGGCGCCGAGCCTGAAGGATGATGCCATGATCGGCTCCATCCGCTACTACGACGCACAGGTCGACGACGCCAAGTACGTCGCGACGATGGTCCGCACCGCCGCGGCCTACGGCGCCCACGCCGTCAACCAGGTCAAGGTGGTGGATTTCCTCCGCGAGGGCGAACGGGTCGTCGGCGCCAAGGTCCGCAACAACGAGGACGGCACCGAGTTCGAAATCCGTGCCAAGCAGGTGGTCAACGCCACCGGGGTCTGGACCGACGAGACGCAGGGCATGGTGACCGAACGCGGACAGCTGAAGGTCAGGGCCTCCAAGGGGGTCCACCTGGTGGTTCCGCGCGACAGGTTCCAGTCCACGGTGGGCCTGATCCTGCAGACCGAAAAATCGGTCTTGTTCGTCATTCCGTGGGGCAGGCACTGGATCATCGGCACCACCGATACCGACTGGAAACTGGACAAGTCCCATCCGGCGGCCTCGGCCAAGGACATCGACTATGTGCTCGAGCACGTGAACACGGTGCTCAAGCGGCCGCTGACCCGCGAGGACGTCGAGGGAGTCTACGCCGGGTTGCGCCCGCTGCTGGCGGGGGAGAGCGATTCGACCGCGAAACTGTCCCGCGAACATGTGGTGGCGCACCCCGTCCCCGGGATGGTCGTCGTCGCCGGCGGAAAATGGACCACGTACCGGGTGATGGCCAAGGACGCCGTGGACGAGGCCACCCGGGCGCTGGACGAACGGGTGCCGGAGAGTGTCACGGCCACCATTCCGCTGCTCGGGGCGGAGGGATACAAGGCCGCCTGGAACCGGCGGCACCGCACCGCCGCCGAGACCGGAGTCCACGAGGCCAGGATCGAGCACCTGCTGGGCCGGTACGGCTCCCTCAGTTCCGAAATCCTGGATCTCATCGCCGAGGACGCCACCCTGGCCGAGCCGCTTCCTGGCGCAGATGACTATCTCAAGGCAGAGGTGGTGTACGCCGCCACCAACGAGGGCGCCCTGCATGTCAATGACGTGCTGACCCGGCGGACCCGGATTTCGATCGAATCCTGGGACCGCGGGGTGGCCGCTGCGCCGATAGTGGCGGAACTCATGGCGGGAATATTGGGGTGGAGCGATGAACAGCGCGACAATGAGATCACGAACTACCTGGCCCGGGTGAAGGCCGAGCGCCTCAGCCAGGAGCAGCCCGATGATGAATCGGCTGATGCGGCCCGGCTGGGCGTGGAGGACATCGTCCCGCTGCGCTGAGTCACCCCGGCATCCGGAAAGGAACCCATGAGCGAGGGCTCGCTTGAGAGGTACGACACCGAACTGACGTCCCCGGACCTGGTCATCCTGGAGATGGCGGCCGGGTCCAAGGCCGACGCGGCCGAGCAGCTCGCCCGGCGGATGTTCGATGCCGGCAGGCTGAGCGACCTGGACGGCTTCCTGGCCCAGGTGAACTCCCGCGAGCATCAGCTGGCCACCGGCCTGCCCGGCGGGGTGGGTGTTCCGCACGCCCGCAGCGAGTTCGTGGCCCGGACCACCATCGCTGTCGGCATCACCAAATACGGCCACGCCCTCGACTTCGGCGCGGCCGACGGCCCCGCGACGATTATTATCCTGATCGCTACGCCGGCGAGTTCCTTCTCCGAACACCTAGAGGTGCTGGCCACGCTGGCGCGGTCGCTGTTCAAGGAGAATTTCAGGGAATCCCTGCGCCGGGCCCACGACGAGGAAGTCATCGCGGAGCTGATCAACTCCAGCCTGGTCTTCTTCGACCACTGACGGCTGACTGCCACTGACGGCGGCGTCGCTGACGGCGACATCCCGCTCACCACGCACCGTCCGGCGCATTGGGAGTTTTACAGCTTGTCGAAGTACCGTTAAGGTGTGCTGAAAACTGCCCTCAAACCGCGCTGGATCGCCGCGCTGATCCTTGCGCTGGCCGTTTCCGGCATTTTCGTCCTCCTGAGCCAATGGCAGTTCTCCCGTTCGACGCAGACGACCACGCCGCCGCCGGCCGTGACCGAGACGGAAAAACCGCTCACATCCGTCTTCGTGCCGGGACTGCCGATGCCGTCCTCGGCCGAGGACCAGCTGGTCACCGCCACCGGGCATTTCGACGCACAGCGGACGACCCTGGTCCTGAACCGCCTGCAGAACGGTGTATCGGGCTATTGGGTGGTGACAGCGTTCGTAGTCGACGGCGCCCCGGTGCTCACCGGCGCCGGAGCCACGTCCTTCACGGTCATTCCGGTGGCGCGGGGCTGGATCGTCCACCCCCAGGACGCGACGGCACCGCCGTCGGGCGCCCTGGAACTGCACGGCCGGCTGATCCCCGCCGAGGCACCTGACCCCAAGCCCAACGTCCCGGCCGGCCAGGTCGCAGCGCTGTCCACGGCGCAGCTGGTGAACGTCTGGCGGGCCAGCAGCTACGCCGGCTTCGTCATCGCCGACCGGGAACTGCAGGCCGGCAAGGATGTGGCGCCGGCCGCGGGCGCGGCGCTGCAGCGGATTTCGGTCACGGCCCAGCCCGATGGTGCGCCGATCAACTGGCTGAACATTTTCTATGCGGTGGAGTGGGTGGTCTTCGCCGGGTTCGCGTTCTTCCTCTGGTGGCGCCTGGTGGCCGACGACTACCGCCGGGCGAACGAGCCGGACTTCAATGATTTTGACGACGACGACGGCGCCGGCTCACCTGCCGGGGCCATAGAGACCGAGGTTCCACGTGACTGAGCGCAGCACCCCCGAAACACCCGAGACACCGGCTGCAGCGGCAACGCCGGCAACAGCGAAGACCCCCAAACGCCGGTTCGGCGGCACCATGGCGCAGATCCGTTCGGCCCTGGAGTTCTACAAGGTGCTGGCCTACGCCACAGGAACGATGCTTCTGCTGCTCACCACGGAGCTGGTGGTCCGCTACGGTTTCCATTCCGTGCTGATGGCCGGCGGGACCGACGCGGTGACCAGCGGCGGCCACGGTTTCGGATTCACCGCGGTGGGCTCCGACGGCTCCTTCGGCGTGCTGGGCGGTGTCAACGTCTCCACCCTGGTGCTGATCGTGCACGGCTGGATGTACGTCGTCTACCTGATCGCCGACTTCCGGCTCTGGTCGCTGATGCGCTGGCCGTTCCGGCGGTTCATCCTGATAGCGCTCGGCGGGGTGATCCCGTTCCTGTCCTTCATCGTGGAGGGCCGGATCCACAAGGAAGTCCGCAACGAGCTGGCCGCCTACCCGAAGGCATCCAAACGCTACTGAGCCTGCACCCGGGCGGAACCCGGGCGGTTCCCCGACGGTGCCCCGGTGTGGCGGCCGGCACGGCGGGGGCGGCCGCGCACATTCGGTAGAATTGACCGGTGACTAACCCCGCCGCCACCCAGACCTCCCACAAGCCTGTCCTCGTTGTGGACTACGGCGCCCAGTACGCGCAGCTGATCGCCCGCCGGGTGCGGGAGGCCAACGTTTACTCCGAGGTGGTGCCGCACACGCTGAGCACCGAGGCCATCCTGGCCCGGAATCCGGCGGCCATCATCCTTTCCGGAGGCCCGTCCAGCGTCTACGCCGACGGCGCCCCCAAGATTAGCGCCGACCTCTTCGACGCGGGCGTCCCTGTGTTCGGGATCTGCTACGGATTCCAGGCCATGGCCGCGGCCCTGGGCGGCACCGTGGCCGAAACGGGACTGCGTGAATACGGCGCCACGCTCGTCACCAGCACCAGCACCAGCACCAGCACCAGCACCAGCACCGGCACCAGCACCGGGCGCTCCATCCTTGCCGGAACGCCCGAGCAGCAGAACGCCTGGATGAGCCACGGGGATTCGGTCCAGACGGCCCCCGAGGGATTCGAGGTGCTCGCCAGCACCGCCGGCGCGCCCGTGGCGGCCTTCGCGAACGAGGCGAGGCGGCTCTACGGGGTCCAGTGGCACCCCGAGGTCCAGCATTCCGACCACGGCCAGAAGGTATTGGAAAACTTCCTCTTCAACGGCGCCGGTCTGCTGCCGGACTGGACCACGGGAAATATCGTCGAGGAGCAGGTCGAACGGATCCGCACCCAGATCGGCACCGCCAAGGTCATCTGCGGACTCTCCGGCGGCGTCGATTCCGCCGTCGCCGCGGCACTGGTCCAGCGTGCCGTGGGGGACCAGCTCACCTGCGTCTTCGTCAACCACGGCCTGCTGCGTGAGGGCGAGGCCGAGCAGGTGGAAACCGACTTCGTTGCCGCCACCGGCGCCCGGCTGTACATCGCCAACGAACAGGACAGGTTCCTGAACGCGCTGGCCGGCGTCTCCGACCCGGAAACCAAACGCAAGATCATCGGCCGGGAATTCATCAGGGCCTTCGAAGAGGCCGAGCGGGCAATCATGGCCGAAGCCGCCTCGGACGGGGAAAGTATCAAATTCCTGGTCCAGGGCACGCTGTACCCGGACGTCGTCGAATCCGGCGGCGGTGAGGGCGCCGCCAACATCAAGAGCCACCACAACGTGGGCGGATTGCCCGAAGACCTGCAGTTCGAGCTGGTGGAGCCGCTGCGCACCCTGTTCAAGGACGAGGTCCGCGCCGTCGGCGCCCAGCTCGGCCTGCCCGCGGAAATCGTGGGCCGCCAGCCCTTTCCCGGCCCCGGCCTGGCTATCCGCATCGTCGGGGAGATCACCGGGGAGCGGCTGACCCTGCTGCGGAAGGCGGACGCCATCGCCCGCGCGGAGCTGACCGCGGCCGGACTGGACAGCCAGGTCTGGCAGATGCCGGTCGTCCTGCTGGCCGACGTCCGCAGCGTCGGTGTGCAGGGCGACGGCCGTACCTACGGGCACCCGATTGTGCTGCGCCCGGTCAGCAGCGAGGACGCCATGACGGCGGACTGGTCGAGGCTGCCGTACGACCTTCTGGCCCGCATTTCCAACCGGATCACCAACGAGGTCGACGGCGTTAACCGGGTGGTGCTCGACGTCACCAGTAAGCCGCCGGGAACCATCGAATGGGAGTAGGGAGCACCGGCTTCCGCGGGCGCCCCGGCGACAGCCTGGGACCGCTATTTTGCCGCCCGCCCGTGTGCCGTCGATGCATCCGGGACAAAGGGAGATAGCCTCGACACCATGCCGGTATGGACCAGATCGCCACGCGTCAGCACAGAGAAGAAGGCACACGTGTCAGAAAGCGTCAGCAACGGGGACCGCTCAGCGGAGCACCTTGTCTGGCTGGAGGAACTGGCGTCGTATTCGGGACCGGACACCCTGCTGCAATTTACGAAGGCGCCCGAGGGCTGCATTGACCTCAGCCACGCGCACCCCTCCGGGCTCGCCCAGCTGCTGGCCGGCCGCCGCACCCGCCTCTCCACACTGATCCGCGAACCCGGCCAGTACGCCGTGGCCGTCCGGACGGCCCGCACCCTGCGGGCTAAGATCTTCGAGCTCGGCACCGAACGCGGCATCGACGTGGGCTATCTGGCGGCCGGCACCGCCGAATGGGTCAACCACGGGGCGGCCCCGCACCGCATTTCCGCTCCCGTGCTGCTGACGTCGATAGTGCTCACCGTGCGCCCAGGGCAGGACGATTTCGAACTTCAGCTCACCGACCAAGCCCGGGTCAACCCCGCGCTGCTGCGTCACCTCGACGCCGTGCACGCGATCACCTTCGACCCGATTGCCCTGGCCCGGCTGGCCTACAGCACCGCACGCTTCGACCCGGCGCCCGTGCTGGAACGGCTGCGTACCCTGCTGCAGCCCGTCAGGGGCGCCACCGTGGAGCACCACCTGCTGGTCTCCACCTTCGCCGACCTTGCCGAAAACCTGAACGACCCGGCCCTGCTGCAGGGTACGGACCTGATCACGGCGCTGGCCGACGCCGTGTCCGGCTCCGGCAGCGCTCCCGCACAGCCTGACCCCGGCCGGTTCGAGCCGCTGGATTCCCGGGCGCCGGCGGATGAGCTGCTCGTCCTGGATGCCGATCCGCACCAGCAGACGGTGCTGGACGCCGTGCGCGCCGGCGAATCGATGGTCGTCTCGGCCCCACCGGGCACCGGACAGACACAGACGGCGATCAACGCCGTCGCCGCGCTGGTCTATGACGGCAAGAGCGTGCTGGTGATCGGCGAACGGCGGGCCACGCTCAACGAATTCGCCCAGCGCTTCGACGCCCTGGGCCTGGACTCCCTGCTGCTGCAGCTGAACCCCCAGACCGGTCCCCAGCAGCTCAAGGCCCAGCTGGTGCGCGCCATTGTCCGCAATGAACAGGCCACGGAACCGAAGCTCGGCAACCTGCACACGACGCTGGTCGAGCACCGCCATCAGCTGCTTGACCATGTGGCGTCGCTGCACAATGTGCGCCAACGCTGGGGATGCTCGCCGTACCAGGCCATGCAGTCGCTGGCCGAACTGACCTCCATCCACCCGGCACCGTCCACCACGGTCCGGCTCAAGCGCAGCGTGCTCGACAGCATCAAGGACCGCAAGGAACTGGCAGGACGGCTCCGCCGGGCCGCGGAGCTGGGCAGTTTCAGCGCGGCCTCGACCACGAGCCGTTGGTACGGCGCCCGGCTGGTGACTCGCAAGGAAACCGAGGAAGCACACGCCCTGACCGCGACCCTGGCGGAGGACCTGCCAGCCTTCCGCGCGCGGATGGACGACGTGGCGGACTTCTCCGAAATCCGGCACGGGAAGAGCTTCGCCGAATGGGGCGAGCAGCTCGAACTGCTGGTTGCCGTGCGCGGCAGTCTGGACAAGTTCACCCCGGACATTTTCGACCGCCCAGTCACCGACTTGATCTCCGCGACGGCCAGCACCGGCTGGCGGCGTGAACGCAACCTGGACATGCCGGCGATGCAGCGGTCCCGGCTGCGCCGCCTTGCCAAGGAATACGTCCGCCCCGGCGTCCATATCACCGACCTGCATGAATCCCTCGTGCTGGTCCAGGCCCAGCGGGCCCAGTGGGCCGACTATTCGGTCAGCGAGCGGCATCCCGCCGTCCCGTCCGGCCTGGCAGACCTCCGCAGCGAGTATCTGGTCCTCGGCAAGCAAATGTCCCGGCTCGGCACAGCGCTGGAACGCACGACCGCCGGCGGGGACCTGGCCGGCACGGACTTCGCCGCGCTGAAAAAGCGCCTTGATGCGCTGGCCGCGGACAAGGCCACGCTGGAATTCCTGCCGGAACGCACCCTTCTGCTGGAAAGCATGCGCGAACAGGGCCTGGGTGAGCTTCTTGACGATCTCGCCCAGCGTGAGGTCCCGCCCGAACGCACCCGCGCCGAACTCAATCTGGCCTGGTGGCAGTCCGCGCTGGAAGCGATGATCAGCGGGGACGATTACCTGGCCATGTCCGACGGGGCCAGCCTGCGCCGGCTGGAGGCGGAATTCCGGCTGGCGGACCAGGCCCACGTTGCCAGCGGGAGTTCGCGGCTGCGCTGGCGCCTGGCGCAGCGCTGGCAGGAACAGGTGACCGGCCGCAACCGGCAAGCTGAACTGCTGCGCAATCTGCTCAAGGACGGCCGGGTAACGCTCGAATCGGTCGCGAAACAGACGCCCGATTTCATGTCCACCCTCGTGCCTGTCTGGACGGCCAGTCCGCTGGTGCTGCCCGGGCTGCTGCCCGCGGCGCAGAGATTTGACGCCGTCGTGGTGCTGGACGCCGAATCCACCGCGCTGCAGGCCGCCCTGCCAGCCCTGGCCCGCGGTACGCAGATCATCGCGTTTGGCGACGAAAAGACCGCCGCCCCGAGGCCCTTCAGCGTCGCCGTCGAGCGGGTCTCCGCCGGCGAGGCCTCCGCACATCAGCTCGAAAGTGTCTCCACCGCCCTGGCCAGGGTGCTGCCGAAGGGCCGGCTGACGATCAGCTACCGGGCCGTGGACGAGGAACTCGTCCTGCAGCTGAGCAATTCGTTCTACGACGGCACGCTCGAGCGGATCCCCGACGGCCAGAGCGTCACCGGCCTGGACAGCGCCCTGGTGGTGGACTATCTGCCCGACGGCACCGGGCTTCCCGGGACCGGCACCGACGGTGTGGAATCCGTGGTCTCCGAGGTCAACCGGGTGGTCGACCTGGTCTTCGAGCACGCCCGGGTCCGTCCGAACGCCTCGCTGGCGGTGATCACCGCCAGCGAACGCCACGCCACCAGGGTGGCCCAGGCCATCCGCATGCAGATGCCCAACCATCCGCTGCTGGCCGAATTCTTCGCCTCGGGGTCCGAATCTTTCCGCGTGGTCACTGTGGACCGCGCGGCCGGACTGGTCCGTGACCACATCATCTTCTCCCTGGGCTACGGACGCACGCCGCACGGTCGGGCGCTGCACAACTTCGGGCCGCTGTCGCGCGATGACGGACGCGCCAAATTCGCCCTGGCGATGACCCGGGCGCGCAAACACCTGCAGGTCATCACCTGCTTCCGCCCGGAGGACCTGGACCTTGACCGGCTGAGCAACGGGGCCAAGGACTTTTACGAACTGATTGACCGTCAGCTGGCGGGCAATTCCCTGCTGGGCAATACGGCGTCCCGTGCGGCGGCCAGCGAGGAGGCGCTCGGCGGTGACCCGCTGGTGATGGATCTGGCCGAACGGCTCCGGGCCCGCGGGGCCCGCGTCTGGCACCACTACGACGGCGTGCTGGATATGGTGGCCGCGGCTGACCCGCTGTACACCCTGGGCCGGCCGGATGAGGAGATTCCGACCCCGGTCGCCGTCGAATCCGACGGTACGGCGAAATACCGCACCATGAGCGTGCGCGAACGAAGCCGGCTGCGCCCGCAACTGCTGGAACGCCTGGGCTGGAGGTACATTCCGCTGTGGACCATCGAGGTCTTCACCGATCCCTCCGCCTGCGCGGACCAGATCGGCGGCTACCTCGGGCTGTCCACGGCGCTGGACGACGGGGACGCCCCGTCGCTGCTGCGTGACAGCGGAACGGCGGGGACCGCCTCCGGCAAGCACACGACAGTGGAGGAAACGCCCGTGGACACGACACCTGCCCGGAAGGGTCCGGGTGCTCAGGGCGCCCCGTCGCCGGGAACCGCTGCGGATTCCGACGCTGCGAAGTCCGAAGCACCCGCCGCGGACGAGCCGGTACTGCCCACGAAGGCCGCCGAGGATGAAGCCCGCGGCTGGGGGGACGCGCCGGAGGACAACCACGACGCGTGGCTCAAGGAACAGCGGCCCCCGCACTGGGGCTGAGCTCCGGCCGGCCACGGTCAGCCACGGCCTTCCAAGACCACCGAGATCTTGCCCCGGGCCGAGGCCCCGGCCAGCCGTGTCGCCTGTTCCGCGGTCGCGGCGACCACCAGCAGACCGCCGGCGTCTGACCCTGCCCCGGCCAGCAGCCCGGTGTCCTGGCCCACCGGCTGTGCCTTCCACAGCACGGCAGCCCCGGTGGCCAGCACCTCATTGCTCACCGGCTGCTCCATCCCGGCGGAACCGCTGAGCACGATGGTCACCAGCTGGCCCGGATGGATCAGTGCCGCGGTGGCGGGATCGCTAAGCCTGACGGGCACCGCCCGGGTTCCCGACGCGCTTCCGGCCAGCAGTCCGGGCCCGATCAGGGAGACGTCGCTGATGGACTGTCCCTTGCGCACCGGTGTCGCCAGCTGCTGCCCCGTGGCCTGGGCTAAGGAGGTGAAGGCCCCGGGAAGCCGGGCCTGCTCCGGAACCCGCGCAACCAGTACGTCGGTGGGACTAATGATGCCTCCGGCGGCCAGGTCCCGGGCCGCCAGCAGGATGTCCGCCGTCCGTAGCGGGGCGGGAGTGAGCTGCTGGACGGTGACGGCCGCGGCCGCGCAGCACAGCAGCGCCGCCAGCAGCCGCCTGCGCCGGACAACCAACCGCCGCTGGCGGCGCGGCCACGAGGACGACGACGGCCGGCCGGCAGGACGGGGATAGGCCCGGTCATACGCCCGGCCCCGAGCTGAGCGGTTCCTGAAGGACTTCATGGCCCCGACGTTACGGAGCCGGGGCCGGTCGGGGAAGGGCCGCCGCCGGCCATGTGGCGAAACGCAGAAGACCGGGACACTGTGGAGGGAGGTTGGTCGCCGGCTGCGACGCTCGCCCGCTTGGGCTACGTTGGCCAGCGTAGCCGGAGCGGGGATGGGTAGCCGCTGATGTCATCCGGCAGCGCGAGGCCTCCCCGAAGGGTGGTTACCGGCCGGCGGCGCGGTGGAGGGAGGTTAGGCGTTGGCCGCGGGTGGAGGGAGGTCGGGCGCCGGCTGCAACGCTCACCCGCTTGGGCTACGTTGGCCAGCGTAGCCGGAGCGGGGATGGGTAGCCGCTGGCATCAACCGGCATCGCCAGGTTTCCACGCGGGGACAGGTACTCGCCGGCCGGGCGGTCAAACGCGGCACGCCGAGCGGTGCTGAGCGAGCTGAACGGTCAGGTTCTACGGCCGCGCCGGGCAGCGCCGGCCGCAGGGGAGGGAAGCTGGGCGCCGGCCGCTGCGGGAGGCCAGGCCACCGCCGCGCCTGGCAGCGCACGCCCCAGGCGGAGGGAACCTGGGCGCCGGCCGCGGGTGGAGGGAGGCCGAGCGCCGGCTGCGACGCTCACCCGCTTGGGCTACGTTGGCCAGCGTAGCCAGAGCGGGGATGGGTAGCCGCTCGCATCGGGCGGCGCTGCGGCCCCGTGCAGGATTCAAGCAGGCCGGGGCGGCGCGGACCTTTGGAGCAGCCTGCTTAGCTGGCGGCAGCGGCGGCCGGAGCAGCCACGGCGGGCTTGGCCGTTTCCTTGGTGGTTTCCTTCGAGGCGCCGGCCTTACCGGACTCGCCGGATGCCGCCGGAACGGTGCTGGCGCCGCTGCGGGAATCAGTGCGGTAGAAGCCCGGGCCCTTGAAGACGACGCCGACGGAGTTGAACTTCTTGCGAAGCGCGCCCGCGCATTCGGGGCACAGCGTCAGCGAGCTGTCGGTGAAGGACTGCTGGATCTCGAAGTTGTGGCCGCAATCCTTGCAGGCATAGGCATACGTTGGCACTTAAACTCCTTGCGATGACGGAACTGAACCGCCGGCGGCAATTAGCAGTCTGCGGTCCTGAGTGCTAATTCTATCATCCCCGATTAGGCCCCCGGACGCCCGCATGGTAGCCGCCGGGCGTCAGCACCCCCGAGACCGGCACATCCCACCGCCCGGTCTCGATCAATCCAGCGGAGAGGAATTCGCCGTCATACACGAGGGCGGCCGTCGCCGGTGCGTACCCGGACCCCGCCAGGGACGCGAGGAACCTGTCGTAATAGCCGGCGCCCTGGCCCAGCCGGTTCCCGTCAGCGTCAGCGGCCAGAGCCGGCAGCAGGATGCCCCGGACCCCCGCCACGACCGAACTGCCGAACCGGGGTCCGGCCGGCTCGTTGACCGGGGCCAGGGCACTACGGACCAGGGCCTGCCCGTCCGCCCACACCGCCCAGCTGAGCCGGAATTCCGGCTCGCAGACGGGAACCAGCACCGTGTAGCCGGCGCCGGCCAGGGCCCGGTTCAGCGGGCGCGGGTCGGGTTCGGCCCCGACGGGCAGGTAGGAGCAGATGCCCGGCCCGGGCAGGAGCGTGCCCTCCGCCGGCGCCGGGTCCAACGAGTCCGCCCAGCCAAGGCCCCCGGAGGCCAGCCCGGAAGCGGCGGCCGAGCGCACGCCGTCGTCCATCATGGCCCGGGCGGCGCGCAACTGCGCCCGGAGGAACTGCTTTGTGACCACGGGAGTCCCTTCGTAGGCCGGATTGATCAGCATGTTTCATATTCCTCCAGTAGCCTAGGACAATGACTTCTGCACCCCGAGTTCTCAAGGCAGTTATTCCCGCCGCGGGTCTGGGCACGCGCTTCCTGCCGGCCACGAAGGCCATGCCCAAGGAAATGCTGCCCGTCGTGGACAAACCGGCCATCCAGTACGTCGTCCAGGAGGCCGTCAGCGCCGGGCTCAAGGACATCCTGATGATCACCGGCCGCAATAAGCGGGCCCTGGAGGACCATTTCGACCGCGTCCCCGTGACCGAGCAGCTCCTTGAGGACAAGGGCGACACGGAAAAACTCGCCGCCGTCCAGCACGCCACCGAACTCGGCGAAATCCACTACGTCCGCCAGGGCGACCCCAAGGGGCTGGGCCACGCGGTGCTGCGCGCCCGCACCCACGTGGGCAACGAACCATTCGCGGTGCTGCTCGGCGATGACCTCATCGACGAGCGCGACGAACTGCTCACCACCATGATGGACGTCCAGGCTAAGACCGGCGGATCGGTGGTGGCTCTGATCGAGGTGGAGCCGGCCCAGATCTCCGCCTATGGCTGCGCCGACGTCACGGCCATCGACGGCGAAAACTACGTGCGCGTCAATGAACTGGTCGAAAAGCCCGCCCCGGAGGATGCCCCCTCCAATCTGGCCATCATCGGCCGCTACGTCCTGCACCCGGCCGTCTTCGACGTGCTTGAGGACACGCCGCCGGGCCGGGGCGGGGAAATCCAGCTCACTGACGCGCTACAGACCCTGGCGGCGCGCGAGGGCGACGGCGGCGGCGTGTACGGCGTGATCTTCCGCGGCCGCCGCTACGACACGGGAGACAAGCTCAGCTACCTCAAGGCGGTGGTCACACTGGCGTGCGAGAACGAGGAGCTGGGTCCCGACCTGCGTGAGTGGCTGCGCACCTTCACCCCGCTGCCAGTCCGGTAGGGCATGGGCGGACAGGGCATGTGGCCGGCCACCGTCGAGTCTGGGGACATTGTGCTGCGTCCCATCCGGTACCGGGACAAACGCGACTGGATCGACGTCCGGGGGCGGAACTTCGAGTGGCTCTCCCCGTGGGAGGCCACCAGCCCGGTTCCCGGCAGCCGGCTGCCCACCTTCGGCGGCATGGTGCGCAGCCTCAATGAGCAGGCCCGCGCCGGCAACGCGCTGCCCTGGATCATCGCCCTGCGGGTGCCGGGCAGCTCCGAGACCCGGCTGGTCGGCCAGCTGACGGTGTCCTCCATTGTCTGGGGATCGGCCATGATGGCCACCCTGGGGTACTGGATTGACAGGGACCACGCGGGCCGGGGGATTGTGCCGACGGCGGTGGCGATGGCCACCGACCACTGCTTCCGCGAACTGGGCCTGCACCGGATGGAAATCAACATCCGGCCGGAGAATGCCGCCAGCCTGCGCGTGGTGGAGAAACTCGGCTTCCGGCACGAGGGTCTGCGGCCGCGCTATCTGCACATCAACGGCCAGTGGGCGGACCACGAAAGTTTCGCCCTGACCTCCGACGAGGTACCCGAGGGGCTGCTGCGGCGCTGGCTGGCCGCGCACCAGGAATAACCGCCCCGGTTGCCCGCCGACACACCGCCGCTAATGCGGCCGGGGGCGCGCCCGCGCTTTTAAGGTGGGACTGTGGATGTAACCCTTAGCACCTCAGTCGTTCTGGTGATCGCCGTCGCCCTCTGGCTGCTCTGGGTCGCCCCCTACACGCTGCGCGCACGGAAGACCGGCCTCGTTGCCGCCGGCGCGAGCCTCGCGCCGCTGCCCGCCCCGGCCACCCGGAACGTGGCCGTGCTGCTGCGCGAGACCCCCGCGGCAGCACCGGCCCGGCGGCCGTATGACCCCGCCCCGACCACCACCGCCAAGGAGCACCCCATCACCGCCAAGCCCGCAGTCAAGCCCGCTGCCCTGACGATCCACTACGGCCGCACCGCGCTTGCCCTGGTGGCCGTCCTGGCGCTGCTGACCGCGGCCGTGACCGGCGTGCTGAAGCTGGCCGGCGTGGTCCATGCCCTGGTGCCGCTGACCGCCGCGCTGGTTTTCGTGGCGTCGCTGGTCCTGCTGCGCACGCTGGCCGTGCGGGCCCGCACGGCCAAGGTGGAGGCGGCGTTCCGGGCCGCCATGGGCACCGCGGGGCCGCGGACTTCATTTCGGGCCGCTTCCGGGGGATCGACCGGAGGAACGACGACGGCGGCGGGCACCCGGGCGCGACCGGCGCCGTCCGCCGCACCCGCCGGCCTGCGCACCGTCACGGTCTTTGACGCCGACAGCGGCGCCGCGGCCGGGGGCGCCGGACCTGCCCGCACCGCAGCCGGAACCACCGCCCCGGCGACCCGCCCGGCAACGCCGCTGACCGCCGTCGAGCTCCGCCGTGCGGCCCTCGAGGTGGCGGCGCGGGCTGCCGCCGGAAGCGCCGGCGAGAGCTGGGAACCGGTCACGGTACCTGCGCCCAGCTACGTGGCCGCGGCAAAGGCCGAACGTCCGGCACCGGCCCCGCTGGAGCTGCCCGAGGCACCCAAGTCCGCCGGGAAAACCTCGATCAGGGCCACCGAAGCCGGCATCACCGCCCCCGGCATCACCGCCGACGCCGGGCAGGCACCGCGGCCGACGCACGGCCTGAGCAACCTCGACGACGTCCTTCAGCGCCGCCGGGCCTGACGCCGGATCCCCGAACCCGCATTCCCGCCGTAACTGCCCCCGTACGTATGCGCGGGGGTAGTCTGCTGCCATGAGTGTCATCGCGGTTGCGGGCGGAACAGGAACGGCCGGACGAGCCATCGCCGCGGAGGCGATCCGGCGCGGATTCGAAACCCGGATCCTGAGCAGGCACGCCCCGGAGGCGGGTGGTGCCCCGTCCGGCGTGCGGCACTTCCCGGCGGACCTGGCCACGGGGGACGGCCTCGCGGCCGCGCTGGCCGGGGCGGACATCGTCGTGGACGCCACCGACGGCAAGTCCGGCAGGGCGCTGCAGGCGATGCCGCAGAACTCGTCCAACCTGCTCCGGGCGGCGCAGCTGGCCGGCGCGGACCGGGCCGTGCTGCTATCGATCGCCGGCGCGGATCAATCCACACTGGGCTACTACAAGGTCCAGGCGGCCCGGGCCAGGCGCTTCAACGCCGCCCCGATGGACACCGTCATCGCGTACTCGACGCAGTTCCACGACCTGCTCGCCTCACTCTTTGCGGCCGGAGCCAGGATCGGACTGATCCCGGCGCTCGGCACCGCCCGCTTCCAGCCCATCGCCACGGCCGCGATGGCGGCGGCGCTGCTGGACGCGGCGCTGAAGACCTCGGAGGAGCCGCATGGATCGGTCAGCTTCGGCGGCCCCGAAGTGCTGCCGATGAAGGAGCTGGCGCGCCAGTGGCAGGCCATCACCGGGCGCCGCGGACTGCTGGTGTCGGTTCCGGTGCCGGGACCCGTGGGCCGGTACCTGGCTGCGGGGACGAACCTGGTGCCCGGGAACGCGCTGCCGGGGCAGACCTTCCGCGAGTGGCTGTTGGCGCGCGGCTGAGGGGACCAGCCCTAGTCCGCCGCGGCGGCGGGCTGCCGCGTTCGGTGCGAGGAGTGGTGAGCGGGCGCCTTTCGGCGCTGTCTGGCGCTACGCCGGGCCGCCGATTTTTGCTCACGCCCGCCGAGTAGTAGCCTAGTAACGCTTGGCTTGCCAAGTGGAGGGGCTATGGCGCAGTTGGTAGCGCGCTTCGTTCGCATCGAAGAGGTCAGGGGTTCGAATCCCCTTAGCTCCACTCCGAAAGCTCTCTGACCAGCGGAAACGCCGGAGTGGGGAGCTTTTTGTTTGGGCATTAGGGGGTCTGTCCCACGTTTACCCCGCCCAGCGGCCCCAAATCGTAGGCATGACAAGCCGGCGTTTGGTCGGATGCTCGCCTTGCCTGCGCGTCGAGCAGCATCTCCTGAAGGGTCCCGCAGCTGAAGCAAGGGTGTCTTCCGCGCAGTGTGCGCCCGGGTGTGGGCCTCGGGAGTCATCGTGTGGGCACCTCATCGCTGGCCGTTTGGCCGTGCGAGGCCGGAACCGACGGGTCGACCGGGATGGTGGGCTGGTTGTGCGAACGGTGGTTACGGGTGATCAGGAGCCCCAGCACGCCACCGACGATCAGCGCGGCCGCGATCAGGAGCAAGCCGCCGTTGTAGTTGCCGGTGCTGTCCTTGATGGCGCCGAGGATGGGCGGCAGGCCAAGGCCCGCGAACTGGGCGACAGTGTTGATCACGGCAATGGAGGCGGCGGCTGCGATGCCGACGATCTTCTCGGTCGTTACGGCCCAGAACACCGGTGTGAGGGCGAAGGTGAGGCCCACCGCCAGGATCAGCAGCACGTAGGCGACCACAGCCGGGCTGTACGGCGCCAAGGCCATGCAGACGCCGGCCGCGATGAGCGGCAGCGCCAGGTGCTTGGACCTCTCGCCGGTCCGGTCGGAGCTGCGGCCGTTGAAGTGCATGAAGAAAATGGCCGCTAGGAACGGCACCGCCGACAGCACTCCGACCATGACGTTGCCGGAGTTCGGGACCAGTCCCTTGAGGATCAGCGGCATGAACAAGGTGACGCCGATGGTGCAGAACGCCTGCAACAGCCAGACCGCGGACAGCCCGAGGACGGTCCGGTTGGCGATCGCCTTGTACCAGGGCACGTGGGCGCCGATGGTGGCAGCGCCGCGCTCGGCCTCGAGGACGGCGACCAGGTTATCCGCCTCATCGCGGGAGAGCCACGCGGCCTTGTGCGGGTTGTCACGCATGACGAAGAGGATGACGACGCCCAGGACCAGGGCGGGGATGCCTTCGATCAGGAACAGCCAGCGCCAGCCGGTCACGCCTAGGAAACCGTGCAGGTTCAAGATCATGCCGCCCAGTGGAAGACCCACCACCGACGCGCCGACCGAGCCCATGTAGAAGAAGGACATGGCGCGGGCGCGGTTGGCCTGCGGGAACCACTGCGAGAGGTAGTAGATGACGGCCGGGGCGAACCCGGCCTCGGCGGCACCGAGGAGCAGCCGCAGGGTGTAGAGCTGCCAGGGTGCCTGGACGATGCACATCAGCGAACTGACAAGGCCCCAGGAGAGCATGATGCGGGCGATCCAGATCCGGGGCCCGACCTTTGTCATCAGCAGGTTGGAGGGCACCTCAAAAATCATGTACGTGATGTAGAAAACGGAGACGCCGAGGC
Organism: Actinomycetales bacterium; assembly: GCA_044447065.1. Taxonomy (GTDB): domain Bacteria; phylum Actinomycetota; class Actinomycetes; order Actinomycetales; family Micrococcaceae; genus JBIOFK01. Next base: position 6,620 of record JBIOFK010000006.1, on the reverse strand, counting down.
CGTACATTGTGGCCGTCATTCCCAAGTCGGCGTTCATCTCCAGCGCCGCGATGGAGATGTTCGACTTGTCCAGGTTAGCGATGAAGTAGCAGATGATCACCAAGGGGATGATCTTCAGGTTCAATTTGCGCAGCGTCGACGGCACGAGTGTTGCATGCATATGGGTCACCTCGGTGTGAAGGGGAATTACCTAGGGGGAGTCAGAAATGGCGACGAACGGTGGCGACCGGAGTCACCACTCCGCAAAGGAGCCGTCCGCGTGGCGCCAGAGCGGGTTGCGCCAGCGGTGGCCCTCCTTGGCCCGCTCGATGACGTACTGTTCGTTGATGGTCACGCCCAGGCCGGGCCCGGACGGGATCTTGACCATGCCGTCCGCGTAGTCGAAGACGCTTGGATCGGTGACATAGTCCAGGAGGTCGTTGGATTTGTTGTAGTGAATGCCCAGGCTTTGTTCCTGGATCACCGCGTTGTAGCTGACGGCGTCCACCGCGAGGCAGGCGGCCAAAGCGATCGGTCCCAGGGGGCAGTGCGGCGCCAACGCGACGTCGTATGTCTCGGCCATGGCGGCGATCTTTCGGACTTCGGTAATGCCTCCGGCGTGGGAGAGGTCCGGTTGGATGATGTCCACGACGCCGGACTCCAGCACGTGGCGGAAGTCCCATCGAGAATACAGGCGCTCACCGAGCGCGATGGGCGTGGAGGACGCGCGCAGCACATCGGCGATGCCGTCGACGTGCTCGGACAGCACGGGCTCTTCGACGAACATCAAGTGGTACGGCTCGAGTTCGCTGAGCAGCACGCGGGCCATCGGCCGGTGCACCCGCCCGTGGAAGTCGACGCCGATGCCGATGTTCGGGCCCACCGCGTCGCGGATCTCAGCGACGTTGTGCACTACGCGCTCGACCTTGTCCCACGTGTCGATGTACTGCAGCTCCTCCGGCCCGTTCATCTTCACCGCGCTAAACCCGCGGGCGACGGCGTCGCGGGCCTGGGCGGCCGTCTCGCCGGGACGGTCGCCGCCGATCCACGAATACACCTTGATGGAGTCGCGCAGCTGCCCGCCGAGCAATTCGTGCACGGGCACGCCCAGTGCCTTGCCCTTGATGTCCCACAGAGCCTGGTCGAGTCCGGCCAGCGCAGACATGTGGACGCCGCCGCCCCGGTAGAAGCCGGAACGGTACATGACTGTCCAGTGGTCCTCGATGCGGCGCGGATCCTTGCCGATGAGGTAGTCGGCCAGTTCGTCCACGGCGGCGGCGACGGTAGCCGCGCGCCCTTCCAGGACGGGCTCGCCCCAGCCGATTACGCCGGCGTCGGTCTCAACTTTCACGAAGAGCCACCGCGGCGGGACGGTGTAGGTGGTGACGGAGGTGATCTTCATCGATGTGTCGCCTTTCGGATGACGGGGTCCTGGTTCACGCGGCCAGGTGGGTGTTCCATGCGGCCACGAGCGAGGCCGCGCGCGTGGCGACTTCCTCGACGGTGCGGCCCGGCTTGTACAGCCAGGAACCGATGCCCGCTCCCACGGCTCCGGCCTGCAGCCAGGCAGTGAGTGTCTGGTCGTCGACGCCGCCGACGGGCATCAGCCGCGTGCCGGCGGGAAGAACGGAGGACCAGGCCTTCATCCCGGCGATCCCGACGGTCTCCGAGGGGAAGATCTTCAGGGCCGTCGCGCCGGCGTCGAGGGCCGCGAAGGCTTCGGTGGGCGTGGCGACGCCGGGGTAGCTGAGCAGGCCGCGGGTTACCGTTGCCGCGATGACGTCGGTGTTGGTGTTGGGGGAGACGATCAGCTGGCCGCCGGCCGCCGCCACGTCGGCTACCTGCGCCCGGTTCAGGACGGTGCCGGCGCCGACACGGGCGTCGTGGGGCAGGTCTTCCCGCAGCAGGCGGATGGACTCGAGCGGATCGGGGGAATTGAGCGGGACCTCGAGGATGCGGATCCCGGCGCCATAGAGAGCACGGCCGACGTCGGGCGCCTCCTGGGGGGTGAGCCCGCGCAGGATGGCGATGAGTCCGATGGGAGTGGAAAACATGGGGATCCTTAGGCGGAGGGAACGGACGGAGCGGAGTGGGTGGCGGGCAGGAAACCCCAGGCACGGGCGGCGGCGCGCAGCCCGTCGAGGGCGGTGTCCTCCAGCAACGGCGCGGCAGCGCCCTGGGCGGATAGGGCCCTCTGGTACAGGCCGCCCAGCGGACCATCGGCGCACAGGGCCAGCGGGGCGCCGGAGGCCAGGGCTCCCGGCAGCATGGCGGCCGTCTCGTCCCCGATCAGCAGACCGGAAAGGTAGGACGAGATACTGGCGACTGCCAGTTCGCCGGAAAGGTGGCGGGTGCGGGCGCTGAAGAGGCGCGCGGCGAACGGCTGATCGGGATGGGTAAGGGAGTGCGCCACGCCCGCGTCGAACGCCAGGAAGTCGGTTTGCGGTGTCTCGGCCGGGCGATCCGCCTCGGCACGTCGGGCCGGATCGCCCAGGATGGTGGCCTCCAGCAACGCCGCATGCAGCTCGCCGGTCATGACCGTGGCGAAGCCGACGATCTTGCCGCCGGCCACGCTGAGCCATTTGGTATGCGTGCCGGGAAGGATGAGGTTCGCGTCCGCGGGGTCGCCCAGGCGGGCCAAGGCTCCGAGTACCTGAGTTTCTTCGCCGCGGATGACATCACTCGAGCCTGTCGCATCCGGGGCGGTCCTCAGCCCGGGAACGATGCCGACCGCGGGTGCTGCGTCCGGGACCGCCGTCGGACGGAAGGCCTCCGCCTTGGCGGAAATCGGAAGGTCCAGGCGTCCGGCCGTGGTCCAGCCGCCGTCAGCGCCGACCATGCCGCAGGCGAGGGCGGGTACGCCCGGCGCTCCCATGTGGTCGGACAGCGCAGCCAGGGTCCGGGCGAAGGCCTCTGCGGGCTCGGTCCGCGAAGCCGCCGCGCGCTCGCTGACGGCGCGGAGACCGTCGCGGGAGGCTGTCGTGGCCAGGATGGCGCCGTCGCGGTCGAGCGACCAGGCACGAAGGGAGGAGGTGCCCCAGTCGAGTGCCACGAGGACGGGCTGTCCGGGGGGCATGATGTGATCCATGCAACGAAGGTAGATTCCTCGTCCCATATTGTTCAACCCAAACCCATATAGTGGGATTCATGGAACCGACACCGAAGCCCGCCGCCGCGCCGAAGGGCGCCCAGACGCTCCTGAACGGATTAGCGCTCGTGCGCCTCGTGGCGGGCGGCGCCAAGGACGCCCCGGAGCTCCAGCGTGCCACGGGACTGCCGCGCAGTACGGTGCACCGCCTCCTGCAAGCGCTGAAGAGCGAGGGCTACCTACGTGACACGCCCGCCGGCCTGGGGCTGGGGTCCACCCTGATTGAGCTGGGATTCAGCGCACTTTCCTCCAACCCGCTGACCGCTGTCGCGGGACTGCACCTGGAGTCCCTGGCTGCCCAGGTGATGGACACCGTGCATCTGGCGGTCCGCGACCACGGGTCGGTGCTCTATCTGGCGAAGATTTCGGGCCAGCGCGGCGCGGAGATGAGATCGCAAGTGGGCCTGCGCATGCCCTTGACGCGCACGGGGATCGGCAAAGCGCTGCTGCTGGACGACGACGCCGCAGCCTGGGCCGAGCGTTGGCGCGCGGAGACGCCGGCGGACGAGAGGGCCGCCGCGCCCGCTGCCCGCAAGGCCGGCGCCCGGGCCGAAGATGACTTCGTGGCGCGCATGAGCCACTACCGCAAGGGCGGCTACTCGTACGATATGGAAGAGAACGAGCCGGGAATCCGCTGCGTGGCGGCTCCCGTCCGCGACGTCTCGGGATCCATTGTGGGTGCCATCAGCGTCTCGGCAACGGCCCACTATATGCCGGCGGACCGAATGCGCGAGCTCCTCACGCCGGTGCAGCACGTTGCCGCGGCCATTTCTGCGGAGATGGGTTACCGGCCGGCATGGTAGTCCGCCGCTCGTCCCCGTGCTGGACGTGTCCGGGTCCAATTGCCCTCCCCGACCCGGCGCTGTCTCACAAGAACAAGATTATTGGACGACAATATTGGAAGGTTGCTTTTCCGAACGGTGGGTGATGGTCGGCGCCAGCGTCAGTTCATGCCGAAATCGTACTCCGCCGGGACGTCCTGACCTGGGCAAACTTCCCGCCACAGGGCCGTAATGGAATTGTCTCCTTCCCTCAAGTCGGCGACGTCCAGGCCTTCGGTGAGGATGCCTGCTGCCAAGCCTTGGTTTCCGCACCGTGCCAAGGCGAGGGCCTCAAGGAATCGAATCCTGCCCAACCGTGCCGGATCGATCGTGGCTTGCCTGATCAGAGTCAGCGCGCCCTCGGCCGCGTCCGCTTCGATCATGGCAATCACAGCCTCGACCAGCAGCGGCGCGCTGGACGGGTTCAGTGAGCAGGCCAGACCGTAGTGCTCGAGCCCCTCGGCGGTATGCCCGGCGGCAAGTTCCGCCAACGCCAGGCCGCGCCGAACCATGGCGTTGTCTGTCTGCCCTAGCGCTTGGAGATATAGCCTGCGGGCTTCGCGGAGGTGGCCGCGTGCGTGCTTCATCACCGCGCGATGCAGCAAAGTCTGCCCGTCCTGTGCCGCTGTTTCCAGCAGTCGTTCCCAATCCTCCCCTGAGACAAAAGTATCCGCGCCCAAAAAGTCCCGCCCGTCCAGCAAGTCCATCCAGGGCTGCTGGTCTCTGGTGATCGTTCCGGCCGCGAATGGCGTCCCGGCTTCCTCCACCCACGGCTGGCGGCCCCGTCGTCGTCGGGCAGCTTCCAGCGCCCCCCATCCAGTGCCTGCGATCACCGGTTCCTGCGGGGGCAGGTCTGCCCACGCGCGCGAGGCCGCATGGGCGGCGTCGAGCGCTTCCCGGCTTAATAGGGCATCGATGCGCGCTTCGCAATGCTCGACCGCGGCATTCCAATCCGCGCCGTGCGCGACGGCGGCATTGACACCGGCGTTGCCGTACGCCTCCAGCCATGACCACTCGGCCCCGGCCGGCATGGCAAGATGCTGGAATTGCGTCTGGGCCAATCCGGCCTGGATTTCCGCGTAGCGGCCGCCTTCCGGAGCAAGCCAGTTCTGCCACCGGGTTCCCCCCTGCCCGTGGCCCCAAACAAAAAGCTTTCGCCCCACGAGCCGATCCGTGGACATCATCGCCAGCCCGCCGCCGTCGTGGTCGGTATTGATAATCCAGCGGCGCTTCTCGGGCGAAAGGTCAAAAAAGAAGTCCGCCGCGTGTGGGTTTCGGGCCGGCCAGGTGCAATCAATGCCTTCGTTGTCCGTGGGGACGACCCGGGCAATGCCTTCCGCGTAGTTGCCGGCGAAGGCAGAGGCGGCCGGTGCGATGACCCGGCTCTGCGCCGTCTCCGGCACGGCCGCGTTGGTCCACCAGTACATTGGCACTTCATGGGGATTGGGGTTGCGGATGCGGACGGCCACCAGAAGCGCCGCCGAATCCGGTGGCAGCCACGCGTCCACCTGGAAGACGGTCTGGCGCAGACGGTCGAATTCCCACATCCTGAGTATCTCCTGCCCCTCCGGACTGCGCACGATGCCTGTGTGCAGCGGGCTGCAGGTCGTCGGCGAGTGCCCGCGCGTGCCGATATTCCATTCGATCCCGCCGGCAAACCACGCATTGCGCAGCGCCAAGTTCGCGATCTGGATGGCGGACGGGGTGTGCAACAGATTCTTTCCTGTCGACTTGTCGATCAACTCCCAAAGGCGCCCGCCCAGTTCCGGGAGAAAGACCGCGCGAAGCCGCTCGTTCTCCAGCACTACTGTCTGCATGATGCGATCCGACCTGGACCGGCCATAACCATCCTGTTCCTGATACGGATAGAGGTTGGCTGGAATTCCATAGGTAGACCCATCACTGATCTCCGGCGGGAAGCTGCCCTGTGCCGCATACGGACTCTCCAGCGGGGTGCCAACCATTGGCAACGGGCTCTCTGGCCCCAGGTCCGGAATTGAGTACGTCCGCCGCTCCAGTCTCAATGTCGACTGCCTATCTGACTGCTCGTCCATGCGCTGCCTGCCTTCTCTGTTATCGCCACCGTTGATGCGCGTCCGCCTCCTTGGCCGGCCGCTCCGCATCGACATCCCGGCGCTCCGGACGATATGAATACGGAGTGGCCTGAGGGGAACCGCCGGTTCCGAGTCTGGCGGGGGAGAATGCCTCTTCAAGAAATGATCGAATCTGATTGACATATATCACGACTAGTCATCTAGTGTCACTAGATTTGTCTATGTCGGGCGGGGAACTGGGTCGATCTGACAGGGGCCGCACCCGTCAGGGCAAGTGGTGCGTGAATCCGACACTGGCGCCTCCGGATGGACGGAGAGCCCAAGAACACGTGATCGTGGCGCGTCACGGAGTTGGAATGCCACATCTGCGCTTCCATAGCGTCATGCTGATACTTCCAGGCACAGAGGACTCCCTCTTAGGGCGTGTCTCCTAATAGGGTGCTCCAGATGGCGACGGCGTGCAGAACGGTCGCTGAGCGGTATGTGAGGGCCAGTTTGTCGTAGCGGGTGGCCAGGGAGCGCCATTGCTTGAGGGTGTTGAAGCTGCGCTCGACGACGTTGCGCCGTTTGTAGGCGTCCTTGTCGTAGCTGACGGGGCGTCCGCCGGAGGAGCCCTTG
>JBIOFK010000005.1:0-36600 GCA_044447065.1 Actinomycetales bacterium | reverse complement strand
TTCTGCCACGAACGCGACACCGCCAGCGACAGCGTCCGCCGCCCCGTCCCGGCGCCGTCGCCCTCCGTTCCGTCCCGCCGCCGCCGCCCTCCGTTCCGTCCTGCGCAGGGTCCGCCGTCAGCTGTGCGCAGGACAGTGTCCTGCGCACGGCAGGCGGCGGATCCTGCGCAGGACGGAACGGACGCGGGGCGGCGGCAGGGAGCGGCGGCGGACGCTGTCGCTGGCGGTGTCCCGTTCGTGGCAGAATTGATTCCTGTGTCCGCGAGGGCATGGTCCGCCCTGGTGTAATGGCAGCACCCCGGCCTTTGGAGCCGTGGAGTATAGGTTCGAATCCTATGGGCGGAACGCGCGCGTCGGCGCGGACGTCTGTCAGTAAGATGGACCCGTGGCACCGGTCGCCGCAGCCAATCAGCAAGGGAGTGCGCGCCTGTGAGTCAAGAGCCCGTTGACCAGTCATCCGATCCGAGGCCAGCCGCCGTAATCGTCCTCGCAGCAGGCGCCGGAACCCGGATGAAGTCCCGGACTCCCAAGATTCTGCATCCCCTCGGCGGAAAATCGATGGTGGAGCACGCGCTCGCCGCCGCCCGGGGCATCGAACCGCGGGTGCTGGCCGCCGTCGTCCGGCACGAACGCGAACGGGTCAGCGCCCATATCGCGGCCGTCGACCCGGCCGCAGTGATCGTTGACCAGGATGAGGTGCCCGGCACCGGCCGCGCCGTCCAGGCTGCGCTGGAGGTCCTGGACGCCGACGGGCCGCTAAAGGGAACCGTCGTGGTGACGTACGGGGACGTGCCGCTGCTGGGCGCCCCTCTGCTGGCGGACCTCGTGGCCACCCACCGCGCCGACGGCAATGCCGTCACCGTGCTGACGGCGCTGCTCGACGACGCGACCGGCTACGGCCGGATTCTGCGCGACGGTGCGGGCCCGGACAGCACGGTGCTGGCGATCCGCGAACACAAGGACGCCTCGGACGCCGAACGGGGCATCCGCGAAGTCAATTCCGGCATTTACGCGTTCGACGCCGGTGCCCTGCGTACCGCGCTGGCGAACGTGACCGCGGACAATTCCCAGGGCGAGATGTACCTGACCGACGTGCTGGGCCTGGTCCGGGAGGCCGGCGGACGAGTCGCCGCCGTCGTCACCGCCGACCGCTGGCAGGTCGAAGGCGCCAACGACCGCGTCCAGCTCGCAGCGCTCGGCGCGGAGCTGAACCGCCGCGTGCTGGAGGGCTGGATGCGCGCCGGGGTGAGCATCGTGGACCCCGCCACCACCTGGATCGACACGACCGTGCGGCTCGACGAGGACGTCACCCTGCTGCCTGGCACCCAGCTGCACGGTGACACGCAGGTGGCGCGCGACGCCGTCGTCGGCCCCGATTCCACCCTCACCGACGTGCGGATCGGCGAGGGCGCCCACGTCACGCGCACGCACGGATCAGGATCGGCCATCGGTGCCGGGGCCACCGTCGGACCGTATACCTACCTCCGTCCGGGCACCATTCTGGGAGAGAGCGGCAAAATCGGCGCGTTCTACGAAACCAAGAACGTCACCATCGGCCGCGGCACGAAGCTCTCCCACCTGGGTTACATGGGCGACGCCGAGATCGGCGACGACACCAACATCGGCTGCGGTAACATCACCTCCAATTACGACGGCGAGCACAAGCACCGGACCCGGATCGGCTCCGGCGTCCGCACGGGCGCGAACACCGTCTTCGTCGCCCCGGTGCGCGTGGGCGACGGCGCCTATACCGGAGCGGGGGCCGTGGTCCGCAAGGACGTCCCGGCCGGCGCCCTGGCCCTGAGCATCGCCCCGCAGCGCAACGCCGAGGGCTGGACCGAGGCCAAGCGCCCCGGAACCCGTTCGGCGGACCTGGCCCGCGCAGCCCACGAATCCTCAGCACCGCAGGAAACCACAGAAGAGGGCAACCGAGCATGAGCAGCGAAATCACGGCGCACGGCGAAAAGAAACTGGTCCTCGCGGCCGGGCGGGCGCACCCTGAGCTGGCGCGTGAAATCGCCAGGGAGCTGGGCACCGATCTGTTGCCGATGGACGCGTACGACTTCGCCAACGGGGAGATCTACGTCCGCTCCTCCGAGAGCGTGCGCGGTACCGACGCCTTCGTCCTGCAGGCGCACCCCGCGCCGATGAACAACTGGCTGATGGAACAGCTGATCATGATCGATTCGCTCAAGCGGGCCTCCGCCAAGCGGATCACCGTGGTGTCGCCGTTCTACCCGTACGCCCGGCAGGACAAGAAGGGCCGCGGACGCGAGCCGATCTCCGCCCGCCTGGTGGCGGACCTGTACAAGACCGCCGGCGCCGACCGGATCATGAGCGTTGACCTGCACACCTCGCAGATCCAGGGCTTCTTCGACGGCCCGGTGGACCACCTGATGGCCATCCCGCTGCTGGCGGACTACATCCGCACCCGCGTCAGCGCCGACAACATCACCGTCGTCTCCCCGGACACCGGCCGGGTCCGGGTGGCCGAGCAGTGGGCCGAACGCCTCGGCGGCGCCCCGCTGGCGTTCGTGCACAAGAGCCGGGACCTCACCGTCCCCAACCAGGCGGTCTCCAAGACCGTGGTGGGCCAGATCGAGGGCCGCACCTGCGTGCTGATCGACGACATGATCGATACCGGCGGCACCATCTCCGGCGCGGTCAACGTGCTCAAGGACGCCGGGGCGAAGGACGTCATTATCGCCGCCACGCACCCGATCCTCTCCGAGCCCGCTTCCCGCCGCCTTGCCGAAAGCGGCGCCCGCGAAGTGGTGGTGACCAATACGCTGCCGATTCCGGCGGAAAAGCGGTTCCCCCAGCTGACCGTGCTCTCGATTGCCCCGCTGATCGCCCGCGCCATCCGCGAGGTGTTCGACGACGGGTCGGTCACCTCGCTGTTCGACGGCAACGCCTGATCCCCGGCGGCTCCCTCCCCAGCCGCGCGCGGCCCCGCACGGCCCTCACCGTGCGGCCCACCGGGCGCTCTGTAGTAGAATCGACGGGTACCCTGGCGAGGGAGCGGTCATGCCGCTCCGTTATCGACACGGTCTGAGCCTTCTTTGAGCGCCACGGCGCCGGCGAGTTCCAGACCATTCGTCCTTGCTGACCCACTCAAGAAGGAGACACCCTCATGGCTGAGCAGAAGCTTGCTGCCGAGATCCGCACCGAATTCGGCAAGGGCGCCGCACGCCGGGCCCGCCGCGCCAACCTGATCCCCGCCGTCGTCTACGGCCATGGAGCCGAGCCGCTGCACCTCGCCCTGCCGGAGCGTGCCACCACCCGCGCCGTCCGCGGCTCCAACGCCCTGCTGACCCTCGATGTGGCCGGCGAAGAGCACCTCGCCCTGGTCAAGGACATCCAGCGGGACCCGGTTCTGCAGATCATCGAGCACATCGACCTGCTCACCGTCCGCCGCGGCGAGAAGGTCACCGTGGACATCCCCGTCGTCCTGGTCGGTGAGGTCGCCCCGGGTGTCGCGACGAACCAGGAGGAAATGACCGTCAGCCTGGAAGCCGAGGCCACCCACCTGCCCAAGCACATCGAGGTCGACGTTGCGGGCCGCAAGGCCGGAGACCACGTCTACGCAAAGGACCTGCCGGTCCCCGCCGGTGCCCTGCTGCTGGCCGACCCGGAAATGCTGATCGTGAACTTCTCCGTGCCGGAGGACCAGGACCTCGGCGAAGAGCCCACGGCCGCCGTGACCGAAGAAGCCCCCGCTGCCGAGTAAGTCCAACGCAGCAGCGCACGCATGAGCGGCACCTGGCTGGTAGTCGGGCTCGGGAATCCCGGGCCCGGCTACAGCCGCAACCGGCACAATGTCGGCTACCTGGTGGTCGAGGAACTGGCGAACCGGCTGGGCGCGTCCTTCAAGAACCACAAGGCGCGTGCCGTCGTCGCCGAGGGCCGGCTCGGATTCGGCGGACCGAAGCTGGTGCTCGCCAAATCGCTGACGTTCATGAACCTCAGCGGAGGCCCGACGGCGGCATTGGCCAGGTTCTTCGACGTGGCACCTGACCATGTGGTCGCCGTGCACGACGAGATCGACATTCCGTTCAACACGATCCGGCTCAAGACCGGCGGTGGCGAGGGCGGCCACAACGGGCTGCGGGACATCTCCAGCACCCTGGGTACGAGGGACTACTTCCGGGTCCGGGTGGGCGTGGGCCGGCCACCGGGCCGGATGGACGCAGCCGACCATGTGCTGAAGGACTTTTCCGCCTCGGAGGCCAAGGAGCTGCCCTTCCTGGTCGACGACGCGGCCGATGCCGTGGAGCACCTGATCACGTCGGGTCTGGTCGATGCCCAGCAGAAATACCACGCCGCGAAATAGGCAGTTGCGGTAACCACGTTGCGGTAATCGCGCGGCAAAGTAGGTAATTACCTCCCCATCCCCGCGTAATAGGCCTGGACCGGGCGCGCCGGTGGCGTGACTCCAGTATTCCTACTCGTGCGGTGGGGTCCGCGGCTTTCTAGTGTCGGACTATGGCGATTCCCCAGCCCATCATCACCCGTGCCCAGGCATCCGCCGCCGGGGCCCACGCGCTCGCCTTAGCCCCGCCGGAGACCGCCGACGGCCGACAGCCGTGGGCTGCACCCGCGGATCCGGCCGGTCCGCTGCTTGCCTCCCGGACAGCTGCCCTGGCAGCCCTGCTCGCCGCGTCGGGGGATCCGGACCTGTGCGGTACCGTGCTCGTCGGCGAACAGGGGTGCGGCAAGACCTACCTGGCCCGCCGGCTCGGTGCCGGGCCCGACGGCGGAACCCGCGTCGTGCGCATCGAGGCGGCGAAAGGCGGCGCCGGCACCCCGTTCGCCGCCCTGATGGGGGTCCTGCGGCTCATGGCAGAACGGCCGCTCCTACAGCCCCTGGCGGTGCTCTCGGCCCTGGCCGCCCATTTCGAGGAATCGGCGCCCGGTCGCCGGACCGTCCTGGTGCTGGAGAATGCCTGCGCCGTGGACGAGGCCACCGCCAACTGCGTCGCGCAACTGGCCGCCGGCGGGAGCATCCACGTGATCCTGGTGTGCCGGGACATGCGCCTCTTGCCCGACGCCTTCGTGAGCCTGTGGCTGGACGGACGGCTGGCACGCCTCGACGTCGGTCCTCTGGATCCGGCCGAGGCCGCGGAATTATTGCGGCACGCCGGAGGCAGGGAGATCTCCCCGACGGCGGTCCGTGCCATCGCAGCCCTCGGCGGCGGCAACCCGAGGTTCATGCTTGCCCTGTTCGAGGACCAGGTCGCGGCCGGCACCATAACCTCGCGGGCCGGGACGTGGGTGCTCAACGGCCGCCCCCTCGAGATTGGCAGTCAATCCAGGAACGCGGCCGATATTGTCCTTGCCGCCGCCACCCCGCACGAACGGACGGTCATCGAAATCCTCGGTATGACGGGGGGAATGCCACTCGGGCGCCTCCTATCGGTGGCGAAGCGCTCCGCCGTGGACGCCCTCCAGGGCCGGGGGATCCTGGCTTCCGAGCCCGGCGGGCCGCCCTGGGTCTCGTTGAGCCGTCCCGTGCTCGGCCGCGCCGCGGCGGCACAGGTCATGATGGGCCGCAGCTGCTCGTTGTACCGCAGGGTCGCCAACGCTGGCCCGCCGGCGACCGAGGCCCCGGGTGATAACAGGCTGGACGCAGCCATGGCCCTGTGGGCGCTTCGCTGCGGTGAGTCCCTTTCGGCGGCTCGGATCCTCGCCGCGGCGCATGCCGCGAACGTGGCGGGGCAATCCGATGAGGCGCTGCAGCTCATTGCCGCGCTTCCCTGCGCCGCCGAGGTCCGGGAGGGAGCGCTGAACGCGTGGTCGGCGGTATCGGCAGGATGCTCCGCGGGACCGGTCCTGTTGCCGTCAGCGGTGGGGGCCCCCGCGGATCCCGCGGATCACGCCGCTTGGGTGGAACTGCACAGGGCATTGGGCAACCTCTGCCGGCTGGGCTGGGTCAAGGTCCGCGGCGACCGCGCGGGAACGCCGGCCGCACGCCATGCGCCGGACCCGTTCCTGGAGCCGCTGCGGGCCTGGCTGGGCAGCGGCGCCGGATCTCCGGACAACCCGGCGCGCCGCGACCTCGCCGCCGATGTGGCCCTGGATGATGCCGAAAGGGAATTCCACCAAGGGAACGTTCCGGAAGCGGCAGCCCGGCTGGACACGCTGTACGCCGGGGGTGACGGCGCCGCCCGCACCGGCGACAGCACGCACGGCAGGGAAGGGGCCCGCCTGCGGGCGGCTGTGTGCACCGTCGCCGGACAAGGCGTACCGGAGCCCGGCCCGCGGTGGGCGCCACCGCCGTCGGGCCGGACGGACCAGCAGATCCGCTGGACCGAACTCCTGGCGCGCCTCCTCGGCGGCCCGCGCGCCTGTGCACCCTGCGGTCCGGGCCACGGTCCCGCTGATTCCCCGGGCGCGCAATACAGTGATGCCCTGTCCGCACTGGCCGAGGGGATCATCGACGTGTACCGAGGCAGCACACGGAGCGCGGTACAGGCACTCCTCCCCGCGATGCGGCAGCTTCAACAGTTCCGCAGCCCGGCCGGACCCGTAGCCGCGGCCGCGGCAGCCTACGCGCTGGCGCTCGATGGCGACGAGGAACGGGCCCGGGAATGCCTGGAAGCGGCACGGCCAACGAACGCCGTCGGATGGTTGGGGATCCAAATCTGCAGTTACTTCCGGCTGATGGCTTCGGCGGTGCCCGGAGGATCGGCCGGTTCCCCGGCCGCGGTCGCCGACAGGCTGCTTGCCCTGGCTGATTCCGTCACGGTCCGCGGCGCCACCGGACTTGCACTGCTGATCACCCAGTCGGCCACGGGAATCGCCGGTCCGGACCACCCTGACGCGGCAGCACGGCTCGTGCACACTGCCGCCACCGTCCCCGGGCCGCTGGCACGCCAATGCGCCGCCTTCGGTGAGGCCCTAATCCGCAGGGATACCGCGGCCCTGCTGCGGATCGGCTGGACGTTCGCGGAGATGGGCTATCCGGTGCACGCGCAGGATGCCGCCCGCGCTGCCGTGACCGTCCCCGGGCCGTCCACCGACCGGCGCACGTTCCGCGCCGCACGCGAGCTGTTTCACGATGCGGCGGCGGGCCGCCCCCTTCTGGGGCCGGGCCAAGGAGGCGGTCCCGCGCTCACGGCCAAAGAGGACGAGGTGGCCCGCCGCGCCGCGGCGGGGGAAAGCAGCCGGCGCATCGCCGAGGGGCTGTCCCTGTCCCGGCGGACCGTCGAGGGCCACCTGTACAAGATCTACGCCAAGCTCCAGGTGTCCTCACGGCGGGAGCTGGCTGAGGTCATGGCCATCGTCCAGGCCGTACCGCATTAATCCTGGGAGCGCGGATCCGTGGTCCCGCTGTGCATGGGATAGGTATCCCCGTCGCCGCCAACAAGTACTTCCCGGTGGTTTTTGAGTACTTGTAAATCAACTACCTGAAAGCGTCCCGGCCCACTGTTGGCACGCCAAAAAGCCTAATAACCTACCGGAATTATAGGTTTACACATCGGGCTTAAGGATTGATCACATGGGCGTTCTCTCCAGGGCGGCGGTTGCCGTCCTCGCAACGATTTTCGCCATTGCTTCCTCCGGATGCGGCGGGCCGGTGTCGGCCTCGACTAAGTCCGCCACTGATTCCGGACCGGCGCAGAGCGTCAGGATCGGTTACTTCCCCAACCTGACGCATGCCCCGGCCATCGTGGGAGTGCAAAAAGGCTTCTTTTGCGCGCGGCTGGGCGACACGAAACTCGTGCCGATGACGTTCAACGCGGGACCCGCGGCCATTGAGGCATTGTTTTCCGGCGCTCTGGACATGGCGTTCGTTGGCCCCAACCCCACCGTTAACGGATTCACCAAGAGCAACGGCACGGCGCTGCGGGTGGTCGCCGGAGCGGCCTCGGGAGGTGCCGGACTGGTGGTCCGCGACGGCATCACCACCGCCGCAGCGCTGAAGGGGAAAAAGATCGCCACACCCCAGCTGGGTAACACCCAGGACGTCGCACTGCGGCATTGGCTGCAGGACCAGGGGCTGTCCTCCACGGCCGAGGGAGGCGGCGACGTGAGCATCATGCCTCAGGACAACTCGACGGCGCTCCAAGCCTTCAGCAGCGGAGCCATCGACGGCGCCTGGGTCCCCGAGCCCTATCTGACCCGGATGATCCAGGAGGGCGGAGGGCACCTCCTCGTCAATGAAAAGGATCTGTGGCCGGACGGCAAATTCGTCGTGACCAACCTGATCGTCCGGAAGGACTTCCTGGACGCCCACCCCGCAACCGTCTCGGCCGTGATCCAGGGCGAACTGGACGCCCTGGACTTCATGGCGGCCGATCCGGCGGCGGCGAAGGAATCGGTGAATGCGGGAATCATGGCGATCGCCGGCCAGAAGATCCAGGCCACGGTCCTCGACCGCGCCTGGTCGAATGTGGACTTCACTTTTGATCCCCTTGCCGCAACCCTCGTCAGGGGAGCGGCGAACGCGGAGGCAGTCGGACTCCTTCCCCGGGCAGACCTCACCGGGCTGTACGACCTTCGGCTGCTCAACGCGGCACTCTCCGCCCGGGGCCAGAAGGAGGTGAGCGCCCCGTGAGTATCCATCCGCCTGTTGACGAGGTCAGGACCGACCGCGGAAGCGTCAGCCTCCGCTCAGTCAGCAAGACATTCGGCGCCGGGTCCACCGCCAAGCAGGTTCTGTCGGAGATCGATCTGACCATCGGAGACGGCGAATTCGTCTGCCTGCTGGGCCGTTCCGGATGTGGAAAGTCCACGCTCCTCAGCCTGATCGCCGGACTGCAGGCGCCGACGTCGGGCCTGGTGCACACCGGCGGCCGGCGGATCGGAATGATGTTCCAGGACGCCAACCTGTTCCCGTGGCTGACCGTGCGGGGCAATATCGAACTCGCACTCAGGCTCTCGGGAGTGCCGCGCCGCGACTTCAGCGGTCGTGTCGACGAGCTGCTGGAGTCCGTCCGGCTGACGGATGCCGGTGCGCTGCGGCCCCACGAACTGTCCGGCGGAATGAGGCAACGAGTGGCGTTGGCCCGGACGCTTGCCCAGGACTGCAGCATTCTGTTGATGGATGAGCCCTTCGGGGCGCTGGATGCCATGACGCGGGACGCGATGCACGACGAAACGGAACGGATCGTGGCCGAACGGTCCCTGACTGTGCTCTTTGTCACGCACAACGTCTCGGAAGCGGCACGATTAGCCGACCGTGTCATCATCATGGCTCCGTCGCCCGGACGCATTCATGCCCACGTGGACATCGAGTTGCCCCGTCCCCGGCGTTCGGACACCCCCGAGCTGTCGTCGCGGGCCGCCGTCCTGCGCGACAGCCTGCAGGGAAGTGCGTTGTGAACGGGCTCAAGCTATCGCGCTCCGGACAGGCCTCCGGCTCCGGACAGGCCTCCGGCACCCCGGCCAAAGCCGGCCGGCGCGGGCGGGAATGGCTGTACCGGCGGGTGCTGCCGCCCCTGCTCGCTGTGGGCCTGGTCGTCGCCGGGTGGGAAGCGGTCTATCTCGCGGGATGGCGCCCGTCCTATGTGCTTCCCGCCCCGGCGGAGGTGCTGGGCAGATTTGTCGAGCAGCTCGCCGACGCCAAGTTCTGGGCAGCGCTGGCGAACACGTTGGTGCGGGCCTCCGTGGGCTACGGGGTCTCGGTCCTCATCGGCACGGCCGTCGGTCTCCTTGTTTCGCGGTCAAGGCTCATGCGGTCCGCCGTCGGTTCGCTGATCACGGGGATGCAGACGATGCCGTCCATCGCCTGGTTTCCCTTCGCGATCCTGCTGTTTTCGCTGTCGGAGCAGGCCATCATCTTTGTTGTCGTCCTCGGGGCCGCACCCTCGATCGCCAACGGGCTCATCTCCGGTATCGATGATGTCGCGCCGGCGCTGCTGGACACCGGGCGCGCCCTGGGAGCCAGAGGATTCGTGCTGTACAGGTATGTGGTCCTGCCGGCCGCCCTCCCCGCCTATCTGGCCGGGCTCAAACAGGGGTGGGCCTTCGCCTGGCGGAGCCTGATGGCGGGGGAGCTGCTGGTCATCATTGCCTCCAAGCCATCCCTGGGGGTGCAGTTGCAGTTCTTCCGCGAATTTGCCGATACCGCCGGCTTGCTGGCCATGATGCTCGTCATTCTGTTGCTGGGCATGGCCGTCGATGCGGCCTTCAGCCGGATCACCCATCGCGTTCAATTCAAGAGGGGGCTGTACTCGCCGGATGCGGTGCCCGCACGGTAGTGTGCCGCTTGAGGCTTTGTGGGTTGGCAGAAAGGGCGCCAGGGTGCACATCACGGCGAAGGCCGACTACGCGCTGCGGGCCATGATCGAACTCGCCCTCCAGGCGGACGACGTCGTCACGGGCGAACGGCTGGCCGCGGCGCAGGACATTCCGGGGAAGTTCCTCGAAGCCATCCTGACCGAGCTCCGCCGTGCGGGCCTCCTGGTTGCCCGGCGGGGAGTGCGCGGCGGGTACCTGCTGGGCCGGGCGGCCGAATCAATAACCGTCGCGGATGTCATCAGGGCTGTCGACGGTCCGCTCGCGGGTGTCAGGGGCGAACGACCCGAAAACGTTGTTTATCCGGACTCCAGCGCCGCCCTCCAGGACGTCTGGATCGCCGTTCGCGTGAGCCTGCGGACCGTCCTGGAGGCGACGACGGTGGACGACCTCGCGCACGGCAGGCTGCCCCCCGCCGTGGCGGCGCTGCTGGGCGAACCCGGCGCCTGGTCCCGCCGCTAGTCCCGCGGAGCTAGTGGTGGATGAGTACCTGCCTGATCCGCCGCAGCGCCATATGGCCGTGGCCGGCGGTGTCGAGCCCGGCCACGGCGTCCTGGAGTTTCTGGGCCGCAACGGCGGCGCCGGACCTGCGCGGAGCGGTGCGCATCAGCTCGGGGTGGCCGAATCCGTAGTCGAGTGCCATGGCGAGAGCCGCGGCGGATTCCGCAGCGATGGCCTCCCCATGGTGCGCCATGGTGGCGGTGAACGCGATCTGGTGGCCGTCGACCACTTCGTGGAGTTCGGGCCTGCGGGGAACGGCTATCGGCATCTGGCCGACCTCGCGCGCATCGAGGATGGACCCCGGCCCGCCCTGGACCACGACGACGGTGGCCCGCGCGTACAGGTCCAGCAGGTCCTCCCTGGGCATCCGGGGGATCCCAGCGGCGAACCGTGGCTCCCGGCTCGCGCCGTGCTGGATGAGGCACGACGGCGGATCATCGCGCGCGGCGAGCCAGTCGTCAATCCAGTCGACGAGACGGTCGAACTTGTGGTGGTCCGTGCCCAGGGAAACAACCAGCATCGGGTAGCTGGCCCCGGACATCAGAGGACCGGCCCGATGTTGACCGCTTCAGGATAGTACTTGAGCTGTTCCTCCCACTGGACGCAGAAAAGATCTGACATGGGGTAGCACATACGCCCGCTTAGGGTGGGCATGGTGATGCGGTCGAAGCACTCTATATATACCGTGTGGATATGGAACAGGCGCGCCACCAGGAAGAACGGGACACTCACTCCGGCGCCGACCGACACGACGACATCCGGCCGGTTTTTCCGCAGCGTCGGCCAGGCGAGAAGCAGGTTGCGGATGGCGTTCGGGAGGTTCCGGGTTGTCGGGAAAAAGCACCAGGTCACGTCCTCGTTGGACAGCGCAGCTTCCACTTCCGGCCGCCGGAAGGTCACCCATGAGCGGGAGTGGGCCCGCCACCAGCTTTCCAGCGGAATCAGTTGCGCCAGGTGGCCGCCGGCTGAAGTAACGAACATGATCTTCACATGAAATCCTTCCCCTTGCGGTCCCAAGCTCCCGGCGGGATTGGACGGGACGGCACAGGGCGATTCGGCGGCACAATGCGAGACCCGGCGTAGTTCCCACCGAAAGTATCCGGGGAGATGCTCTGAGCCTAGGATCGGCGCCCGGTGCGGACACGAGTAGAAATTGCGTGAGTTTGCGGGAGGGGTACCCGGCAATTGCGCTCCGATCCGCAACTTTCTACTCGGGTGCAGGGAGCCCATAGTCTCCGGCCACCGGTAGATATTGTCCCCGGCGAAGCAAAATCCCTAGACTCGGGTGCTGCCCGAGCCTATAGTGAGGTCCTAACGCAGTCGGAGAGCTATTCCGAGTGAGTAGGGGGGAGGGGCCACTGATGTCTAAGTCGTGTTCACTCTTGGCCGCACGGGTGCTCGTGTCGGAGAAACCAAGATGACGGATGACTCTACAGGTGCTGTCGGACGAGAAGGCCTGGTGGCCGGAGTTTTTTCCGCGCTCGGAGCCGGCCTCGGCGGTGCGCTCGTCATAGGCGAGACGGGCATCGGAAAGTCGGCCGTGGTTGCCGAGGTGCTGGCCAGGATGGCCGACGACGTGCACGTCGAACACATCCGCGGCAGTGCGCTGGCGGCCAAAGTCCCCTACGCCGCGCTGGGGCTGCTGCTCACCGACGCGGATCCGCGGGCCATGAACCATCCGGCCCTGGTTCTCGAGGCGCTCGCCGCCTCGCTCCTCAAACGCTCGCAGGGGCGGCGGATCGTGATCTTCGTCGAGAACGCGGATGGGCTCGATCCCCTGGCCGGCATCGTGCTGGCCCAATTGGTCTGGAACGGTTCCATTTCGCTGCTCGCCACGGCCGAGGATGCCGGCGCCTGCGACGGCGCATTCCTTGGACTGTGGACCGAGGGACAATTGCTTCGATTCGACGTCGGTCCCGTCGATCTGGACTGCACGGGACAGATGCTGGAGAAACTGGTGGGCGGCCCGCTGTCCGCCTACGCGGTGCAGAGCCTGTGGAAGGTGGCCGGCGGCCACCCGCTCTACCTTCGCGTGATAGCCAGGGAGCTTCTCAGGAGCGGCCACCTGGTCAGGTCCGGGGACGTGTGGGTCCTCGTTGGCCCGATGGTCATTGCCGGGGAAATCATCGACATCATGCAGCTGCGCCTGCAGCGCATGGCGCCCGACGAGCGCCGGATCGCCGAGATTGTCTCGCTCGCCAGGGCCTTGCCGCTGCGGGTATTGGCCGCCGTCGCGGGCACCGAACAGGTGGACCGGCTGGAAGAGCGCGGCATTCTGGAAATCTGCACCGGCCAGGACCCGCTGGTGCGGATCCATCATCCGTTCATGGCCGAGGCCATCGCCGGCAGTGTTCCGCCGGGGCGCAGCCGTGAGCTGTGGCAGGAAGTGCTGGCGCAGCTGACGGCGGCGGATGTGTCGACGGCGGAGCTGCCGGGCCTGGTTGCCTGGACCCTTGACTGCGGCGGCCGGGTGAGTTCCGAGGATCTGGTGCGGGCGGCGCAGGTGGCCAATGCGGATGACGACCCCGCCACGGCCTTGCGGATTATCAGGACCGTTTCCGCGAAGGACCGCTCCGCCTCCGTCCAGTTGGTCGAGCTGCGGGCAGCGTTGCTGGCGGGGAATGCCGAGGCGGCGCAGGATTCGCTGCTGATCGGCCAGCAGGTGAACGTCCAGGACCCGACGGATGCGGATATCCGGTTGGCGGTCGAACGCAATCTCGCCAGGCGCACCGCTGACGGTAATGTCCCCAGCGACGGACGGGACCTGAAGCTGGCCAGGAAGGGAGCGCTTTCGCTGCCGTATCCGCCCACCGTGGACCCGGCCAGGTCCATGATGGAGCTGGCCGAAGACCTCACGCTGGCGGAGGCCGAACAGGCCATCTTCGAGGGCAGATACTCCGACGTCTCCGACGACGTCTTCAGGCTCTACACCGACCGCGGACGAAAGCCCGACGTGCGCGTCGCCGCGGGCGGCATGCTCTGCGAGGCGTGGTCTGTCTGCGGACGCCAGGCCGAGGCCGTGGAACTGGCCTCCACCGTCGTCGACTGCGTGAAGTCGCTGAGGCCGTCGAACCTGGTCAAAGACGCGGCCCTTGTCCGGATCGTTAATGCCCTGCTGGTCTCGGGCCTGCTGGACAGCTGCCTGGAGCTGCTGGATTCCCCCGAAATCCGGTCCCTGGGCAGCGTGCGCATGGCGGAAGCCGGACAGGTGGCCCGAGGAGTGGCCCACGTGCTGGCCGGCCGGCCGGACGCCGCGCTCCAGTCCCTGGTGCCGGCCGCCGCCCAACTGGAAATCCGCGATTGCCAAAGCTCACTGCCCCTGGTTCATGCCGCCGCGGCGTATGCCTACGCACTGGCGGATGACGGCGCGAAGTCCAGGCTGGAGCTGGGGCTTGCCGACCGTCCCGGGCCGCACGCGTCCCACGGGTCCGCCCGTTTCGAGGCGCTGTTCAGGCTGCAGGCGCTGGCGGCCTTACAGCCCGGTAACGACCTCCCGGCCGCGTTCCTCCGGGAGGCGGAAGCGGACCGGACGGCGGGTAACTTCTCGCACGCTCTCATCTTCCTGGCCGCCGCTACCCGGCTCAGCGGCGAGGACGCCGCGGACGCGATGTGGGAGGTGTCCCGGAAAATCGACGGACCCTTTGCGGTGCTGTGCGACAAGTATGGATCGGGACTGGTCAACGGCCATGTCCCCGAGCTGATCGAGGCCGCCGAGCTGTCCATGAACCTGGGAAACTCGTTCCTGGCCTACGAGGTGGCCCGGACGGGCCACCTGCTGGCCAGCCAGTCGGCTGACAGATCTGCGGCGCGGCTTGCGCAAAACCTGGAGAACATGAATTACCGCCAGCTGCGGCCGCTGCACTCGCTGACCGAGCAGATCTCCTCGCTTACCCCCTTTGAGGCGGACCTGGTGGCCCGCGTGGCGGCCGGTGACAGCAGCGGCAGCATCGGCCGCACGATCAGCCTTTCGCCGCGGACGGTGGATTGGCATCTGGGCAGGATCTTCGAGAAACTGCACGTCGCGGGGCGGGCCGAACTGCGGGAGTCCCTGGATAACAGTCTGACCGTGAGGTCGTAAATGGAGTACTTCGGCATGCCGGAGTTGATAGGTCGGGACGAAGCCGTCCGAGCTGTCACTTCGACGATTCTCAATGGAACAGGCGTCCTGGTGATGGGCGACGCGGGGCTGGGCAAGACAGCCCTGGGTGCCGCCGTCGTGAAGGAGATCGGTGCCAGGGCCAGGCCCTACGTCGTGCACGCCAGCCAGTCGCTGTCCAGCATTCCGTACGGCGCGCTGAGTCCGCTGCTGACCCAGGTGCGGGAAAACGACACCATGTCCCCGATGGCCGTCCTCCGTGCCCTTATTTCCAGATTAGGGCCCAACGAGCATCACGGCTCGGATGCGCCCGCCCTGCTCGTCGTTGACGACGCGCACAACCTGGATCCCTCCAGCGCCGACCTGGTCGCCCAGCTCATCGCGTCCACCGGAACCCGTGCGCTCATCCTCAGCCGTCCCGGCGGCGCAACCGCGCAATCGGGCCTGGGCCACGCGGGCGAGGGGCTGCTGGAACGGCACTTCCTTCGGCCGCTGGGCGAACAGGAGGTGCGCGAACTCTGCCAGCTCGTGCTCGGCGGCAACGTCACCGAGAGCGCCAGCGCATGGTTGGCCCGCACCAGCGGCGGCAACCCGATGTTCGTCCTGGCGCTGATCTCCAATGCCCAGAGAACCGGGCGCCTGGTGGAAAACCATGGAGTATGGGTCCTCAAGGACGATACCCTGGCGCCGGATATCCGGCTCACGGACCTGCTGCGGCACCAAATCTCGCGTCTGTCGAACGAGGAGCACGAGCTGCTGGAAACCGTGGCCATGGCCGAGCCGATTCCGCTGAACCTGCTGTTCGAACTGTCATCCCGGACAGCCGTGGATACGCTGGCGGACGGAAACTTCATCCGGATCGAAGGCGGCCCCGACCGCCGGGTCCGGCTCTACCACCCGCTGTACGGAGAGATCCTCCGTAGCATCATCCCTGCGGGACGCAGCCTGCGCTGCCGTGAACGGATCCTCGCCGTCATGCCGGCCGAGGGGTACACGGCGGATTCGCTGCTGCGCCACGTCGGCTGGTCTTTGGACGCAGGGATCCCGGTGGACGATGAACGGTTGCTGCAGGCCGCGACGCTGGCCAACAATTTGTTTGACTCGGGCTTCGCTCTTCGTGCCGCCGCCGCAGCCAAAGACCCCGGACGCCAGGCCGAAGCGGCCGTCCAACAGGCGCGGGCACACTATTCCAACGGCAATCAGCGTGAAGCGCGGGAGATCCTCGACGGCCTGGCGGAAGCGGTCCATGATCCGCGGACCATACAGACGGCCACGCTGATCAGCGTGCACCTGCACCTGCGCGCAGACGCCAACGCGGCGGACCTGCAGGGGGTGGTCAGCACCTGGCGCGCAGCAGTTGCCCGGCTGGATGGCGCCACGCCGGATGGCGCTCACACCGCCAAGGAACTGCGCGCGGCCGTCCGGGCCGTTGAACTGCTGGCCATGGTGCCGCTGTTGGGACAAGAAAACGGCCTCCCGCTGGAACGGGTCATGACCAGCCTGGCGGCCGCCGAAGCCGACAGCGATCCAGACGGCGTCCTGGCGTGCCTTGTCCTCATCAGTCGGCTGCACCTGGCCGCCGGCAGGGTTGAATCCGGACTGGAAGCCAGCCAGCAGGCGTATGGCGCGGTCATGAAGGAACCGTTCGGTATCACCCGGTACTTCGAATTCGTGGTCATGTGGCATGCCCTCGCCCTGATGATGGCCTCGCAATGGGACGCCCTGGCTGACTTCCTCGATCAGCAGCGCTCTGCACACCCGCGCGGATTGATTCATTTCGGCGGCATCTCGGATCTGCTCACCGGGATCGCCCGGCTGCACCGGGGGAACTACCCCGAAGCCCTCCATGCATTGGCGGGCGCTATCGAGGAACTGCGCCTGGGCGATGTGGAGAACATGCTGCCGATGGCGTTGGCCCACGGAGCGCTTGCGGCGGTCCTGTGCAGTGAGCCGGCGGTCGCCGACGGCTACATCGATGAGAGCCGGAACCGGTCCTATGAGGGATCAGGGCAGACGCGCCTGGTCAGCCAGGGCACACTCGCGGCCGCAAGGACCCTGCGCGGGGTGGACAAGCGGGCGCTCGACGAACTGCTGGATCTGGCCGAGCTGGCCCGCAGCTCGCGGTGGGTGCTCGTTGAGGCCAAGCTGAGGTTGCTGGCCGCGCGCGCGGGTGACAAATCCGGCCTGGAACGGCTGGCGGACCTCGCCGCAGCGATGGAGGGCACGCAGGCCGCCCAACTGGTTCAGTTCTGCAAGGCGGCCGCAACCAGGGACATCGAGTCGCTGATCCGCCTGGTCGAATGGGCGGAGGACACCGGTGACGCGGCGATCGCCGAACTCGGACTCGAAGAAACCGCAGCCCTCGTCGGTCCCGCGACCGATAGGACCGTGCAGCTGAAAATCCGTCGTCTGCTCAACCGTTGGCACACCTCCGACGGCACGCCCCAGAATGCGGCGATGGTGCCCACGCTGACCCGTCGGGAGCGCGATGTTGCCTCGCTCGTGATCCAGGGACACCGCAACTCCGACATCGCCGTCGAGCTGTCGCTTTCGGTGCGCACGGTCGAAGGACATGTGTACCGGATCTTCGAAAAGCTCGGCATCAACCGCCGCGAGGACCTCAATGACCAGCACCTCAGCCGGCACCCGTAATCAGGGAATTCAGTGCAAGTAATCGGCCAATAGTCAGCGTGCACTGCTAGGCGATTCCAAGTAGGGCGTCTCCGGGTCTGCGCCGGGAACAGGTACTTCCCCGGTCAACCCCCGTATCCGTTACCCGTGTGCGCCGCCGGGGCTTTTCCTAGACTTCAAGAACTACCGAACAGTGCTTGAAGGGTCTCGCAATGTATACAGTTTGGCTGATACCTCCGCCCAATCCCGCCACTCCACCCCCGCCCAGTGCAGGGGTCCTCCAGTGAATCGCATCGTTCTCATCTCCGCCGAGGGCCTAGCCCGGGAGGTGATGGACGCGGCGGCCGCAGGGGGCATCGACCTCGTTGGCGTGCTTGATGACGCCGCAGCCCTCCGCTTGACAGCCGGCGGTGCCTTCAACATCGTTGGCCGGGTGGAGGACGCCGTCCGGTTCCCCGACGTGCAATTCGTCATCTGTGCGACCCTGCCGGAGACCCGCCGCCGGCTGGCGCAACAGCTGGCCGGACTGGGTATCTCCGACTCGCGCTTTGCGACGATCGTCGACGCCACCGTCAGGGTCGCCCAAGGCTGCACGATCGCCCCCGGGAGCATCGTGCTGGCCCACACGGTCCTGGGGGCAGACTCCCACCTTGGCCTCCATACCGTCTTGATGCCCCGGGTGACCGTCGGCTACGGCAGCACCATCGGGGATTTCTCCACTGTCTGCGCCGGGGCCAGCCTGGGTGACGAGACGGTTCTCGGGGAGGCGGTGCGGCTCGGGATGCACGTCAGCGTCGAGGACCGGGTCGGCATCGGCGCCGGAGCGGCTATCGGGGCCGGGTCCGCCGTTGATGCGGAGGTCCCTCCGGGCGAGCACTGGTCAGGTGTGCCGGCGCGCAGGAACGGCGGCGCCCAGGTACCGGCTTCCGGCGGATTCGACGGCGGCCGGTCGGCCTTCGAACGGCTCGCGGCGGCCAGGACGAGCACGTCCAAGGTGAACGGCCACCGCACCACCGGCGCCCTGTCACGGCGGACGTAAGTACCGCATTAGCAGATACCGGGCCACTACTCAGCCGGTAGCCAAGTGATTCCCGTATTGCCTACTCGTGTACGTCCTTTCCATCTTCCCTAGGCTCGAATCACTACCACAACTTGCCGGGAAACATAGAAATACGGTGTTGGAATGTCCTGGGAAAACCCTCTCAATAGTCTCAATCTGTGTTCCTCTCCATGGCGCGCAGGGACAGCGGAACCCGCTGGCACCCATGCACGCCCCACCCGTGGCGCAAGCCACACCACCGCCCCGCAGGCAGGCTGCCGCCACCGGCACGCCGGTCTTCGCGGGATGGCCCCCTATGCGGAGCCGACGGCGACGTTGCCTTCTGAGACCGAGGCATCCCCCCAGCCGTCGTCGGCTCCTTCAGCTGTACACGCCAGCGCCGGTCGAAGGCCGGCTGTTCCGGCCGGTCTTCCGGCCGGAGGCTGCTGAGATGCGGTCCGTCGGGCAGGATCTCGGCCATCGCGGTATCCGGCGGTTCTTCGTCAATCTGGCCCTGCCCGTGGCGGCCTCGGCCGCCCTCGGTGCGGGGGTCCCGGATCACGGGCCGCGCCGGCACAGCTATCCGACCCTCCCGCTGCTCGTGCCCCGCCAGCACGCCAGGAAAACGGGAAATGCCCTCCAATGGGCGCGGCACTACCGGATGAAACTCCGCATCACCGACACCCTGCTGGTCATCCTGTCGGTGGTGTTCAGCTCGGAGGTCGTCTCCCGGGCACTGAACCTTGCTGTCCTGAAAGTCGCCATCGTGGACACCGGCATCGCGGCCGCCTGGCTGGCAGCCCTCTGGCTGTGGAAGACCCGCGATCCGCGCATCATCGGCGTCGGTCCGGGAGAGTACAAAAAGGTCATCGGCGCGAGTTCCGCGGCCTTCGGCTGGCTCGCCGTCATCTTCCTGGTCAACCAGGCACGGGGCATGGCGGTGCTCTTCCTTGTCACCATGCCGGTAGGGACAATAGCCCTCTCCGGCGGACGGTGGCTCTGGCGGCTCTGGCTGACCAGGCAGCGGGAGTTCGGCCACTACCTGTCCCGGGTCATTGTTCTCGGCAGCTACGAGGATGTCGACTACGTCGTGGACCAAATCGACAAGAAGTCGGGCGCGGCATACCAGGTGGTCGGCGTCGCCCTGGAAAGTTCACCGGCAGCCACCTACGTGGCCGTCGGGAAGGCCTGTGTGCCGGTGGTCGGCGGCCTGGACGATATCTGCGAAGCTGTCCGCAATTACGATGCGGACGCCGTCATTGTCGCCGGCCAGGTGGCCCGGGGAAGCAGCTATCTGCGAGAGCTCGGCTGGAAACTCGAAGAGAGCGCCACCGAGCTGGTCGTCGCCCTGTCGCTGACCAACGTCGCGGGGCCGCGGATCCAGATGCGGCCCGTCGAGGGACTGCCGCTGATGCATGTTGACCTGCCGCAGTTTGCCGGCTACAAGCACCTCCTGAAGCGGACCGTTGACATTGTCGGATCGGGGCTGGCCCTGCTGGTGCTGACGCCGCTGTTCATGGTGCTCGGAATCCTCATTCGCCTGGACAGCGTGGGTCCGGTGGTTTTCCGGCAGCACCGGGTGTGCCGGGACGGGAATACCTTTACAATGTTCAAATTCCGGTCAATGGTGGTAACGGCAGAAGAAGAACTTGAATCGTTGAAGGACAGTAACCAGGGCCAAGGACTCCTGTTTAAGGTGCACAACGATCCGCGGATCACGAAGGTGGGAGCCTGGATGCGGCGGTATTCCTTGGACGAACTTCCCCAATTCCTCAACGTTTTCCTGGGCAAGATGTCCCTGGTCGGACCGCGCCCCCCGCTGCCCTCCGAGGTGGCCGCCTACGACGGCAACGTCTGCCGTCGCCTATACATCAAGCCCGGCGTTACCGGGCTCTGGCAGGTCAGCGGCAGGTCGGACCTCAGCTGGCGCGAAAGCGTCCGCCTGGACCTGTACTACGTCGAGAACTGGTCGCTGACAGGGGACTTCATGATCATGTGGCGGACCCTGAAAGTCATGCTCCATCCGGCTGGATCCGGCGCATACTAGGGGTCCGTCGTCTCAACGGACCGGCACACAGCAAGCCAACCCGCACCACCAATCCCGGGGGGATTCAATAATGGCACTAGACGATGATGTAACGGCGACGGGGACAGACCACGCACTGGCCGTCAGGCTGGCCCGCGAGGCGGGAGCCCTGCTGCTGCGGCTGCAGGGCGATGCCCTGGCCGAGGGACTTCCGGGAGAACAGCTGAAGGCCCTCGGGGACCTCCGTTCCCAGGAATTCCTCGGTGACCAGCTCCGCCGGCTCCGGCCCGGCGACGCTATCCTCTCCGAGGAGGCGGCGGATGATGACGACCGCGCCGGCGCCCGGCGCGTGTGGATCATCGACCCCCTGGACGGCACGCGGGAGTTCTCCGAGGGCAGGAACGACTGGGCGGTCCATGTTGCCCTTTGGTGTGATGGCGCGCTTCTTCTCGGTGCGGTGGCGCTCCCCGGACTGGGCATCACGCTGGACAGCGGAAGCAACCCGGGACCGGTTCCGGCCACCGGCAGGCAACTGCGCTTGGCGGTATCGCGGAGCAGGCCCTCCGCCCTGGTCGGCTGGCTCGCGGAGGAGCTTGGCGCCGCACTGGTGCCGATGGGTTCCGCCGGGTACAAGGTGGGCGCCGTCGTCCGCGGCGAGGTCGATGCCTACGTGCACAGCGGCGGCCAGTATGAGTGGGACTCGGCCGCCCCGGCGATCGTGGCGGCCCGCCACGGACTCCACGTCAGCCGGATCGACGGTTCCGGGCTCGTGTACAACCAACCGGATCCGTATCTGCCGGACCTGCTGGTATGCCGCCAGGAACTCGCGCCGCGGCTCCTCGGCGCGATTGAGTCGTTTGCCGGCACCCCGGCACCGGGGACCGCCGCCCGGACCGGAGAAGGGATGGTGTCCCGATGAACGACGCCGACAGCGCACCGAGGCTGACGCTCACGCAGCTACAGCTGCTCGAATCCGAGGCCATCTTCATCATCAGGGAGGTCGTGGCCGAGCTGGAACGGCCCGCGCTGATGTTCTCGGGCGGCAAGGATTCCATCGTCATGCTGCACCTCGCCGCCAAGGCCTTCGCCCCCGCGCCGGTACCATTTCCCGTGGTCCACATCGACACCGGGCACAATTTCGACGAGGTCCTGCAATTCCGCGACGCGCTGGTGGCGCGCACGGGGGTCAATCTCGTCGTGGGATCCGTTCAGGAAGCCATTGACCGGGGATCTGTGCGCGAGGAGCCCAACGGCTCGCGCAACAGGATCCAGACACCGGTGCTTCTGGAGACCGCGGAGAAGTACGGATTCAACGCTTTGATGGGCGGCGCGCGGCGGGATGAGGAAAAGGCCAGGGCCAAGGAGCGCGTCTTTTCGTTCCGCGACGAATTCGGCCAATGGGACCCGAAGAACCAGAGGCCGGAACTCTGGAACCTATACAACACCCGCGTCCATCTGGGCGAGAGCATCAGGGTGTTTCCGATCTCCAACTGGACCGAACTGGATATCTGGGGCTACATAGCCCAGGAGAAGATCGACGTTCCCCCGATCTACTATGCGCACCGCCGCGAGGTGTTCGAGCGCAAGGGCATGCTGTTCGGGGTCCACCGGTTCTGCCGGCCACGGCCGGACGAGCCGGTCTTCACGGAAACCGTCCGCTACCGCACCGTCGGTGATGCGACGTTGACGGCGGCCGTGCGGTCCACGGCTGCCACGGCGGAGGACATCATGGCGGAGGTGGCGTCGAGCAGGATCACCGAGCGCGGAGCCACCCGCGGGGACGACCAGGTCAGCGAGGCGGCCATGGAAGACCGCAAGAAGGAAGGCTACTTTTAATGGATCTCCTACGTTTCGCTACCGCCGGCTCCGTCGACGACGGCAAGAGCACGCTGATCGGGCGGATGCTCTTCGATTCCAAGTCGATCTTCTCCGACCAGCTGGACTCGATCGAAAAGACGAGCAGGGACCGCGGCGATGAATACACGGACCTCGCCCTGCTAACCGACGGATTACGCGCCGAACGCGAGCAGGGAATCACCATCGATGTCGCCTACCGCTATTTCGCCACGCCCAAACGGAAATTCATCATTGCCGATACTCCGGGCCATATCCAGTACACCCGGAATATGGTGACGGGTGCGTCCACCGCGGACGTTGCCATTGTCCTGGTGGACGCCCGGAAGGGTCTGGTGGAACAAAGCCGGCGGCATTCATTCCTGGTTTCCCTGCTCCAGGTTCCGCATCTCGTCCTGGCGATTAACAAAATGGATCTTGTGGACTGGTCGGAGAGCGTCTATGAATCCATCAGGCAGGAATTCGTCGAATTCGCCGCCAAATTGGATATCTTTGATTTGTCGGTCATTCCGGTCTCCGCCCTCAAGGGTGACAACGTGGTGACCCGGTCAACGAACATGCCGTGGTTCCAGGGACCCTCCCTGCTGCACCATCTGGAAACGGTGCACATCGCCAGTGACAGGAACCTGGTGGACGTCAGGTTTCCCGTGCAGTATGTCATCCGGCCGCATCAGAGCAGCAACCACGACTACCGGGGCTACGCCGGCCAGGTCTGCGGGGGAGTGATGCGCGCCGGCGACGACGTGATTGTGCTGCCCAGCGGGCTGCCGTCCCGGATCAAATCAATCTCCACGGCGGACGGCCCCGCCGAGGCGGCGTATTCGCCGATGTCCGTCACCATTTGCCTGGAAGATGACCTGGACATCTCCCGGGGGGACATGATCTGCCGCCCGCATAACCAGCCCACCGTCGCCCAGGATATTGACGCGATGATCTGCTGGATGGCCAGCAAACCCCTTGAACCGGGACAGAAGCTGGCCATCAAGCACACCACGAGGAACGCCCGGGCCCTGGTGAAAGAGCTTCAGTATGAGCTCAACATCAACACCCTGCATCGCAACTCCGAGGCGTCGGAACTGAGGCTCAACGAGATTGGCCGGGTCCGGCTGCGGACGACCGTGCCGTTGCTGGCGGACGAATACCGGCGCAACCGGCAGACCGGAGGCTTCGTCCTGATCGACGAGGCGACCAACAGCACCGTCGGCGCGGGAATGATCGTCGGCGCCGCCTAGGCAGCGGCCGGGCCACGCATCGGCGGCCGGGCCTGGACCCGGCGCCGGTGGCTCAGTGCCGCGCCCTGATCATGCCCATGATCTCATCCACGCCCTGGTCGACGGTCAGCACGGCGGTGTCGATGGCATAGTCCGCCGCTGCGGGACTCTCGTAGGGCGAATCGATGCCCGTGAAGTCCGGCAGCAGCCCTGCCCTCGCCTTCGCGTACAGTCCCTTGCGGTCGCGCTGCTCGCACACCTCCAGCGGTGTGCTGACGTGCACCAGGAAGAATCCGCCGCCGCGTGATTCGGCCATGTCCCGGGATTCCCGGCGCATCGATTCGAACGGCGCGATGGGGGCGCAGACAGCTATCCCGCCCGCACCCGCCACCAACGATGCGACCCAGCCCAGGCGCCGGACGTTGAGTTCGCGGTCCTGGCGGGAAAATCCCAGTCCCGCGGAGAGCAGCCGCCGCACATCGTCGCCGTCGAGCAGGGTGGCCGGGCGGGGATCTTCCCTGCGCAGCCGCTCGAGCAGCTGCCGGGCCAGCGTGGACTTCCCGGAGCCGGACAGGCCGGTGAACAGGACCACCATCCCCCTGCCGTGCCGCGCGGACGGGGCAGCCTGGGCCGCCGGCACGATGGCGGCCCGGGAGGGAAGCCCGGGACCGAAGTCCCGCACGGAGTCGGCGCGCAGTCCGTCAATTGCAGCCCGCCGCAGTACGACGGCGCGCTCGGGGCCGTCGTCGGTTCCGGGCACCACGAGGAGGCGGACGTACGCCCCCTTGACGGGCGCAGCGCAGGCCTGCAGTGATTCCAGCAGTTCGGACACGATCGGTGTGTGGGTTTCCCCGCTGTCCACGACGGCCAGCAGCAGGAGGTCCGACGTCGAGGATTGGGCCGTGAACACCGCCTCGGCCATCTGCTCCGGCCGCGGTACCGCACTGAACGCCGCGGCGAAGACCGTCGAACCGGACGCCGCGGCATGGCGGCGCAGGGGGGTGGTCTGGCGCAGGGCCCGCGCCGGGGGATGTTCCGCCGGCTGGATGGCCTCCAAGCTGCCGGCCAGGTAGGACAACCCGGCGCCGGTACTGTCCACCTCCGACACCCGCAGGCGCGCCAGCGGTGTCCCGTCGGGATCGGAGAGCAGCAGCGAACCCGAGTCGGCGGCGCGTTGGGCCGTGTTGGCGGGAACCCCGAGGGTGAATTCGGCAGGC
This sequence comes from Actinomycetales bacterium, assembly GCA_044447065.1. Classification (GTDB taxonomy): domain Bacteria; phylum Actinomycetota; class Actinomycetes; order Actinomycetales; family Micrococcaceae; genus JBIOFK01. Next base: position 11,783 of record JBIOFK010000005.1, on the reverse strand, counting down.
CAGCCAGGCGGCATCCGGCCGGGAAGGCAGTAGCCGTCGGCCGGTGCGAAGAGCCCGCCGGCGAGCAGCTCAAGCCCGTCAAGGCTGCCGCCGTCCAAGGCGTGCACGGGGCTGTCGAACAGTGCGGTCCAGTCGGTCACAGAAGCGGCCCGTCCCCGGGTACCGGCGCCGCGGCGGCCTTGGCCTGGAGCCGTTCCCGCTTCTCTGTGAACGCGAGCGCGGGGAAGCCGTTCCGCCGCCGCACATACATCCACAGCAGGGGCGCCACGAGGAGCGCCGCGACGAGGAGGATGCCGGTGGCAAGGTTGCCGACACCCAGCATTTTCACGGCGGAGGCGAGCAGGACGAAGGCCAGGGCCCTGCGGATGAATCCGCCGGCCAGCCGCGAGGACAACTGGGCTCCCAGATACGCGCCGGGAATGCTCCCGATGATCAGCGGCAGCGTCAGCCCCAGGTCCAGGGAGCCGAAGAGCCAATGCCCCAGCGCCGCCGCGGCCACGAGCGGAACGGCCTGAAGCAGGTCCGTACCGACCAGCTGGCTGGCCTTAAGTCCCGGGTAGATCATCATGAGGCCGATGATAATGATCGAACCGGAACCGACGGAGGTCATACCGACCACGAATCCCCCGGCGATTCCCAGCAGCACGGTCGGGAGCGGCCGGGCCAGGACATCCGGGCGCTCCTGCGGGGGTTTGGAGCCCTGTCCGTTCCTGGTGCGGGCCCGTTCTATCAGGCGGAGATAGGCCCGGACGGCCAGCAGCACCGCGCTCACGAGGAGCGCGATTCCCAGCGCCAGTTTGACGCCGTTCTGCACGCTTTCAGCATCGCCCATGGCACGCAGTACCAGCACGCCGCAGAAGGCTGATGGAATCGAGCCCACGGCGAGCCATTTGACCAGTTGCAGGTTAACGGTTTTCCGCCGCAGATGGACAAATGATCCGACGGGCTTCATGACGGCGCTGGCCACAAGGTCGCTGGAAACCGCGACGAGTGGCGGAACGTTGAAAAAAAGGACCAACATGGGCGTCATCAATGCCCCGCCGCCCATGCCGGTTAGGCCAACAACAATTCCAACTCCAAACGCGGCTGCCGCAATGGTCAGATCCATTTAGGAATTCTTTCACAAATATGCAGGGAAAGGCACGGTGCACAGCAGGGTTATTTGCGGGCCGCCGGCGCGGAATTATCGGGGGCCGTCCGGCCGGTTACGTAATTGCCTGTCCTTTGTGCCGCGGCGGCACCATTACCATTTCCATTCCCACCCGTAGGATCCCTCGAAACCCCCGATAGCGAACGACGCCGAGCCGGATCCCTTGGGAACGTCCAGAATGATCAGGCCCGTCTCCTGGGTGCCGGGGTCGATCGATGAAGGCAGGAGCTCGGAGGGCTGGACACAGCCGGAACTGTTGCCGACCACCCCGTCAACCCTGGTGCCGCCGGCATCCCAGGCCTTGAAGTCGTGGGCTGACATCTCCAGGGTCGGCCACCCGGAATCAGCGAAATTGGCGTGTGCGGCGACGGTCACCGTCAGCGCGACAAACTGGCCGTTGATGCTCGGCTGCGCGCCGCCGGCGGTGCACTTGAAGTCCACCTGGATCTTTTGCGCCTGGAGGTCGGCGTAGGTCGCGCCCCCCGGCGTCCCGAAGGTACTTGATGCGCCGACGTCAACAGCAATATTGCCGTGGCTGTTCAGGTCAAGTCCCTTCAGCGCCCCTGCCGTGGGAGCGGCGGAGGGTGCGGGGCTGGAGGCGGGGGCACCGGGAGCCGGTGTCGTGCCGGCGCTCGCCGGTGGCGCGGGGCTGGTCGGGGCAGCCGACCCTGGTGATGCCGACGGTGATCCGGGAGGGGAAGCGGATATCGAGGATGTTCCCGAAGAGCCGGAGCCTGCGCTGCCGCTGGGAGCGGCCTGCGGATTGGCTGAGCAGGCCGCAAGTGCAAGAGCGGCCGAGGCCGCCAAGACCAATCCGAAATGATTTTTCATGAGACGCTCCGGATAACAGTGGGTGGCGAACTGACGGGCCCGATGCCTTGGGTGAGTCGATCGTAGCCGAGAGGGGGCCGATACGGTAGGGCCACGGGGCCGGGCAGGTAATCCGCCCGCGGCCGGGCAGCTACCGGATCCTCAGCTGGCATTCGGCCGGCGATTGGAAAATGCTGCTGTTGGAGAATTGCCGGAAGGAGTTCAGGACGGCCGGCGTCGACTGCACCGAGGTCGTGCCGACGGCGGTGTCTGAGCCGTTGGGGTCGATGCCGAAGTGGTTCCAATACACCAAGGCCCGCAGCTTCGGGAACTGTGCCACCAGCTGTGCCGCGGAACTGAAGAATGACGGTTTGAGGGTGGGGTCGCCCTGGGCATCGTCGACGCCCCACTCGGCCAGCATCTGGGGCTTGTCCGGGAAGGTTGCCGCCGCCCAGTCATAGAACCCCGGCCAGGTCCCGTCTTTTTGGTTGATCAGGCGGGCAAAGTCCGGGGTGGCCGCGAAGTCGAAGGCAAACGGGTCCTGGGCTATCCAATCCACCACGTCGCCGCCCGGGTAGAGGTCCTGGAACCACGGCATGGCGGCCCACCGGGTGCTGCCGATGTAGTTGAGCACGAACACGGCATTGTCAACGCCGTTGTCCCGAAGCAGCAGGGCCACATGCCGGTAAAAGTCCCTGAAGTCCGCCGGCGTCCGCCCCGAACCGGCGGTAGGGTCCACCTCGTCTTCCATTTCTGCATTGAGCGACAGGAAGAACGGCTTGTCCAGGGTCTGTTTCAGGTGGGCGGCGAGGCTGAGGAGGTAGCCATCGGCCGCGCCGTCAGCGACTTGGCGCCACGTAAGGTCATCGGAGCGCCAGTTAAAGAACAGGATCCGGTTGTTGTCCGGATCGTTGGCCCGCCGCAACTCCTGCACGGACGGAAACACGACGTCTTCACCGCGCTTGTAGTAGTGGACGATGTCCATCGCCCGGCCCGCGTCCTTCTCCAACGTGGTCAGGGCGCTGTCCCAGTCGCCGGCCGCGGTGGGCGGGTTGGCTGCGGCGCCAAAGAGGACGGCACAATTAACCGGGGGCTCAGGCGCAGGCGAACAGCCAGTGACCAGGAGCATGAGGACTGCCAGGAGGTACCAGTACCGTCCGGAACGCTTCAATTCGCCTCCCCGCTGATAGCCCCCCAGATTCCCTAGCATAGGGCTGGAAGGGGCGGCGCACCACGGGGGCAGGCCCGCCGGGGTGGTCAGCCGGATCCGAGGACTCCGCCGAGGAACGTGTTGGTGAACTTGCCGCCGGGGTCGTGGGTGCTGACGAGGGCACGGAAGTCGGGGAACCGGGGATAAAGCTCCGCGGGCCGGGCGCCACCGGTGCCGAACAGCTTTCCCCAGTGCGGCCGTGCGCCAAACGGGGCGAGTCGGTCCTCGACCAGCGGAAGCAGCTCCCCCACCAGGTCAGGGAGCGGCTTCCAGGTCAGGTGCATGGCAACGCTGTCCCGCCCGTACGCCGGACTCAGCCATAGCCCGTCCGCCGCAACGGTGCGGATTTCGGAGATGTACAGTGCCGGCGCCAGCCTGTCGGCCAGGCCGCGCAGTGCCTGCAGCGCGCCGGCGGCCGACCCGATCGGTAGCAGGTACTCACTTTGGAGCTCCTCGCCGCTGCTCGGGGCGAAGTCGTTCCGGAAATGCGGCAGCCTGTCCAGCCACGGTCCCGGGATGCCGAGCTGCTGGGTGCAGTTGGCCGCGGACATGTCCGGCAGCGGGTGCCGCTGTGCCGGGGCAGCGGACGCGCCGAAGAAATCTCCGACCCGCTGACTTTCCGCACCCGGACAGCCGCGCCGGTCCGTCCCGGTTCCGTCCGGGCTGCGCTTCTTGAGCCACACCTGCGAGATGGTGTCTCCGCGGTAGTCGGTGAAGAGGCTGACGCTGTACCCGGCCGCGGCGATCTGCCCGAAGTGCTCCAGCGCCGTATCCCACGGCAGGTTCTCGAAGACCTCCTGGCTCATCTCGTAGCTGGGTTCAATCGCCAGTTCCAGGTCGGTCACGATGCCCAGCGCGCCCAAGGCCACCAGCCCGCCGTCGAACGCTTCCCCGTCCAACGCCTCCAGCCGCTCCATCTCCCCGGAGGCCCTGACGATGTCCACGGCCCGGACCGCGGATGCCAGGCCCTGGTTGGCCACTCCCGATCCGTGCGTGCCCGTCTGGATGGCACCGGCGACCGAGATGTGCGGCAGGGACGCGAGATTGGCCAGCGCGAACCCACGGGCGGCCAGGTGTCCGGACAGGTCTCCGTAGCTGGTGGCGCCGGAGACCCGCACCACGTTCCGGCCGCTGTCGATCGCCGGAGGGACGGCGAGCCTGTCCAACCGGAGATGGATACCGTCCGTGTCGGCTATCGAATTGAAACTGTGCCGCGAACCCAGCGCTTTGACGCGGGGGGACCGTGCCACCACGGCACACAGTTCTTCCAGGGATGCCGGGCTCGCCACCGCACGGGCGCCGTACTCCAGATTGCCTGCCCAGTTTTTCATCGCTCTCCCGCTTCGCTGCAGCCCGGCCGTCCGGGAGTGGCCGGCCGGCCCCAAAGTCCGCGACCCGCGCCGGGGTTCCTACAAGCTTGCCACGGCCGGGTGTCCGCGGCGGGCCGCGGGCACTGCTCACGGAAAGAATCCTCCCCGGGGAGGATGTGGCCGCTGGTCCGGCGGCGTAGCGTAGAGGTATGCACAACGGCAGCGGAACCTGATCGGAGTCTGGTGGGTATGACGCATTCTTGGCGGCGGTGGGTGCCCGCCGTGGCCGTCCCGGCCGTTATCGCGGCGGCCGTGCTGGCCGGCGGAATCCAGTCCGCCTCGGCGGGACAGCTGGCTCCCAAGTCCCCGCACGAACTCATCGCCCTGCTGGCGGGTAACTCGGTCCGGCAGTTTTCCGGAACCCTTCAGCAGAGTTCCCATCTGGGCCTGCCCGAACTGCCGGCCAGCGCTCCGACCGCGGCGACCGGGGCCCTCGAATTCCTGACGGGAAGCCACACGGTGCGGATCTACGCCGACGGTCCGCAGCGGCTGCGCGTCCAGCTGCTGGACCAGCTGGCCGAACGGGACCTGGTCCGCAACGGCAGCGATGTGTGGGGCTATAACTCCAAAGATAATTCCGCCACGCACTGGACCCTGCCCGCGGCTGCTGCCGGATCGCTGGCCCCGGCGCCGTCCGCAATGCCGGAACCCTCCGCCACGCCGCAGGACCTGGCACAGACGTTCCTGGATGCCATCACCCCGACCACCAAGGTCTCCGTCGGCCCGCAGACCCAGGTCGCCGGCCGGGACGCCTACCAACTGGTGCTTGAGCCGCAAAGCGGCCAAACGCTGATTGGCTCGGTTTCCATCGATGTCGATGCGGCCACCGGTATGCCGCTCGGCGTTGATGTCAGGGCGCGGGGCCAGCAGGACGCGGCAATGAGCGTCGCATTCAGCACGCTTGATCTTTCCGCGCCGGCTGCCTCCCTGTTCACCTTCAGCCCTCCGGCCGGAGCCTCGGTCGAGCAGGGGACGGTGCCGGCGCCGCCGGCCCACATGGTCCGGCCCGGTCCGATGATCCCCGGCCAGGCAACGCCCGGACCGGCTGTCCCCGGTCCCGGAACCCCCGGGCACGGGGTCAAGGCTCCGCTGAGTGTCTCGGGCACCGGATGGGACGCCGTCGTCGAACTCCCGTCGGGAGCATCGGCGGCGCTGCTCGATTCGCCGCTACTGGCGCAGGCGACCACACCGGTCGCGGGCGGCCGGCTGCTCTCCACGGCGCTGGTCAACGTCTACCTCGGGACCGACGGGCGCATCTTCGCCGGGTCCGTTCCGCTCGACCGGCTTCAAGCAGCGGCAGCCGCCACGTGAGCGGGGCCCCGCAGTATTCGGGGCTGGCCATTGAAACACGGGGCCTGAGCAAGAGATTCGGCCAGCAGCTCGCCGTCGACAATGTTGACGTCCTGGTTCCTGCGGGATCCGTATTCGGTTTCCTCGGTCCCAACGGCTCCGGCAAGACCACCACGATCCGGATGCTGTTGGGCCTGGCCACAGCGTCCGCCGGCAGCATCACGGTCCTGGGCCAGGAGATGCCTGCCCGGCTACAGGACGTACTTCCCCAGGTCGGAGCGTTAGTGGAGGGACCGGGGTTCTACCCGTTCCTCTCCGGCTCCGCCAACCTGCACCGCCTGGACAGCGCGGACCGGCACGCGGCCAGATCGACACGCGCGGCGCGGGTGAAGGAGGCGCTGCACCGTGTGGGGCTCAGCCACGCGGCGCACAAAAAGGTCCGGGCGTACTCGCTCGGGATGAAGCAGCGACTCGGCATCGCCAATGCGCTGCTCTCGCCACGTGAACTGCTGATCCTCGACGAACCCAGCAACGGCCTTGATCCGCAGGGCACCCGCGAGGTGCGCTCGCTGGTCCGCTCGCTGGCCGCCGGCGGAAGCACCGTTTTCGTCTCCAGCCACCTGTTGGCCGAGATCGACCAAATCTGCACCCATGCCGCCGTCCTAAGCCAGGGCCGGCTCGTGGCGCAGGGCACCTTGGAGGAGCTCCGCGGCACCGGGAACCGCCGCATCCTGCTGCTCACGCCCGACGGCGGGGCGGCGCGCCGGGTGCTTGGGCGGCTGGGGCTGCATCCCGATGCCCCTGCGGCCGGAGTGGAAACGGACGGTGCGGGGATCTCTGCGGCAATGACGGCCGATGCTCCGGCTCTGGATGTCATCGTTGCTGAACTGGTGCGCGACGGCGTCCGTGTGCAGTCCTTCACCGAGGAGCGCAGCAGCCTGGAAGACCGGTTCGTGGCCCTGACAGGGGAGGGGTTCGACAGTGCCCGATGAGACAGTGCGCGATGAAGCCGCGCCGGATGGAACGGCAGGGACGGCGCCCGATGAAGCCGCGCCCGACGGAACGGCGGCGCTGGCGGTGCCCGATGAAGCCGCGCCCGATGGAACGGCAGCGACGGCGCAGCACCCGCGGCGGGCCTCGGGCCGTGACCTGTTCAGTTCTGAAATCTCGGTGCTGTTCCGCCGCAGGCGCACCTGGGCGATGCTGCTGGCCCTGGCTGCGGTGCCGGTGCTGATCGCCGTCGCGGTCCGCCTTTCGCAATCGGCCGTTCCGGCCGGACGGGGGCCCGCCTTCCTGGACCGGGTCACTGCGAACGGGCTCTTTGTCGGATTCTCCGCGATGGTCCTGTGCATCCCGCTGTTTCTCCCCCTCACGGTCGGCGTCGTGGCCGGCGACACCATCGCGGGGGAGGCGAGCCTCGGAACCCTGAGATATCTGCTGATTTCCCCTACCGGCCGGCTGCGGCTGCTGCTGGCAAAATTCACCGGCGCCGGCGCATTCGCGCTTGCGGGAACGCTCACGGTGCTGGCCGCCGGGGCCGGGATAGGGCTGGCGCTGTTTCCGGTTGGACCCGTCACCCTGCTCTCCGGCGACACCATCGGGGCCGGGGGAACCGTCATGCGGATGCTGCTGCTGGCGGGCTACGTCACCGTGTCCCTGTTCGGGCTGACCGCCATCGGCCTGTTCCTCTCGACGCTGACCGACGTTCCGGTCGGTGCCATGGCAGCAACCGTCGTGCTCTCCATCGCCTCGCAGGTGATGGATGCCCTGCCGCAGCTGGAACCGATTCATCCCTGGCTGTTCACCCACTACTGGCTGGGTTTCGCGGATCTGCTGCGCCAGCCGGTCGCATGGACGTCCTTCGGGGACAACGCGGTTCTCCAGCTGGGCTACATCGCGGTCTTCGGAGCGCTGGCCTATGGGCGGTTTTCTACGAAGGACATCCTGTCCTGAGCCGGTCGGGCTAAAGCGGTTCCGGCGGGGCGGGGGAGTCCTCGAAGTCTCCTGCGGCACGACGGAAGTCGGCCAGCGTGCGGACCAGCACCGTTAACTCGTTGGGCGGAATGCCGGGAAGGCTGAAGACGTCCCGGTTGAGCAGCCGTGTGGCGGCTTCCGCCAGCGAGCTGCCTTCCTCCGTGACCTGCACCAGCGTCGCCCGTCCATCGGTGGGGTGGGCCGTGCGGCGGACCAGCCCGTCCCGCTCGAGCCGGTCGACAACGTTCGTGACACTCGTGGGATGGACCTGAAGGCGGGCCGAGGCACTGGCCATCGGCAGGGCGCCGTCGCGCGTGAAGGCAAGCAGGCGGAGAATTTCAAAACGTGCGTAGGAAAGTCCGAGCGGCCGGAGCGCGGCATCGACCCTGGCCAGCACAATCTGCTGGGCGCGCATGAGGGAGGCGACGGCGGCCATCCCGTCGGCTGCCTCGGCCCAGCCATGGTCCAGCCACTGCCGCTTGGCCTCCGCGATCGGGTCCTGGGGCAGCGGGGCAACTGGGGACATGGCCAGTCCTTTCACTCGCCGGCGGGAATAATGCTTGGAGTACATAGTAACTACTTGCACTTCCTAGTATTCTCTATGACGGAGCTTGTCCACGCGGCGTAGCAACGTCGCCCCGGGGGCGTCCGATGGGACAAGCTAGTGGCACGCTGATTCTGTATCCCGTTCCGAGAGGGTTTGTTGCACAATGTCCACACCGAAGGCGAAGCCGGCAGGCAATAAGAACCGGTGGTCCCGGCTGTACTGGATCGTCCCCGCTGTGCTTGTGGCGCTGCTGCTGGTGGTGCTGGCAGCGAAGTGGATCTCCGGTACCTCCGGCGGTGAGTCATTCATGCACAGCTACCCCGGAGCCTCGGAACTGGCCGCCGGAGCCCCGGTGGGCTTTCCCGCCTGGCTGGCCTGGCAGCACTTCCTCAACAGCTTCTTTATCCTGCTGATCATCCGCTCGGGCTGGCAGGTACGGACTAACACCCGTCCGGCGGCACACTGGACCCGGAACAACAAGGGTTTGGTCAAGACCAAGAACGCGCCGACCAAAATCAGCCTGGACCTCTGGTTCCACCAGACGTTGGACGCGCTCTGGATCCTCAACGGCGTCATCTTCGGAATCCTGCTGTTCAGCACGGGGCAGTGGATGCGGATCGTGCCCACCAGCTGGGACGTGTTCCCGAACGCCGTCTCCGCGGCCCTGCAGTATGCCTCGTTGAACTGGCCCACCGAGGACGGCTGGGTCAACTACAACGCGCTGCAGCTGCTCACGTACTTCGTAACCGTCTGTATCGCCGCTCCGCTGGCGTTCATTACCGGATTGCGCATGTCGGGAGCCTGGCCCAAGAAAGCGCCGAAGCTGAACAGGGCGTATCCGATCGAGCTGGCCCGGGCCGTGCACCTGCCCGTGATGTTCTATTTCGTGCTGTTCATCATCGTGCACGTGACACTGGTCCTGGCCACCGGAGCGTTGCGCAACCTCAATCACATGTATGGCGGCAGCGACGCCATCAACTGGTGGGGATTCGCCATCTTCGCTGTCTCCTTGGTGGTGATGGCCGCAGCCTGGATCCTTGCCCGGCCGCTGTTCCTACGGCCGATCGCGTCCCTGATGGGAAAGGTTTCCCGCTGACCGAGCCGCGCGGGCGCCTCCCGCAGGTTCGGGCACATTCGCCGGGCCTTGGTCGCGATTGCCCCGTCCTAAGAGTCCCGTAGGAGGGGCGGGGCCGGTCATGTCGGCCGAGACCCGCGACCGCGGCCTCCGCTTTGGTGGCTTGTGAAAAGAGAAATATCTGACGATAGGGTTGAGACATTCGTGGCGCGGATGTCTTCCGATTCGTGGATTTCGAAGACACGATCATCGAGGTCCACGCCAACTCCAAACAGGGCTCCGGCTACGGGTGCCCGGGGTCGCACCGACGCGTCCGCCGTCGCGATTGTCGGGGAGCCCAACGGCATCCGCCCCCGGGTCATCGCACGCACACGCGGCATCGACTGGCCGGCCAGCGCAGCTACGTCGCCTACGCGGCCGTGGAACTCTGGCGTGGACAGGCATCGGCGGTGTACCGGCAGTCGTACCATTAGGACCGAAGCTCGGGCGGGGAACGAATCGATCCGGACTTAGATGCGTGACGGCGGCGACAAGGCATTAGAGCGTTGTCGACACTCCCGAAACCTTCCCGGGAAATTCCTCGGCAGAGGTCTCGCGGGGAGGTCTTCGTGAAAGCGACCTGTGGGCGAGCCTGACGCTACTTGGTTTTCCGGGCTGCGTTACGGGTTCGGGGGCTTTCTTGGTCTTTGCTCTGGGCAACGACTGGTCCGGGGGTATAGCGTCATGCCATCAGCAGCACTTCGGTGGGTCTCTTATTGGGGGAATCATGATGCTTTGGGCAGTCAGCCGCGCGCCGCAATCCGCTCCCGCACCGGGTATCGGCGGCCGTGGACGGCCTTTGTCCCCGGCGCGGGGAGCCTTGGCGGGGACGGTGGCCCTGGCTCTGACCCTGGGAGTGGGTTTGGGGTCCGCGGCTCCGTCCTTTGCCGCTCTTCCGTCCGGGGATGTGAGCACGGCGGGGCTGCTGGGGGCCAGGCCGGGCGCGACCCGGCTGCCGGTTCCGATTGATGACCATGTCTCCGCGTCGGTTGATGTCGGCACGGGTAACCTGCTGCTGGGCGTCAGCGCCCTGTCGCTGCCGGGATCAGCGGCAGTGTCGGCCTGGGCGTGAATTTCAACTCCCTTTCCCCCGGCACGACGGCGGGGCCGGCGGGTCCGCGGTGGACGCTGGCGGCGGCGGCCGGGAGCCTTTCGACCGCCCCGACGGGGGTGCTGTTCACTTCCGGGGACGGGTTCTCGGCCCTGTTCACCCCGGTGGCCGGGTCCGCGACGGCGTACACGTCCCCGGCCGGGGTGAAGGCGGACCTGGTTAAGACCGGGTCCGCCGGCTGGACCCTGACCTCCCGCACCACGGCCACGGTGCTGACGTTGGACACCGACGGGAACACCACCGCGGTCACCGACCGGAACGCGAACCCGACGACGCTGGCGTGGGCATCGGGAAAACTATCGAATGTGGTCTCCACCCGCGGCGTGGCCGGGGCCCGGACCGCGGTCCTGGGTTACGATCCGGGGTCGGGGCTGCTGGCGGGGATCTCCCAGGCCTCCGGGACGGGGTCCCGGTCGGTGTCCTTCGCCCATGACGGGGCCGGGAACCTGACCGGGTTCACCGACCTGACCGGGAATACCACCACCTTCGCCTACACCGCCGGCCAGGTCAGCACGATCACCTCCCCGGCCGGGGGCATCACCAACCTCGGCTACGACAGCACCGGGCGCGTCACCGCGATTACGGGGACGGACACCTCCACCGGGTCTCCCGGCAACTCGGTCACGCGCTTCGCTTACCCGACCGGTTCGCAGACGCTCGTCGCCGGACCGGATACGGGCCAGAGCCTGAGTGTCTCCGCCGTCCCGCACACCACCTACACCCTGGACGCCGGAGACCATGTCACGGCGGCCACGGATGCGGCCGGCCGGGCCCAATCGACGACCTATACCGCTGACTTCGACACCCTGACCGCGACCCAGGGCACCGGCACCAGTGCGGGGACGACAACGAACACGTACGGGGCGAACACCGGCCAATCCATCACCGCCTCCCAAGCCCCCGGCGGATCCACGGGCCAAGCCGCGTACGCGAACACCGCCGCTTCCACGAAATACCTGGCGTCCTCCAGTACCGACGATGCCGGCAACACGTCCCTCTACACCTTCGACGGGGCCGGCAACCCTTTGACGGCCGCGGATGCGACAGCGGCGACCGCGGCCCTGACCTACAACCCGGACGGGACGGTCGCGACGGCCCTGGCGCCGGGCAACGGGACGAACAAAACCGTCTACGGCTACGACATCAACCACCAGCTGACCACCCTGACCCCGGTCACCGGGTCCTCCCTCGGGGCGAGGTCGTTCAC
>JBIOFK010000004.1:0-38073 GCA_044447065.1 Actinomycetales bacterium | reverse complement strand
TGCCGCACCGTCCCGGAGGCGAAGGCGGACCTGGCCCGGAACCTGGCCACCCTCCGCGAGGCGACGGATCCGCTGGGCGTGGATCTGCTCTGCGCCGGCACGCACCCGTTCAGCCACACCCGCCAGCAGGCCGTGACGGACAAGGAACGCTACGCCAAACTGATCGACCGCACGCAGTGGTGGGGCAGCCAGATGGTGATCTACGGGGTGCATGTGCACGTGGGGCTCGACGACGTCCGCAAGGCGATGCCCGTCGTCGACGGTCTGGTGAACTACGTGCCGCACTTCCAGGCGCTCTCCGCGTCCTCGCCGTTCTGGAACGGCGAGGACACCGGCTACGCCTCGCAGCGGGCCCTGATGTTCCAGCAGCTGCCCACCGCGGGACTGCCCTTCCAGTTCCCCGACTGGGCCGGCTACGAGGGCTACGTCCGGGACATGTTCACCACCGGGGTGATCGATTCGATCAGCGAAATCCGCTGGGACATCCGCCCGGTAGCCGCCCTGGGCACCGTGGAGATGCGGGTCTGCGACGGGCTGAGCACGCTTGAGGAGGTGGGCGCCATCGCGGCGCTTACCCAGTGCCTGGTCGACGATTTCTGCACCACCCTCGACGGCGGCGGGACGATCCCCACCATGCCGCCGTGGCATGTGCAGGAGAACAAGTGGCGGGCCGCCCGCTACGGTCTTGAGGCCATCATCATTCTGGACGCCGCCGGCAACGAGCGCCTGGTCACGGAGGACCTCTACGAACTGCTGAACCGGCTCGAACCGGTGGCCGCCAAGCTGGGCTGTTCCGATGAGCTGCGCGACGTGGAGAAGATCCTCCGCCGCGGCGCCGGTTACCAGCGCCAGCGCGACGTCGCCCGGGCCCACGGCGGGGACCTGCGGCCCGTCGTCGCCGACCTCGTCCGCCGGCTGCGCTCCGGCCCGGACGCGGCGCCCTAGAGCGAAACGCTGCTAGAGCGAAATGCTGCTCACCGGCATGGATGAGTCCGGTGCGAACGCGATCCCGCTCGGCGCCACGCCGCGCATCACCAGCTGCGCGCCCAGTGCCGCCACCATGGCCCCGTTGTCCGTGCACAGGGACGGCGCCGGAACCAGCAGCCGGATTCCCGCCGCCGCGAGCCGCTCGCCGGCCAGTTCGCGCAGCCGCGAGTTCGCCGCCACCCCGCCGCCGAGCAGCACGGTTCCGATGCCCTGTTCGCGGCACGCCAGCACGGTCTTGGCGGTGATGACGTCCAGTACGGCTTCCTGGAAGCTCGCGGCGATATCAGCCACCGGAACCTCCGCGCCGGCCGCCTCGTAGCCCTCGACGCAGCGGGCCACGGCGGTCTTCAGCCCGGAGAAGGAGAAGTCGTAGCGGTGCGGTCCGGGGGCCTCCGCCGTGCCCAGGTATTTCGGCGCCGTCAGCCCGCGGGGAAATTTCACGGCGGTCCGGTTGCCGGACCTGGCCAGCCGGTCGATCGCCGGGCCGCCCGGATACTCCAGCCCCAGGATCCGGGCCACCTTGTCGAAGGCCTCCCCCGCGGCGTCGTCGATGGTCGCCCCCAGCAGCCGTACGTCCTCCGCGAGGCTGTTGACCCGCAGGATTTCGGTGTGCCCGCCGGAGACCAGCAGGGCCCCGAGCCGCTCGGGCAGGGCGCCGATGCGCTCGTCCAGCAGCCCGACGCCGACGTGCGCCACCAGGTGGTTGATGGCATAGAGCGGCTTGCCGGTGGCGACGGCGAGCGCCTTGGCCGCGCAGACCCCCACCATCAGCGCCCCGGCCAGTCCGGGCCCGCTGGTAACTGCGATCGCGTCCACCTGCGCCAACGCCACCCCTGCGTCGGCCAGAGCCTGCCGTAGGGTCGGCACGATCGCATCCAGGTGGGCACGTGAGGCGATTTCCGGGATGACGCCGCCGAAGCGCACGTGCTCCGCCATGGAGCTGGAGACGGTGTTGGCCAGCAGTTCCGTTCCGCGCACCAGGCCCACGCCGGTCTCGTCGCAAGAGGATTCGATGCCCAGAATCAGCGGCGTGTCCCGGTTCATCGGGTCCCGGATCCGCCGGGGCCGGCGGCGCGCCCGCCGCCGTCGTCGCTCTCGGGTCCGGAGCCGCCGCCGCCCGTGACGTCGAGCCGCATGATCAGCGCATTGACGCCGTCGCGGTAATAGCGGGGGCGCACGTGGATCTGCTCGAAGCCGAAGCGCAGGTACAGCTGCTGCGCGCGCGGGTTGTCCGCCCGGACCTCCAGCAGCACGTCCCGGGCGCCCCTGCCCCGGGCCTCGCTAATCAGTGCCGTGAGCAGGGCGCTGCCGATGCCCCGGCCCTCCGCCTCGGGCACGACGGCGATCGTCTGCACGTCCGCGGTGGGCTCGATGCACATCAGGCCAGCGTAGCCGACGACGGCGCCCGCGGCCTCGGCGACCAGGTACCGTCGGGTCTCGGGCCGGGAGAGTTCGTCGATGAACATCTGCCGGGGCCAGTAGTCGACAGGAAAGAGCCTGTTTTCCAGCGCGCAGACGACGTCCAGGTCCGCGAGGGTCATATCCCGCAGCACCGCGTTCACAGGGCACGCTTCCGCGGCCCGGGGACCCGGGCGTCGGATTCGCGCAGGTACAGCGGCGTGGTGTCGGACAGTCCGAAACCGGCGGCCAGCCGGGCAGCGGCGGCGCATCCCAGCGACGCGGCGAGGGGCTGGGCACGCTCAAAGGCGTCGTCGACGTTGCCGCCTCCGGCCTCCAGCACCTCCCGGTACAGTCCGGCGCCCCTGCCGTAGATAGCCAGCGCGGGCAGTTCCGCGGCCGGCCCGACGTGCGGGCCGGCCAGCAGGTGCCCCGCCGCGGAGAACCGGGCCCAATACACTTCCTTGCGCCGGGCATCGGTGGCCACCAGGAAATCATCGCCGCCGGTCCCCGCGGCGCCGTGGCACACATCCCAGGCGATCGCCGCCAGGCTCATCAGGCCGTGCACGGGCACGTTCCAGGCGAAGCCGAGGGTTCGGGCCAGGGCGATGCCGGACCGCAGTCCGGTGAACGGTCCGGGCCCCACGCCCACCACGATGCCGTCCAGTTCCGGGCCCTGCGCCACCGGGTCATCGAAAAGTCCGCTGACACCGGGGGCAAGCACCTCGGCATGGCTGCGGGTGTCCTCCGTGGCGAACGCCGCGGCCACGGAAACGTCCCGGCCGTCGGCCGAGATCAGGGCGGCGCTGGCCACGGCCGAGGTATCGATTGCGAGAAATAGCACCACTCCAGCCTATTGCAGCAGCACGGACGCCACGTCGACGCCGGCCCAGCGCGGGCCGACGGGCCGGATCCGCAGCACCCGCGGCTCGTCGTCGTCGTCGCCGTCGCCGCGGGAACTGTCCCCTACAGGACCGCCGCCGTCCCCGTCCGCCTGCCCCGGTGACGCGGCTGCCCCGGCTGCCCCGGTCGCACGGACCAACTCAATCTCCAGCCGGCTCGCGGCCAGATGCTCCACCCGGCCGGCACCCCACTCGACGACAGTGACCGCCGAATCGAGGGTATTTTCCAGGTCAATGTCGTCAATGTCGGCGGCCGAGCCCAGCCGGTAGGCATCCGCGTGGACGAGGTCGGGGCCGCCGGGCCGCGGTCCATCCGGCAGGTTCGGGTGGATCCGCACCAGCACGAAGGTCGGCGAGATAATCCCCTCCCGCACACCCAGTCCCCGGCCCAGCCCCTGCGTGAACGTGGTCTTGCCCGCGCCGAGGCCGCCGCTGAGGACCAGCACATCCCCGGCGGCCAGAATGCCGCCCAGCCGGGCGGCCAGCTCCTGCGTCTGCGTGGCGTTTCCCACCCGCAGCTCCAGCGCGCCCGGGCCGGCGTCGGCGCTCACCGGGGTCCGCCGTCGTCGTCGTTGGCCTCGTGGAGGTAGACGCGGGGCACGCGCGGGCCGATCCGGGTGACGATCTCGTAGTTGATCGACGACGACGCGGCGGCCCAGTCGTCCGCGACCGGTCCGCCGTCGTCGCCGCTGCCGAAGAGCTCCGCCTCGGCGCCGAGCACCGACCGGCCCCGGGCGACGCAGCTGTCCTCCCCCAGGTCAACGACCATCTGGTCCATCGCGATCCGGCCCACCACCGGGTAGGTGACCCCGTTGATCCGCACCGGTCCGCCGGTGCCGGCGCGCGGAATGCCGTCCGCGTAGCCCACCGGAATCAGCGCCAGCGTGCTGGGGCCCGCCGTGGCGTAGTTCAGTCCGTAGGAAACGCCCTGGCCGGCCGGGACGTCCTTGCAGTGCGCCACGTAGGTCCGCAGCGACATGGCCGGCCGCAGCCCCAGTTCCGCTGCTGTCTGCCCGGCGAACGGGGAAAGTCCGTAAATGCCCAGCCCGGTGCGGACCAGGTCGAAGTGCGTGTCCGGCCGGGACAGCGCCGCCGGGGTGTTGGCCAGGTGCCTGACCTCGATGTCCACGCCGGCGTCCTCCGCCACCGCCACGGCCTCGCGGAACCGGGCCAGCTGTTCGTCGGTTTCGCCGCGCTCGGGCTCATCGGCCACCGCCAGGTGCGAGAAGATGCCCACCACCCGCAGCAGCCCCTGATCCTGGTACTCCAGCGCGGCGCCGACCAGTTCGTCCCATTTGCCGGCCGGGCAGCCGTTGCGGCCCAGCCCGGTGTCGATCTTCAGGTGCACCCGGGCGGGGCGTTCCTGCGCCCGGGCCGCCGCCACAATGTACTCCAGGTCCCAGCCGGAGCTGCCCAGGTCAATGTTCGCGGCGATGGCGGCGGAGAAGTCGCTGCCCGGGGTGTGCAGCCAGGCCAGGATCGGCGCTTCGATGCCGGCATCGCGCAGCGCCAGGGCCTCCGCGATGTGCGCCACCCCCAGCCAGAGTGCTCCGGCGTCGACGGCGGCCCGGGCCACCTGGACCGCGCCGTGTCCGTAGGCATCCGCCTTCACGACGGCCATCACGGCGGCCGGGGAGACCACCTTGCGCAGCTGCCGGACGTTGTGCCGCACCGCGGCAAGGTCGATCCGGGCGTGGCGTTCCGGCCAGGAATGGCCGGCGGGGGAGGAATTCACCCTCCCATTTTAGGCGTCCGAGTGGTGTGCGATGGTCGCGGCGGCCCGCCGGACTGCCTCCATGGGCATGTCCAGCACCACGTCCTCAAGGAAGGCGTAGCGGCGCAGCCACAGTTTTGACATGTCGTGCCGGGAGGCGGACACCCGGTGCCACCAGTCGGCCACGTCGCCCCAGCCGGGTGCGGCGAGGGAGCCGCCCACCTGCTGGACGGACAGCGAGGCGCACAGATTGGCGAAGCTGAGCCGGTCGCAGAGCGACCAGTCGAGCAGGCAGCCGACGATGAACGCGGCGCCGAAGCAGTCCCCCGCGCCGGTGGGATCGTAGGCATTCACCGGCAGCGCGGGCACCCATTCCTCCTCGCCGGTGAACGAGTCGATCGCGAGCGCCCCCCTCGCCCCCGCCGTGACGACGGCGATCGGTACCTTATCGGCCAGGGCATAGAGGGCCAGCCACGGATCCTCGGTCCGGGTGAACGCCATGGCCTCCTTTTCGTTGGGCATGAAGGCGTGGAAATGGGCCAGGCTGTCCAGGACTTCGGGCCGCCACTGGCCCGTCGCGTCCCAGCCGACGTCGCCGAAGAGTTTGGTGCCGTTCGCTGCCGCGGCCACCGCCCACGGCTCCAGCTCCGCCTCGACGCTGGCGACGGCGGCCCTCGCCGACGGCGGCGGGTCGCCGATGAGCTCGCTGGCCGGAACGGGCGAGGGGTGGCCGTGGCTGACCATGGACCGGTCCTGGTGGACCGAGAGGGACACGGTCACCGGCGAGTGCCATTCCTTGAAGCGGCGGGAGCGGGAGAGATCCACATGTTCCTGGGCCGCGAGGGTGTCCCAGTTGAAGTCGCCGTAGCCGTCGTCGCCGAACGCCGCGGCCAGGGTGGTGTGCAGGCCAAGCCTGCTGGCAGCAATGGCCTGGTTCGCGACGCCGCCCGGGCACGATCCCATACCGTCGGCCCAGATCTCCGTTCCCGGGGACGGCAGGGAGTCCAAGCCGGTAAAAACAATGTCCAGGAACACCTCGCCGCTGAGGATCAGGTCGAACTGCGGCGAGTCCGGGCCGCGGCGGGCAGCGAGCGGATCAAAACGGTGAGCGGAGAATTGGCTCGGATCCATGTACCGCACCTTACTGCACGCCCGCTTCGCGCGGCAGCTTCGTGCGCCCGAGACGCCGTGCGGCAGAATGAGGGCATGCCGGGCACCCCAGCGCCGGCCGGAACGGAAGGGGCTCTCATGCGCCTGGCTGTTATGGGCGGCGGCGGCTTCCGCGTGCCGCTGGTGTACCGTGCCCTGTCCACCGGACCTTATGCGGGCCTGATCGACACCGTTGCCCTGTTCGACACGGACCCCGGCCGGCTCGCCGCCATCCGCGCGGTACTGGCCGCCATGCCCGGTTGCGA
Source organism: Actinomycetales bacterium (assembly GCA_044447065.1). Taxonomy (GTDB): domain Bacteria; phylum Actinomycetota; class Actinomycetes; order Actinomycetales; family Micrococcaceae; genus JBIOFK01. The sequence goes on along the minus strand of JBIOFK010000004.1, from coordinate 31,657 downwards.
AAGCCCGCCGGCGGTGGAATCGTTCACCGATCCGGAGCCGGCCATGGAGGGGGCGGACGTGGTGTTCGCGGCCATCCGCGAGGGCTCCACCGCGGGCCGGATCCTCGACGAGCGGGTCGCCCTGGACCTGGGCGTGCTGGGGCAGGAGACCACCGGCGCGGGCGGCATCTCGTACGCGCTGCGCTCGATCCCGCGGATGCTTGAGCTGGCCCGGATCCTCGCCCGCGTGAGCCCGGACGCGTGGCTGATCAACTTCACCAACCCGGCCGGCATGGTCACCGAGGCGCTGCAGGGCGTCCTGGGCGGCCGCGCCATCGGCATCTGCGACTCCCCGATCGGGCTGGTGCGCCGGGCCGCCCGAGCGGCCGGGTTCGCTCTGGCGGACGGCTCCCTGTCAGGGGTGGATTACCTGGGCCTGAACCACCTGGGCTGGCTGCGGGGGCTGCACGACGACGACGGCGACCACCTGCCGGGGCTGCTGGCGGACGCCGGCAGACTCGCCGGCTTCGAGGAGGGCCGGCTGTTCGGGCCGGAGCTCCCGAAGCTGCTGGGCTGCCTGCCGAACGAGTACCTCTTCTACTACTACAGCCGGCGCGAGGCGCTGGCCGGCATCCGGTCCGGGGCCGCCACCCGGGGGGAGAGCATCCACGCCCAGCAGCAGGACCTGTACCCGCGGCTGGCCAGCGCCGGGGCAGGCGCCTACCGGCTCTGGGATGCCGCCCGGCGCTCGCGCGAGGAGGGCTACCTGGCGGAGGCCCGCGGCCGCGGCGAGGACCGGGACGAGGCGGATCTGGCCGGCGGCGGCTACGAGCAGGTTGCCCTGGCGGCGATGAGCGCCCTGCTCCGCGACGAGCCCACCGAGCTGATCCTCAACGTTCCCAACGCGGGCACTGTCGCCGCGCTGCCCGGGCGGGCTGTCATCGAGGTCCCGTGCAGGATCGACGGCACCGGGGCCAGGCCGCTGCCGCGTCCGGCCCCGACCCTGCACCAGCTGGGGTTGATGTCCGCGCTCAAGGCCGTGGAAGCCGCCGTCGTCGACGCCGCCGTCAACGGCAGCCGGGACTCCGCGCTGCGGGCCTTCACGCTGCACCCGCTGGTGGACTCGGCGGCCGTCGCCGGCGCGCTGCTCTCCGGCTACGAACATGCGTTCCCTGCGCTCCCCCTCCTCTGGCGCACCCAACTAGGTCGCAGATAACGCTGTCATGGGGCGCCCATAACCGCCTTAAGTGCGACCCAGTTGGGTTACTGGGTCATGGCGGCGTTCGCGGCGTCCTGGGCCTTCGTCAGCGCTTCCTTCACGGGCGTCCGGCCGAGGAACATCTCGTTGAAGATCGGCTTCCACGCGGCGGCGGCGGCTCCGTAGTTGGTGCCGATCGGGGCCGAGATGGTGGTGCCCTGCGCGGCCTTGGCGAACTGGCTGACGTCGATGTTCTTACCCTTCCAGAAGTCCGTGTAACTCTGCTGGGCGCCCGTGACGGCGGGGACGGCCGCCCCCTGCGCGCCGATGAAGGTGGAGCCGTCGGCCGATCCCAACCACTGGAGCACCTTCTCCGTGGCGTCCTTGTGCGCGGTGTGCGCGTTCCCCGCGGCGATGATGTTGTTCACCACCGACACCCGCCCGGCGGGGCCGGCCGGGATCGGGGCGATGGCCCACGGGAACTTGGCTCCGTCGGAGACATTCTTGAGGTTGTACGTGCCGGACTGGAACATCGCAATCTTGCCCTGGATGAAGGCATCGCGCAGGTAGTCGCCGTTATCGTTCGTATCCGCGGCCCCCGGGGAGACGTGGTATTTGTTGATCAGGTCGATAACGTACTGGAAGGCCTGGGCGCTCTTGTCCGAGGCGAAGACGAATTTTTCGCCGTCCTGGAACGCCCCGCCGTTGGAGCCGATGAAGTTGTAGTAGATGGCCTGCAGGTCCTGGCCGGCGTTGTAGCCGTACTGGACGATGTGGTCCTTATCGAAGTTCGGCTGGTCCGCGCTGACCCCGTTCGCGTCCAGGGTGAGTTTCTCCGCGGCCTTCAGGAAGGTGTCCTTGGACGGGTCGGTGGGGTTCCAGCTGAGGTTGCTCACGTCCACCCCGGCCTTGGAGACCATGTCCTTGTTGTAGTACACGGCGATGCCGCCGTCCGTGAGCTGCGGTACGCCCCAGAGCTTGCCGTTGCGGGTGTACTGGTCGACGGCGGCGGGCACCCAGCCGCTCTTCTCGCCATCGAACGCCGAGCCGATCTCGAGCAGGTTGCCGTTGTCCGCGTACGGGGCGAAATAGGAGCCGCTGACCCAGAAAATGTCGTCCCCGTTACCCCCGGAGACGTCGGTGCGGAGCTTGTCAAAGTAGGTGCTGTACGGTTCCAGCACCGTCTTGACGGTGATCGACGGGTTCTGCTTCTCGAATTCCTTGAAGGAGGCGTCGTAGGCCTTCTGGACCTGGTCGTCCCAGAGCCGCACGGTCACCGTGACGTTGGGGCCGGAGCTGGAGCCGCCGCCGTTGTCGGCCGCCGGAGAGCACCCGGTGGCCAGCAGCGCCAGCGAGGCCGCTCCGGCGGCCAGGGCCGCGCTTTTGCGCCATAGATTCTTCATTGTTGCCTTCCTGTCCCCGGATTCCCCGCGGTGTTTGATTTACTTGAAACCTGTGATGGCGATGGAGGAGATAATGCTCTTCTGGAATACCGCGAAGAGCACCAGCAGCGGCGCCATCGCCACCGTCGTCGCGGCCATGACCAGCGTCCAGTTGCCGTTGTACTGCGACTGGAGCGCCGCCGTCGCCACCGTCACCGTCTGCCAGGTCGGCCCGGAGGTAATGATCAGGGGCCACAGGAAGTTATTCCAGTGGCTGACCACCGTGATGATGGTCAGCGTCGCCAGAATGGGCCGGCTCAGCGGCAGCACCACGCTCCACAAAATGCGCAGCGTCCCTGCCCCGTCCAGCCGGGCCGCGCTGATCAGGTCGGCCGGAATGGACCGGAAGTACTCGCGCAGCAGGAAGATGGCGTACGGCGAGCCGAACACGAACGGCAGCACCAGGGCCCAGAACGTGTTCCGCAGCCCCAGCTGGGAAAAAATCGTGTACAGCGGAATGATCGTGACCACCTGGGGCACCATCAGCGTGGCCAGATAAAGCCAGAACAGGCCGTCCCGGAACGGGAACTTGATCCGGGCGAAGGCGTAGGCGGCCAGCACCGAGAATCCCAGCTGGCCGACGACGGCGACCAGCACCACCTGCGCGGTGACCGCCACGGGCGCCCAAAAATTGCGCGACCCCGAGAACAGGGCAGAGAAGTTGCCGCCCGTGAGCGGATTGGGCAGGTTCAGCGCCGGTTCCGAGGCAAATTGGCCGGGGGTCTTGAACGCCGTCATCACTGACAGCACGAACGGCGCCAGAGTGAGGACAAGGCCCAGGGCCAGCACCAGGTAGCTGGCTGTGTTCAGCCCCCTGCGCAGGCCCGAGGACCGCCGCGGCGGCAGGTTCCGCGCCACCGCTGCCGCGCCGCCGCTGCCGTCCGGCCTGTCCGCGAGGGCGGCGGCACTAGGAAAGGTCATAGGTGATTCTCTTCCTGAAATAGAGCTGCTGCGCCAAGGTGACGCCCACCAGCACGGCGAACAGCACCAGCGCCATCACCGAGGCCCGTCCCAGGTTGAAGCTCTGGAACGCCTCCGAGTAGATCCGCCGGGCGATCACGTCGGTGGTGCCCTGCGGGCCGCCGCTGGGAGTGAGTGCGTAAATGCTGTCGAAGGCCTGGAAACTGCTGATCACCCCGGTGACCAGGACGAAGAACATGGTGGGGCGCAGCAGCGGCAGCTTGATCTGCCAGAACATGTGCCACGCGTTGGCGCCGTCGATCCGGGCGGCATCCACCAGCTGCTCGGGCACCGCGGCCAGGCCGGCCATGAAAAACAGTGTGACGTAGCCGACCTGGGACCAGATGCTGACGGCGGCGACGGCGGGCAGCGCCAGCGCGGGATCGCTCAGCCAGGCAGTGGTTCCCCCCAGCACGGCATTGAGCGCGCCGCCGGTGGGCGCGAAGATCCACTTCCAGACCACCCCAAGCGCCAGCGGCGCGCAGATCCAGGGAATCACGTAGATCACCCGCAGGAAGGACGATCCCGGCAGGCCGCGGGAGAGCAGGGTGGCGGCGAAGAGTCCGAGCGCCGTTTGCAGCGGAATGACCAGCAGCACGAAACCCACCGTCACCAGCAGGGACCGCAGGAACGTCGGGTCCGCAAACACGGCACTGAAGTTCTCCCAGCCGACGAACCGCGCCGGGCTGAGCAGGTCCCAGCGGTTCATCGACAGCCAGATCACCACCAGGATAGGGAACACCAGGAAGGCGAGAATCCCGAACATGCTTGGCGCCAGCAGGAGATAACCCATTCCCGCTTCGCGCCGCGCCACCCGTGAGGCCATGGATACATCCCCTGCTTTCTGCGAGTCCCCGTGCTGTGAATTATGCCCCCGTAGGAGATTCAACCCAAGAAATGGGAGAATTCCTCTGTCATGTCGTTCGTCGGCGCCGAATACCGCCAGGGGAGGTTCCGCAGTGCACCAGGTCCGCCGTGTGGCGATGCTCTCGCTGCACACCTCGCCGCTGGAACAGCCCGGTGGCGGCGACGCCGGCGGGATGAATGTCTACGTCCGTTCGCTCTCGCTGGAACTGGCCGCGGCCGGGGTCGCCGTGGAAATCTTTACCCGGCCCACCGCGGCCGGCCAGCCGGCCGCCGTCGTGCTGGGCCCCGGAGTGGTGGTGCGGCATGTGGGGTCCGAGGCCGGGCTGAATGTCCCCAAGGAGTCGCTGCCGGCCCTCGCGCCCGGGATGGCCACCGAGGTGCGCCGCAGGATCGCGGCATTGCCCGAGGGCTACTTCGACCTGATGCATTCGCACTACTGGATTTCCGGGATAGCCGGGCTGGCGCTGGCCGGACCCACCGGGCTGCCGCTGGTGCACACGATGCACACCATGGCCCGGGTCAAAAACCACCACCGCCCGGCCGGAGAGGCGCCGGAACCGGATGCGCGGGAGGACGGCGAGCAGCGGATTGTGCACGGCGCCACCCGGCTGATCGCCAATACCTCGGCCGAGGCGGCGGAGCTGGAACGGCACTACGGCGGCTGTGAGAGGCGGATCGACGTCGTCGCTCCCGGCGTGGACCTGAAGGTCTTCAAACCCGCCTTCCGGGACCGGTCCCGGCAGCACTGCGGCATCCCGGCGGACGACTTCCATGTGCTCTTCGCGGGGCGCCTGCAGAAACTCAAGGGCCCGCATGTGCTGGTCAAGGCCGCCGCCCTGCTGGCCGCGCGCCGGCCGGACATCAGGCTGCGGCTGTCCATCATCGGCTCCCCCAGCGGGCCCGAAAGCTACGACCTGCCGGCCCGGGTGGCCGCCTCCGGGCTGGCGGACCGGATTTCGATCCTGCCGCCCATGGCCGCCGCCGAACTGGCCGAGTGGTACCGCTCGGCGGATGTGGTGGCCATGCCGTCGTCGTCGGAGTCCTTCGGGCTGGTGGCGCTCGAGGCGCAGGCCTGCGGTACCCCGGTGCTGGCCACGAACGTCGGGGGCCTGCCGTGCGCCGTCAGCGACGGGCGCACCGGGCTGCTGGTGGACGGCCGGGCGCCGGAGGATTGGGCCGCGGCGCTGGAATCGCTCTACGATTTTCCGCAGACCCGCGCCGATCTGGGCCGCGCCGCCTCGGTCTATGCCGAGGCCTTCGGCTGGCAGCACACGGCCGCGCTGACGATGGCCAGCTACGACCGCGCGCTGGGCTGACCGCGGATCAGTCCCCCGGTGTCAGGCCTCGCCGCGGATGAACGCCTCGACCTTTTCCTTGGCGATGTCGTCCGCGAACTGCTCCGGCGGGGACTTCATGAAATAGCTGGACGCGGAGACGATGGGGCCGCCGATGCCGCGGTCCAGGGCGATCTTGGCCGCGCGGATCGCATCGATAATGACGCCGGCCGAGTTGGGTGAATCCCAGACCTCCAGCTTGTATTCCAGCGAGACGGGCGCGTCGCCGAAATTGCGGCCCTCAAGGCGCACGAAGGCCCATTTGCGGTCATCCAGCCAGGCCACGTAGTCGCTCGGGCCGATGTGCACGTCGTCGGCGGACAGCACGGCGGAGGTGTTGGAGGTGACGGCCTGGGTCTTGGAAATCTTCTTCGATTCCAGCCTGTCGCGCTCCAGCATGTTCTTGAAGTCCATGTTGCCGCCCACGTTGAGCTGGTAGGTGCGGTCCAGCACCACGCCGCGGTCCTCGAAGAGCTTGGCCATCACGCGGTGGGTAATGGTGGCGCCGATCTGGCTCTTGATGTCGTCGCCCACGATCGGCACGCCGGCGGCGGTGAATTTGTCCGCCCATTCCTTGGTGCCGGCGATGAAGACGGGCAGGGCGTTGACGAAGGCGACCTTCGCGTCGATCGCGGCCTGGGCGAAGTGCTTGGCGGCGGCATCGGATCCGACAGGCAGGTAGCAGACGACGACGTCGGCACGGGCCTCGCGCAGGGCCGCCACCATATCGACGGGCTCAAGGTCGGACTCGACGATGGTCTCGCGGTAGTACTTGCCCAGTCCGTCCAGAGTGGGCGCGCGCTGGACGCTGACGCCCAGGGCGGGGACATCCGCGATCTTGATGGTGTTGTTCTCGCTCGCACCGATCGCGTCGGAAAGATCCAGTCCGACCTTCTTGGCGTCCACATCGAAGGCGGCAACGAACTCGACGTCGTTGACATGGTACGGGCCGAACTTGACGTGCATCAGCCCGGGGACAGTCGCCTCCGGATCCGCATCCCGGTAGTAGTGGACACCTTGAACCAGTGACGCGGCGCAATTGCCGACTCCGATAATGGCAACCCGGATGGGATGTGAGGACACGGTACTCCTAAGTATTTTTTTCAATTTCAGCGGCGCGCCGGTATGGACCGCGGGCAGCGGCTGCCGGATCAGTGGCCCCGCTATTCTATTGCAACGTCGCGGGGGCCGGATAATTCCCGGCGCGTTACGGCTGCGCCCAGAGATTGATGTCGGATTCCACGGCGAATTCGTCGATCGCGTTCAGTTCCGCATCCGACAGGGACAGGTTCCGCACGGCAGCCAGGTTGTTCTCCAGCTGGCCGACGCTGGACGCGCCCACCAGCGCGGAGGTCACGGGGGACCCCTTCCGCTGGTCCCGCAGCACCCAGGCGATCGCGAGCTGGGCGAGGGACTGGCCGCGGCCGGCGGCGAGGTCATTGAGGCCCCGGACGCGGTCCATCTTCTCCTCGGTCAGGGCGGATTCGGAGAGGAACCGCTCCTTGGCGGCCCGCGAACCGGCGGGGACGCCCTCGAGATAGCGGTCCGTCAGCATGCCCTGAGCGAGCGGGGAGAACGCAATGGAGCCGGCGCCGACGGTCTCCAGGGTCTCGAACAGGTTCGGGGAGCCGTTCTCGGTCCAGCGGTTGAGCATGGAGTAGGAGGGCTGGTGGATCAGCAGCGGCGTTCCCAGCTCCTTCAGGATCCGGGCCGCCTCCACGGTCTGGTCGGGGGTGTAGGAGGAGATGCCGGCGTACAGGGCCTTTCCGGACCGGACGGCCGTGTCCAGGGCGCCCATGGTTTCCTCCAGCGGTGTGTCCGGGTCCGGACGGTGGCTGTAGAAGATGTCCACGTAGTCCAGGCCCATCCGGGCCAGGGAGGCGTCCAGGCTGGAGAGCAGGTACTTCCTGGAGCCCCATTCCCCGTACGGTCCGGGCCACATGTAGTAGCCGGCCTTGGTCGAGATGACCAGCTCGTCCCGGTACGGCAGGAAATCGTCGGCCAGGTGGCGGCCGAAGTTCGTCTCGGCGGAGCCGTCCGGCGGGCCGTAGTTGTTGGCCAGGTCGAAGTGCGTGACGCCCAGGTCGAAGGCGCGCCGCAGGATGTCCCGCTGCACCTCAAAGGGCTTGTCGTCGCCGAAGTTGTGCCACAGGCCCAGCGACACGGCCGGAAGCATCAGGCCGCTGCGGCCCACCCGGCGGTACGGCATCTTTTCGTATCGGTCATCTGCGGCGTTATAGGTCATGGTCCTATCCTGCCACGGCGTCCGTGCGCCGTGCCGGGTCCGGCCGCCGGCGCCCTCGTCAGGCGCCCGGCTCCGGACGCGGCGGTGTGGCCGACGCGGGCGGCGGGCCAGCTGCCCGGCCCGCCGCCGCCCGGCGCCGTCAGCCGGCCTGCAGCACGACCAGGGACCGGCCCTGGAGCTTGAGGACACTGCCGGCGGTGAAGCCGGCCGTTCCGCCGGGCACCTCGCAGGTGGCCAGCGCAACGTCCCAGCCCGGCGCGTAGTCCTCCCCGGGCAGGGTGAAGTCGACTTCGCCCTCGTAGGCGTTGAAGGCGAGCAGGAAGCTGCTGTCGGTGATCGGCCGGCCCTGCTCGTCGGGCGTGGGGATGCCGTCGCCGTTGAGGAACACGGCCAGGGACCGGGCAAACCCGTTGGTCCAGTCCTCGTCGCTCATCGGCGTGCCGTCGGCGTCGAGCCAGACGATGTCCGGCAGTTTCCCGTCGGCGTGCGCCGCGGCCAGGCCGCCCTCGAAGAAGCGCCGCCGGCGGAAGACCGGGTGCTTGCGCCGCAGCCGGGAGGCGGCGGCCGTGAACTTCTTCAGCTCCACGTCCTCCTGGTCCCAGTGGATCCAGGTCAGTTCCGAGTCCTGGCAGTAGGCGTTGTTGTTGCCCTGCTGGGTCCGGCCCAGCTCGTCCCCGTGCAGCAGCATCGGCACGCCCTGGGAGAGGAACAGCGTGGCGATGAAGTTCTTCTGCTGCCGGGTGCGCAGTTCCCGGATCCCGGCGTCCTCGGTGGGTCCCTCGGCGCCGCAGTTCCAGGACCGGTTGTGGGATTCGCCGTCGTTGTTGTCCTCGCCGTTGGCGTCGTTGTGCTTGTCGTTGTAGGACACCAGGTCCGCGAGGGTGAAGCCGTCGTGGGCGGTGACGAAGTTGATGGACGCCACCGGGCGCCGGCCGGAGTGTTCGTAGAGATCGGAGGAGCCGGTGAGCCGGGAGGCGAATTCGCCCACCGCGGAGGGCTCCCCGCGCCAGTAGTCGCGCACCGTGTCGCGGTACTTGCCGTTCCATTCCGTCCACAGCGGCGGGAAATTCCCCACCTGGTAGCCTCCCGGGCCGATGTCCCAGGGCTCGGCGATGAGCTTGACCTGGGAGACCACCGGATCCTGCTGGATCAGTTCGAAGAAGGTCGAGAGCTTGTCCACATCGTAGAATTCCCGGGCCAGGGTGGCGGCCAGGTCGAAGCGGAATCCGTCCACGTGCATCTCGGTCACCCAGTAGCGCAGCGAGTCCATCAACAGCTGCAGGGAATGCGGGTGCCGGACATTGAGCGAGTTGCCGGTGCCGGTGTAATCCATGTAGTGCTGGAGGTCGTCCTCCACCAGCCGGTAGTACGCCGCGTTGTCGATGCCGCGGAAGCTCAGCGTGGGGCCCAGGTGGTTGCCCTCGGCCGTGTGGTTGTAGACGACGTCGAGAATGACCTCGATGTTCTCCCGGTGCAGGGCGCGGACCATGGCCTTGAATTCCTGCACCTGCAGGCCGGTGTCGGCGTTGGCGCTGTAGGCGTTGTGCGGGGCGAAGAACCCGATGGTGTTGTAGCCCCAGTAGTTGGACAGGCCGTTGTCCTCCAGATGGCTGTCCTGGACGAACTGGTGCACCGGCATCAGTTCGACAGCGGTCACGCCCAGGTCCTTGAGGTGCTCAATAATCGCCGGATGGGCGACGGCGGCGTAGGTACCGCGCTGCTCCTCGGGCACCTCGGGGTGCAGCATGGTCAGGCCCTTGACGTGGGCCTCGTAGATGAAGGACTGGGCGTAGGGAGTGCGCGGCAGCCGGTCGCCGTCCCAGTCGAAGAACGGGTTGATGACCACGGAGTGCATGCTGTGCGCCAGCGAATCCTCGTCATTGCGCGTCTCGGGACTGCCCAGCTGGTAGGAGAACACGGCCTGGCCCCACTCGACTTCCCCGGAGATGGCCTTCGCGTACGGGTCCAGCAGCAGCTTGTTGACATTGCAGCGGTGGCCGGCGTCCGGGTCGTACGGGCCGTCAACCCGGAAACCGTAGCGCTGCCCCGGCTGGATCTGCGGCAGGTAGCAGTGCCACACGTAGCCGTCCACCTCGGTGAGCTCGACGCGGATCTCGGTGCCGTCGTCGTCGATCAGCGCGAGATGGACGGCGTCCGCCACCTCGCTGAAGAGGGCAAAATTGGTGCCGTTGCCGTCGTAGGTCGCCCCCAGGGGGTACGCATTTCCGGGCCAAACATCCATCGGGATTCCTCCTGCAAACGGGCCCCCCAGAGACCCTGGTCAAGTTCGGATTTTCACCAGCAATCGTACGACACGCTGTGTGCACGACAGGCTGTGCGCCCGACAAGTGGTGCTAATACCGTACCGGCTTGGCGCGCTGTCCGCCGCCGGCCCGGCCGCGCAGCAGGTCCGCGATGACGCCGGGGACGGCGGCGGCGACGGCCGTGGCACGCAGCGGGCCTCCCCCGCCGGCGGCCGATCCGGCCCGGCCGTGGATGCTGGCGGCCATCGCGGCGATCACCGCCCAGCGGGTGTCCCCGCCGATCCCGGCGGCCGCGAACCGGCCGTCCTCGTGCGCCAGGGACGCCATCAGGGCACCGAGGATCCCGGCCAGGGTGTCTCCGCTGCCGGCCGTGGACAGCCAGGGCGTGCCCTCCGATTGGCTGAAAACGGGACCGGTTGGGCCGGCGACCACGGTGGTGGCCCCCTTGAGCAGCACGGTGGCACCGGTGAGCCGGGCGGCGCGCCGGGCGGCGGCCACGGGATCGCGTTCGACGCCGGCCCGGTCCAGTACGACTCCGCGCGCGGCGAACAGGGCTGCCAGTTCACCCGCATGCGGGGTGAGCACCACGTGCGGGCCGACCCGCTCGGGCAGCACGGACAGCGCACCGGCATCCGCCGCCACGGGCAGCCCGGAGGCCAGGGCGTCGGCGGCGCGGCGGAGCTGGCCGTCGTCGCCGTCGATGCCGGGACCCACCAGCCAGGCCTGGACCCGGCTGTCAGCGACGGTCCCGCCGGAGCAGACCGCCTCGGGGGTGCCGGCATGGATCAGGGTGGCGACGGCGCCCGGTCCCAGGTAGCGGACCATGCCGGTGCCGGTGTCCGCCGCGGCGGAGGCGCACAGCTGGGCTGCCCCGGGATAGCGCGCCGAGCCGGCGACGATGCCCAGCACGCCGCGGGTGTATTTGTGCGAACTGCGTTCCGGGACCGGCAGGAGCGCGGCGATGTCCGCGGCCTGCAGCCGAAGCAGGTCGGCCGCGGGCAGGTCCAGCCCGATCCCGACGACCTCCAGGCGCCCGGCCAGGCTCTCGCCGGCCGCGGCGAGCAGCCCGAGTTTGGCGCCCCCGAAGGTGACCGTCAGGTCCGCAGGCAGCACCGCGCCCGCGGCCGTGCCGGTGTCGGCATCGACGCCGCTGGGCAGGTCGCAGGCCACCACGGCCGCGTGCAGCGGCCCGTCGGCGAGCGCCCGGACCAGGGCTGCGGCCGGGCCGCGCAGCGCGCCGCCGGCTCCGGTACCCAGCAGGCCGTCCAGGATGATGTCGGCGCCGCGGGCCTCGCGGAGCGCCGCGGCAATACCAGGGCCGCCGTCGCCCGCCTCGCCGTCCTCCGGGCCGCTGTCCTCTGGTCCGCTGTCCTCCAGGGTCAGGAAGCGGCCGCCGGCGCGCGCGAACGCCGCCGCCGCGTCGGTATGGATCCGCCCGGCGGTGCGCACCGCCGTCGCCCGTGCCCCGCGGCGGATGAGCTCCGCGGCCGCGAAGAGCGCGTCCCCGCCGTTGTTGCCCGTTCCCGCCAGGACCACGATGCGGGCCCCGTACACGCCGCCGCGCCGGCTCCGGAGCAGCCGGACCAGGTGGACGGCCAGCCCGTGCGCGGCACGGCGCATCAGGTCCGCGCCCCGGCCCTTGGCGAGCAGCGGCTCCTCCGCCGCGCGGATCGCGGCCCCGGTATAGGCGCCCAGCACGGTCCTAGCCCTCGGCCACGACCATGGCCGTGGCGATGCCGCCGTCGTGGCTCATGGACAGGTGCCAGCGCCTGACTCCCTTGGCCTGCGCCACGGCCAGCACGGTGTCCTTGACCTTGATGGTGGGCCCGTTGCTGTCCAGGCCGATCCAGCAGTCCTGCCAATTCATTCCGGCCGGGGCGCCGAGAACCTTCGCGACGGACTCCTTCGCGGCGAAACGGGCGGCCAGCGACCGGGTGTTCAGGTCCCGTTCGGCGGGCACGAAAAGCCTATCCCGCAGCCCGGGGGTGCGCTCCAGCTGCCGGCCGAACCGTTCCACATCCACCACGTCCACGCCAATGCCAATGATCATGGCGCTATTCTACGGTGACGCTCTTGGCGAGGTTGCGCGGCTGGTCCACGTCGAACCCCTTGGCCGTGGCCAGTTCGCAGGCGAAGATCTGCAGCGGCACGGTGGCCAGCAGCGGGGCCAGCAGCGTCGGCGTCTCCGGGATGTAGAAGACGTGCTCGGCGTAGGCCCTGACGGTCTCGTCGCCCTGCTCGGCCACGACAATGGTCAGGGCGCCGCGGGCCCGGATCTCCTGGATGTTGGAGACCACCTTGGCATGCAGCGAATCCCTGCCGCGCGGGGACGGCACGACGACGACGACGGGCTGGCCCTCCTCGATCAGGGCGATCGGTCCGTGCTTGAGTTCTCCCGCCGCAAAGCCCTCGGCGTGGATGTAGGCCAGTTCCTTGAGTTTGAGCGCGCCCTCCATGGCCACCGGGAAACCGACGTGCCGGCCCAGGAACAGCACGGACCGGGCGCCGGCCATGGACCGGGCCAGGTCCTTGATCTGTGCCTCGTTGTCCAGGATTTCCTGGATCTTGGCCGGCACCTTGGCCAGGTCCGCGAGGATGTCCTTGATTTCGCCCTGGAACTTGTTCCCGCGCAGCTGAGCCAGGTACAGGCCCAGCAGGTAGGCGGCGGTGATCTGGGCCAGGAACGCCTTGGTGGAGGCGACGGCGATTTCGGGACCGGCGTGGGTGTAGAGCACGGCGTCGGATTCGCGCGGAATGGTGGAGCCGTTGGTGTTGCAGATGGCCAGGGTCATGGCTCCCTGCTCGCGGGCGTAGCGGACGGCCATCAGGGTGTCCATGGTCTCCCCGGACTGGGAAATGGAGACGATCAGGGTGTTTTTGTCCACTATCGGATCCCGGTAGCGGAATTCGTGCGAAAGCTCGACCTCGGTGGGGATCCGGCACCAGTGCTCGATGGCGTACTTGGCCACCTGGCCGGCGTAGGCGCTGGTTCCGCAGGCGAGCACGATGATCTTGGTGACGGTCTTGAGCAGTTCGGGATTGATCCGCAGCTCGTCCAGGGTCAGCTTGCCCTCGGCGTCGGAGCGGCCCAGCAAGGTGGCGGCGACGGCGTCGGGCTGGTCGTGGATCTCCTTTTCCATGAAGGAGGGGTACCCGTCCTTCTCGGCGGCGGCGGCGTCCCAGTCCACCCGGTATTCCTTGCCCTGGGCCGGCGCGCCGAAGAAGTCGGTGATCTCTACCGTGTCGGGGGTGATGGTGACGATCTGGTCCTGGCCCAGTTCGACGGCCCGGCGGGTGTAGTCGATGAATCCGGACACGTCGGAGCCGAGGAAGTTTTCGCCGTCGCCCAGGCCGATGACCAGGGGCGAGTTGCGGCGGGCGGCCACCACGGTGTTGGGCTGGTCGGCGTGCACGGCCAGCAGGGTGAAAGCGCCCTCCAGTTCGCGGCACGCTTCCTGCATGGCCGCGGTCAGGGCGTCGGGCCCGGTGGAGCCGTTACCGTTGCGGCCCGCGTAGATATCCCCGAGCAGGACGGCGGCCACCTCGGTGTCCGTGTCCGAGGTGAAGGTGTGGCCCTTGGCCAGCAGCGACTTCTTCAGCTCGGCGAAGTTTTCGATGATGCCGTTGTGGATCAGCGCCAGCTTGCCGCCGTCGGCCAGGTGCGGGTGCGCATTGACGTCGGTGGGGCCGCCGTGGGTGGCCCAGCGGGTGTGCCCGATCCCGGTCACCGATTCCGGCAGCGGGTCCCCGGCCAGGTCCTCGAGCAGGTTGACCAGCTTGCCGGCCTTCTTGCGGGACTCAATGCGCCCGTTGGCCACGACGGCGACGCCGGCGGAATCGTAGCCGCGGTATTCCAGCCTCCGCAGGCCCTCCAGCACGACGTCCAGCGCGCTGTTCGTTCCGCCGTCCTCCAGTACGGTTGCGCCCGCCCGGCCCACATATCCCACAATTCCACACATGGGTCCCAGCGTACCGGGGAATGGGTCCGCGGCTGTATTTTCGCGATTGCCGCGGCACACGGCAGAATCGCTAGGGTGACGTCGAATGACAGAGAGTCCAACGGGAGCGAAAGTGTCTCCCCTTTCGTTGAACTGGACCGCCAAACGTGGTCCCGCCTGTCCTCGGAGATCGAACAGCCCCTCAATGAAGAGGACGTCCAGCGCGTGCGGGGCCTCGGCGATGCGCTGAATATCACGGAGGTGCGCGAGGTTTACCTGCCTCTGTCCCGGCTGCTTAACCTCTACGTTGCCGCGGCCGGGCAGCTGCACAGCGCCACCACCACGTTCCTGGGGGAAAAGGTGCGGCGGACGCCCTTTGTGATAGGCGTAGCCGGTTCGGTGGCCGTGGGCAAATCAACCACGGCGCGCGTGCTGCGGGAGATGCTGCGCCGCTGGCCGGATACGCCCAACGTGGAACTGGTCACGACGGACGGTTTCCTGTATCCCAACGCCGAGCTGGCCCGGCGCGGGCTGATGGAGCGCAAGGGCTTCCCCGAATCCTATGACCGCCGCGCGCTGCTGCGTTTCGTCACGGCCGTCAAGAGCGGCGCGGAGGAGGTCCGAGCGCCCTGGTACTCGCACCTTACCTACGACATCGTTCCCGGCCGCGAAGTGGTGGTGAGCCGCCCCGACGTGCTCATTGTGGAGGGCCTGAACGTGCTGGCGCCGGCCCGGCCCCGGATGGACGGCCGTTCCGGGCTTGCCGTGAGCGACTTCTTCGATTTCTCGATCTATGTCGATGCCAAGACCTCGTTCATTGAGCAGTGGTACGTGGACCGGTTCCGGTCGCTGCGCTCCTCCGCGTTTTCGCAGCCCGAATCGTACTTCCACCGCTACGCCGCCCTGTCCGACCCCGAGGCCGTGGATACGGCGCTGGGAATCTGGAAGCGGATTAACGAGCCGAACCTGGTCGAAAACGTCAGGCCCACCCGCGGCCGCGCCCAGCTGGTGCTGACCAAGGATGCCGACCATTCCATCCGGCGCATGCTCCTGCGGAAGACATGAGGCGGTCCATGCAGCTGAGCCGCAGGACGGCGCTGGGCGCCCTGGCCGCCTCGGCGCTGGCACTGTGCGGCTGTGCGCCCGAACGGGCCGGCACCGGAACTCCGACCGGCACTGCGGCTGGTACTCCCGCGGGACCGGGGACGGCGGCCCCGACGACAGGTTCGCCCGTTCCCCCCGCGGCGGTTCCCCCGGCCGCTGCCGCGCCGCCGGCCGACGGACCGGCCGCCGGCTCACCGGCCCTCGCGCTCACGGTCCGGCATTCGCTGACCGACCCGGCCAGCCAGTGGATCCTGGTCAACAAGCACACGCCCCTGAATCCGCCCACCTTCGCTCCCGCGGACCTGCGCCAACCGCAGATTCCCGCGGATACCGGCGAAGCCCTGCTGCTGCGGGACATGGCCGCCACGGCGGCGGAGGCGATGTTCGCGGCCGCGGCCGCGGCGGGCGCGCCGATGGTGCTCCTGAGCGGTTACCGCTCGTATCAGACCCAGGTCGGCCTGTATGCCAGCTACGCGGCCGTCTCGGGGGCCGCCCTGGCCGACACCTACTCCGCCAGGGCCGGGTACTCCGAACACCAGACCGGGCTCGCCATGGACATCGGCGCGGCCTCCGGGGCGTGCCCGCTGCAGTACTGTTTTGTCTTGCAGCCCGCCGCCATCTGGGCTGCCGCGAACGCCCACCGCTTCGGCTTCATCCTGCGCTACCAGCAGGGGCACAATCTGGTCACCGGGTTTTACGCCGAATCCTGGCATTACCGCTTCGTGGGAGTTGAGCTGGCCACGGACCTGGTCGGCAGGGGATTCGCGACGCTGGAGGAGTACTTCGGCAAACCGGCAGCGCCGGCCTATCTGTAAAGCAGCCTGATTAGCGATCGGACGCTGAATGCGTTCCGGACACGTTCCGGACACACCGAAGAAAATCCGTTTCAGGCCTATTTTCGGCACCCCGGCTGCTGTAGCTTGAGGGCATGCTCAAGGGATTCAAGGATTTCATCATGAAGGGCAACGTCGTCGACCTTGCCGTCGCCGTCGTCATGGGCGCAGCGTTCGGGGCGGTCGTCACCTCCCTCGTGACGAACGTCCTCATGCCGCTCATCGCCGCACTGGTGGGTTCGCCGAGTTTCGACAAATTCGCCGTCGTCACGATCAACGGCAACGACGTGAAATTCGGCGTGCTCCTGACCGCCATCGTCAACTTCGTCCTGATCGCCGCGGCCGTCTACTTCGTGGTGGTCATGCCAATGAACCACATGATCGAACGCCGCAACCGGCGCCTTGGCATCAGCCAGGACGTCAAGGAAGAAGCGGCGGAAGATCCGCAGATCGCCCTGCTCACCGAAATCCGCGACTCGCTGCAGCGGGAGCGCCTCAACTAGTCCTCCGGCGGCGGCCGGACCCCTGCGGGGCCAGTCGTTGGTGCTCCCGCCGTACCGCCCTGGACGGCTTCGCCGCGCCAGAGTCCGGTCCGGCTACAGCGCCAGCCGCGTCTGGACGACGAACGCCAGCGCCTCGCAGATCCGGGTGGCGGTCACCATATCCCCGGCCTCCACCATCACCCGGACCAGGGATTCCGTTCCGGAGGGCCGCAGCAGCACCCGGCCGCCGGAGCCCAGCTCGGCCTCCGCCCGCGACACCGCGGCCGCCACGCCGGCGTCCGTGGCCGCCCGCTGCTTGTCCACGCCCTCGACGTTGATCATCAGCTGCGGCAGTTTCGTCATCACGCCCGCCAGTTCCCGCAGGGTCTTCCCCGTCCCGGCCATCCGGGCGGCCAGCTGGAGCCCGGTCAGCACCCCGTCCCCCGTGGTGGCGTATTCCGCGAAGATGACATGCCCGGACTGTTCCCCGCCCAGGCTGTAGCCGCCCGCGCGCATCCCCTCCAGCACGTACCGGTCCCCCACTGCCGTCTCCCGGATGGTGATGCCGGCATCGCGCAGCGCAATCTTTAGGCCCAGGTTGCTCATCACCGTGGCCACCAGGACGTCGTCCTTGAGCCTGCCGGCCTCCTTGAGTGAGATGGCCAGCACGGCCATGATCTGGTCCCCGTCCACCACCGTGCCCTCGTGATCGACGGCCAGGCAGCGGTCAGCATCGCCGTCGTGGGCTATGCCCAGATCGGCCCCGTGGGCGAGCACCGCGGCCTGGAGCTGCTCCAGATGGGTCGAGCCCACGCCGTCGTTAATGTTGTGCCCGTCAGGATCCGCGCCGATCAGCACCACATCGGCGCCGGCGTCCTTGAAGACCTGCGGCGAGCAGCCGCTGGCCGCGCCGTGGGCGCAGTCAAGGACCACCTTCAGCCCGTCCAGGCGGTGCGGCAGCGTGGAGAGCAGATGGACCACGTACCGGTCCTCGGCATCGGCGAACCGCTGGATCCGGCCGACGTCGATCCCCACCGGACGGAATACCTCGCGCGTCAGCTGGGCCTCGATGGCGTCCTCGACCTCATCGGCGAGTTTCTTGCCGCCGCGGGCAAAGAACTTGATCCCGTTGTCTGGGGCAGGGTTATGCGACGCGGAGATCATGACGCCGAAATCCGCATCCAAATCGGCGATCAGGAAGGCCGCCGCCGGGGTGGGGAGCACGCCGGCGTCGTAGACGTCCACGCCGGCACTGGCCAGGCCCGCCTCGACCGCGGCGGCGATGAACTCTCCGCTGGCCCGCGGATCGCGGGCGAGCACTGCCCGCGGCCGCTGGCCGCCGGCCATCTTCTCGTGGCCCAGCACCACGGCCGCGGCCTGGGCAAGGGAGAGAGCCAGCTCAGCTGTGAGCAGGCCGTTGGCCAGGCCCCGGACACCGTCGGTTCCAAATAGTCTTGACATCGGAATAAGTCTAAACGACGCCGATCCCGCAAAAGTCGCGTGCTTTCCCGCTCCTGCCGCCGGGAAGGCATTCCGGGGCAGCAAAAAAGCCGGCCGCAAGGCGACCGGCTTTCATGCTGCGCGAGGACTAGCGCTTGGAGTACTGGGGAGCCTTACGGGCCTTCTTCAGACCGGCCTTCTTCCGCTCGATGACGCGTGCGTCACGGGTCAGGAAGCCTGCCTTCTTGAGGATGGCGCGGTTGTTTTCGGAGTCGATTTCGTTCAGGGAACGGGCGACGCCCAACCGCAGGGCGCCGGCCTGGCCGGAGGGGCCACCGCCGTGGATGCGGGCCATCACGTCGTACGCGCCGTCCAGGTCCAGAACCCGGAAGGGCTCGTTGACCTCCTGCTGGTGCAGCTTGTTGGGGAAGTAGTCGGCCAGTTCGCGGCCGTTCACAACCCACTTGCCGGTTCCCGGAACGACCCGGACACGGGCGATGGCTTCCTTGCGGCGGCCAACGGCAGCGCCGGGCACCGTCAGGGCCGGGCGCTCCTTCTTCGGGGCGGCGTCGGCAGCGGTGGCGCTGCTTTCCGAGGTGTAGCTGGTCAGTACTTCTTCGTCGGCCGGGGCGGCTTCCGTGTTGAGCTCTTCAGTGTTCTGAGCCACGATTCTCCTTGAATAAAAAAGTTGGTTGGTGGCCAGGACTACTGGGCGACCTGGGTGATTTCAAACGTCGCAGGCTGCTGGGCCGCGTGCGGGTGCTCGGCACCTGCATACACCTTCAGCTTGCCGATCTGCTGCGCCGCGAGGGAGTTCTTCGGCAGCATGCCGCGGATCGCCTTCTCGACGGCCCGGACCGGGTTCTTGGCCAGCAGTTCCGCATAGTTCATGCTGCTCAGCCCGCCCGGGTAACCGGAGTGGCGGTAAGCGCGCTTCTGCTCAAGCTTGGCACCGGTCAGGGCAACCTTCTCGGCGTTGATGATAATGACAAAGTCGCCCATGTCGATGTGGGGCGCAAAGGTCGGCTTGTGCTTTCCGCGCAGCAGTGTTGCGGTCTGGCTGGCAAGACGTCCTAGGACAACGTCGGTGGCGTCAATGACGTGCCACTGGCGGTTGATGTCGCCGGGCTTCGGGGTGTACGTACGCACGGTTTTTGCCTTCGTTTCTTGTTCTTAGGGGGCGCTACTAAAGCGGTGGCGCCTGCTATTCATGCGTTACCGGAACAGAGGTGAGGGCTCTTTAGACCAGTCATCCATAAACTCCCGAACAGGCCCCTGACGAGCGGCTCTGCAACTGAGCCATCAGTAAGGCATGCGTTATCGAGATAGGACACGCACAACGACTCCCAAGATTACCGCAGGGCAGTGCCGCGGGTCAAAAGCACTCCGAAACACGGCGGGGGCCGCCCCGGCGCCGCGTCGCCGGCTGGGCGGAGCACGGGGCTAGGCGGTGCACAGGGCTGGGCGGAGCACGGGGCTAGGCGGTGCACAGGGCTGGGCGGAGCACGGGGCTAGGATAACGAATAGTCCACGCGCACTGGGGCGCTGGGCGGCGAATCAGAATCGTTGGGGACCTGCATGGCGGAACACTCGTGGCTTGCCGGCCGGTCCCGTGCCCGCCTGGGGCCGCTCCTGTCCAACAATTGGCGATCGTCAATAGCACTTGCTTCCATGGCCGCGAAACGTGCGCGCCATCGTGTCGGCTTCATCACCCTCATTGCAGCTACTGTCGCCGCCGTCACGGCCGTTCTGGCCGGAACTGTCTGCTACGCGGGTCTGGCGACCACCAAGAGTCTGCACGATTTTGCTGCTTCTGCCCAGGGCCAGGCTGCCGTTGCCCGGCTTCACACCTCATTGATCGGTGACGGGGGTCGACAGGACCAGTTGGCGAATGCCGCCTTCAACAGTTCCGGAGCGGGCTCCGGAACCTTGATCTACCACTCGCTACAGTCGTACCCGATGGCCCTTGAAGTCGATGCGTCCCCACGCTCGGGCACAAGCCGGACCTCGACCATTACCTTGGCTTCGTGGCAGGGCGCTGCGGACCACGTTCATTTCATTTCCGGTCAACCGCCCCGGACCCCAACCGAGCTTGCACTCACTGCGGCGACGGCAGCCACATTCGGACTCCAGATCGGAGACCACCTCTCCCAGCAGGTCGAGAACACAGGAGGGACCTCGGGAATAGGGCAGGGGACGACAGAAAAGCCAAAGGAGACATCCGGGTCAACAGGAACCGCTGGCCCACCATCCAATAAACCCCTGGGAGTGGAATTCACGGTCGCCGGCATTTTCGATCCCGACGTTCAGGCACTAGCCGTACTCACACCTATCGCAGCAACCACCGCGGCGTCGGATAACGCCTCCTCCGCGTCAGCCGCACTCGTCCTAGCCTCAGTCCTTGACGGTCCGGATTCCGGCAGCCGGGCCAGCTGGACGATACTCCCGGACCCGGCGTCCATAGCGGCGACACAGCTCGCCGTCCTGGTCTCCGCCGTGCCACGGCTAAGGGACATCTTTGCCGGCGACACGCAGCTTGGGTCGGGCGGAGTAGTGCTGAATGACCGACTAACGCCTGCACTTGAGCAGATCCGGGCGGCGGTGGCCGCAGTGTCCGGGATAGCTCCGGCGGCACAGATCCTGCTGATGCTGCTTTGTTCCGTCGCCGTCGGGCAGTCGGCCCGACTGCTGGTCTCGGTCCGGACCAAGGAGAGCGATCTGTTACGCGCCCGTGGCGTGTCCAGCGGAGGGGGCGCCCGCCTCGCCCTGACGGAGGCTATCCCGACAGCGCTCGCCGGAGTAATCGCGGGCTACGTACTGGCGTTGGTCGGCACTCCCTTGCTCGTCAGGGCGGAGGCCGCCTTGTCCGGAATTAGCGGGTCCGCCGCAGGCATCTCGGTTACCGCACGCGACATCCTGGACCCTGCCAGGGGATCCGCGGCGTGGTCCGGCGTCGCGAACGCGGCCAGTGCCTCGTGGCCGGTGCCGATAGTGGTTTTCCTGGTCTGCTCGGCCGCCATGGCAACGGCAGGCATCCGGGATTTGCTGCGCTCGGCGCAGGCACGTCGAGGCGCCGACACAACCCATACCCGCCGGATCGTCGCCGCGGGCGCGCTCGCCATCCTTTGGGCCGCTGCCGCGCTTTCGCTCTGGCAACTGGATTTCTATGGCTCGCCGCTTGCAACGGATGCTGCCGGCCGGCTACGGGTGAACGTGTTGGCCGCGGCTGCACCCGCACTGGCGACGCTGGCGTGCGCGGCCGCAATCCTGGCACTATCGCGTGCCGTATTTAGAGTGCTGGAGCGGGCGAGCTCCGCCGCCCGTTCCCTGGCGGTTGCGCTCTCCGCCCGCCAAGTGGCGCGCCGGTTGGGCTCGTACGCCGTTCCGCTGGTGCTCATCGCCGTTACCGCGGCTTCGGGGACCCTGGCTGGCACTTACGCGCAGAGCTACCAGGACGCCCGGCACACGGCATCGCTGCTGGCCAACGGTAGCTCGGTGGAGGTTAGCGTCGGCAGCGGTGTGGTGGACGGTCCCAAGGATATCTCCGATCTTCGGCCCGTCCGGGGCCTCCCCGCGGTGAAAGCCGTGGGCGAGGTTTACCGGGTGAGCATGGACGCAGGAGGCCAGCCTCTGGACATTGTGGCGGCGCAATCTGCCCAGTTGCCCCGCTTGCTGGCGGCGTCCGCCTCAGCGCAGGGGCAGACCATGGCCGACGCGCTCACTCCTGCCATGGGGCCGGACAGGAAACCGGCTGGAATGGATCTGCCCGCCGGGGCCAGCGCCTTGTCTCTACAAATCACAGCCGGCGGCACCGGAGCCGCCCTCGTCCGCGATCTTGACACCACGGTGTGGGTCGACGGCACGGCCGGTCTGGTTCCGCTGGTCCTGGACCGGACGCCCGTCCCCGCGGGATCCGCCTCGACCACCGTACTAACCGCAGCGTTACCGCCTTCTCTTGGCGCACAGCGGATTGCGTCCATCGACTTCCTGCTGGGTCCAACCCAGCCGCGGGGTGCCCCGGGTCCGGGTACCAGCAGCATCCGGCTGGACCGGGTGGGGGCGGACGTGGGTGGCCGGAAGGTGGACATAGTGCTGCCGCCGGCACCGTTGCTGCTGCAGAACTTCTCCCCCACTCCCGGCTCCGCCCACCTGCTTATCGGCGCGAACGGCAGAGAAATTGTCGTGGACAACATGTATGGTGCCGAACAGCGGGTGAGACTGGCTCCCACCAGCACCTTTGGCCCGGCCCCCGCCGCCGGGCCGGCCGCGGGCGGCGCATCGGCGGCCATCCCGGTGCTGGTCACCGGGCCGGTCCTGAAGGCGCTGGATCTCAAGGTCGGCCAGCCGCTGACGCTGCGCCCGGGTGGCGTGACCGTCGAGGCAACCATCGCAGGGACGCTGGCCGCGGTACCGGGAACATCGGCCGCCCTGGCCGCGATGGTGGACCTGCGCAGCTTCCAGCGGCAGGAGTGGCAAAGCGGATCGTCAGTAGTCAGGCCCAACGCGTTGTGGGTGGCCAGTTCTGATCCTGAAGCAACGGCGCTGGCCATCAGGCCGCTCGTACCGGCCGGCGCTCTCATTAGCACGCCGGGCGGGGGAATCACCGCACGCTTTGTCCAACCGTCCGTCGTGGACCTTTGGTTGGCCGCGCTCGGCTCCCTGCTGCTGGCGTCGATCGCATTGTGGGCCAGCGTTCTGACGCTCTCGGCCTCGCGCCGCTCTGAGGTAGGGATCCTGCGCGCTCTCGGCCTCTCGGCGTCCGAGCAGGCCCGAGGGCGCCGTCGTGAATTACTGACGGTGGGCCTTGCCGCCGTCGTCATGGGCACGCTGGCAGGAATCCTGGTCGCGGCACTGACAGTTCCCGCCCTGGCCCGCTCCGCATTGTCGGACCTGGCCGCCGCGCCCACCGTGCGGCTCACGGTGGCGTTCCTGCCAGTAGCTGCGTTGTTGGGAGCCCTGGTCCTTGCGGTTGCGGCGGCTGCTTGGGCCTATGGCCTGGTGGTGCACCGCCAGGCGGTGGCCATGCAAGCCTGCACGGAGGAGCGATGAGCCGCCGACTACGGCTTGGCGCCCTGCTTCGCCGTGAATTCGCCGCCAGCCGCGGCCCCGGAATCCTGGCCGTTGTCCTGGTCCTGGTCACGTCGTTTCTGTTGGCCCTGTGGCCCAGGGCCGTGGAAAACATGCTCAGCGCCGACACGGTACAGACCTTGTCCGCTTCCTCAGTCGCCTTGCGGGACCCCACGGCCGAAGAAGCCCGCCTGCCGTTGCTCGGACCCGGAGCCACAGCTCCGGCGCCGTGGGGTGCCATGGACGACGCCGGAGCGGCGGTGCGCACCCGAACGCCGGAACCGTTGCGCAGCGCGCTGGGCCGCGGGCAGTACATGGTCGCCGTCAGCAAGGACGGTCTGTGCCCCACCGCGGATGGCTGCGGGCCGGGGAGCACCTTTCCCGTGCCGGGCCTGAAATCCATTGCAGGCCGCCTGGCCTTTGACCCGCAACTGTCCGGGCACGTCACCGTCACTGCCGGACGGGCACCGGCGGTCCTTAACATCCCGCCCGGACCGGGCAAATACACCGCTCCGGTACCTTCGGCTCCGCTGGAGGTCATGGCCTCGACTGATACCGCGCAGAAAATGCATTGGTCCATCGGCGGCCGGTACTACATGAACGTGGGCCTGCCGGTACAGCAGCAGGCTATGGTGCTGACCGGAACATTCACCGCCAAGGACCCCGGAGCGGATTACTGGCAGCTGAACCCTTCCACACTGCATCCCGGCGTAATCGTTGATAACGAACACGGCAATGCCGTCACCGGAGAAATCTATCCGAATCCGGCGTCGACCGACTTCTTCTCCTACTCAGGATCCGCCGCGCGCACCCGGCTTTGGTTCCCGCTGGACCCGCGCGCCGCCACCGCAGAGAACGCACCGCTGCTCCTTTCTCAGCTACGCGCCTTCCTGAATGAGGATCAGGTCTACGCACCGCCTCCCCCGCCCGGGACCTTCACAGGATTCCTGACCAAGGTCCGCTTCAGCAGCCAGGCTCCGGCGCTGTTGCAGGAGTCAGTCGCACGGGCCGGCGCCACAAACGCGATCCTTGCCATGCTGTCCTCCGGCCCCCTGGGAGCCTGTATGGCAGCCCTGGCCCTGGCCGTCCGGCTGCTGCTGGTCCGGCGCGCCCCGGCACTGCGTCTTGCAGCCTCCCGCGGGGCATCCGCGCTTCAGCTACGCGGCCATCTGGCCCTTGAGTGGCTTGGGCTGGGGCTTCCCGCCGGAGCAGCCGGAATCCTTCTGGCCGCGGCCGTCGTGCCGGCGCCGATTCATCTCCAGGAGCTATTGCTCCCCGCGGGGGTCGGCGTACTTCCCGCGCTGCTGCTGGGCGCCTTCCGTGCCGATGCGGGAACTCACGGGCCTATCCGGATACACCAGCCACGGAGGTGGAGGCGGCTGCGGCTGGTTGCGGAGGGAATCACCGTTTCGCTGGCAGCCGGAACCACGTACCTGCTGCTGCAACGGGGAGCCGGCGCCGTCCCGGATGGCGGCGTCGGCGTTTCGGCCGCGTCCACCGTCGCCGCGGGCGCATTGGCCGGCGCGGGAGTTCCCTCCTCGGCAGCATCCGCCGGAGCGGACCCGCTGCTGGCCGCCGCGCCCCTGCTGCTTGCCCTCGCGGTCTGCGCTGTGGTGCTGCGGCTCTATCCGCTCCCGCTGTCCCTGCTCTCCCGCCGGATGAACGGCTCACCCAACCTGGTCGGCTTCATCGGATCAGCTCGTGCGCTGCGCTCCGCCGGCGCGGCCCTGATTCCCGTACTCGCCCTGGCCGTGGGACTCGGCGTCGTTGTCTTCTCCGGCGTGCTCTCCACTACCCTGCGCAGCAGCATCCAGGAGAGTGCCAAAGCCTTTGTAGGCGCAGACATGAGCATTCACGGGCCCGAGTTCACCCCCGATCAGGTGAGTCAGGTGGAACGCCTGCCTGGGGTGCAGGAGGTGGCCCAGGTGACCGACTCGTCCTCGGTGGCGGCCATGATCGGCACCCGCAGCAACAACGTCCGGCTGATCCTGGTTGACGCCCGCAAACTGGCTGCCGTGACGAATGGATTCCCCGCTGCGCTAAGCCCGGCACAGCTGGTAAAACTGACCGAACCGGTGGACGGCAACGTGCCGGTCGCGGCCTCGTCCTACCTCGGTGTCAGCCCGGGAACGCCGGGCACCATCATGCTCTCCCCCCAAGTCCCGATTACCGTCACCGCGCTCGGGCCGGCCGTAGTCAACCTCACGCCCGGGCCGGATTGGGTGCTGGCGGACGGGCAGACCTTCAACGCAATCTCCCCCCGCGCCCTGGTGCCCAACCTGCTGCTGCTGAAGCTGGCACCCGGGACGGACCCGGCAGCGGTGGACGCGGCGGTCAATGCCTTTGCCTGGCCCTCAGTCACGGCCGAATCACCACAGGGGCGCAGCAGCGCGATGCTGGGCACGCCCCTGATGGGAGGCCTGCAGGCAGGACTGCTAACGGTAATCGTGTTCATCGCGCTGTTGTGCGCCCTAATCGTGGTCATGACGTCCCTGGCCAATGCGCCGGCCCGCAACCGGCTGATCGGGCTATTGCGCACCCTGGGGTTTCCGAGGTCCGCGGACAAGTCTCTCCTGGCCTGGGAACTGGTCCCGATTGCAACTGCCGCAGTTCTGGCAGGCGCGGTGCTGGGATTGGTGCTGCCCTGGCTGGTCCGCTCGGCGGTGGATCTGCGGGCCTTCACCGGCGGTTCGGCCCAGCCGCCGGTGACCCTGGACGCTCGCCTGCTCGGAGCCCTGGTCGGCGGGTTTGTGTTGGTAGTAACCTTGGCGATCGCAGCGGCAATCAAGGGCGGACGCAGACAGCAACTAGCAGCGGTATTGAAGATAGGTGGAGACGAATGAACCGGGCAATGACACCTCCGACGCCGTCCACGGAAGTACCGGACATCATCTGTGAAGACCTAGTGCGGATCTTCTCCGCCCCGAACTTCGAGGTCCAGGCTCTACAGGGCCTCGATCTGCGAGTGATGGCA
Organism: Actinomycetales bacterium; assembly: GCA_044447065.1. GTDB lineage: Bacteria > Actinomycetota > Actinomycetes > Actinomycetales > Micrococcaceae > JBIOFK01. The sequence continues at coordinate 5,530 of JBIOFK010000004.1, read as the reverse complement.
GGGGAGATCGTGGCATTGGTGGGCGCCTCCGGATCAGGGAAATCCACTCTCTTGTCCATCCTGTCCGGGCTGGACCGGCCCACCGCGGGAACGGCGAGGGTCGCAGGCGCGGACCTGCTGACCCTCCGCGGCCGCGCCGCAGTCCACTACCGGCGGCATACCGTGGGATTCATCTGGCAGCAGACCACACGCAACCTGCTGCCCTACTTGAGCGCCACGGAAAACGTCCTGCTGCCGATGGCCATCACCCGGACTAAGGACCGTGACAAGCGATCAACGGAACTGCTGGAGCTGCTGGGCGTGGGCCATTGCCGGGACCGGCGACCCCAACAAATGTCCGGCGGCGAGCAGCAACGGGTCTCCATCGCCGTCGGCATCGCCAACACGCCGCGGGTGCTGCTGGCGGACGAGCCCACCGGCGAACTGGACGAGACAACCTCGGCCGGAGTCCTGGAGGCACTGCGCACGGTCAACCAGGAACTCGGGACCACCACGCTGATCGTCACCCACGATCCCTCCGTCGCCGAGCACGTGCGCAGGACCGTGCAGATCCGCGACGGCCGGCTCTCCACCGAAGTCCACCGCCGCACCGAACTGAACGAGCACGGCCAGGAACAGCGGGTAGCGGAGGAGTTCGCCGTGCTGGACAAGGTCGGCAGAATGCAGCTCCCGCACGACTTCGTCTCCGCATTAGGCCTCGGAGACAAGGTACGCCTGGGCCTAGAGCCCGACCACATCAGGGTGTCGCCCACCGAGATGACTACCCGCAAAGGTACCGAAGAATGAAGGACGAGAAAGTAGCGCGGGCAGCCCTGGAACCCAAGTTGCGCGGCCGACGCGCGGCGGGCCGCGCAACGGCCGCCAAGACCCCCGCCCCCACCCCCGCTGTCGGACCAGCCGACGGTCGCGATCGAGCCAGCGACACACCCGCCGCTGCCTCCGCACCGGCTGCGGGACAGGTCGGCGGACCCGTGCTGCGCGCCGTCGGCCTGCACCGCAGCTACGGCTCGGGAGCGGGCGCGGTGCACGCCTGCCGGGACGTCAGCCTCGACGCCCATGCCGGGTCGCTGCTGGTGGTCCGCGGCCCGTCCGGTTCCGGCAAGACGACGCTGCTGAATCTGCTCGGCGGGCTGGACAGGCCGGATGCGGGTACCGTCCGGCTCGACGGCGAGGACCTGGGCGCCATGGGCGAGAACCAGCTGATCGGGCTGCGCCGCAGCCGGGTCGGCTTCGTCTTCCAGTCCTTCGGCCTGATTCCGGTGCTCTCCGCCGCGGAGAACATCGAGGTGCCGCTGCGCCTGCAGGGGCTGAACGCCGGGGCCAGGACGGCACGCGTCGCGGAGCTGCTGGGGCTCGTGGGGCTGGCCACGCACGGCAGGCAGCGCCCCGCCGAACTTTCCGGCGGCCAGCAGCAGCGGGTCGGGCTGGCGCGCGCGCTGGCGGGCCGGCCGAAGGTCCTGATCGCGGACGAACCCACCGGCCAGCTGGACAGTGTCACCGCCTCGGCCATGATGGACCTGATGCTGGACCTCGTCCGGCACCACGGGGTGGCGGCCATTGTCTCCACCCATGATCCGCTGATGCTCAGCCGCGCGGACCGGCTGGTGGAACTCCACGACGGCGTCGCCACCGCCGGCACGCTGCCCCCTGGGGGCGGCAGCTGACGGCCTGCCGTCAGTGGTGGGCAGCCCGCGGGCAGCGGGCAGTCCCGCCGGTTGGCGGGCAGCCCCGTCAGTGATGGGCGCGCCGCGCCCTGGTGAGCTGCGCGCGGGCCAGCAGCTCGCCGTCGTCCGGGTATTTGACCTCCTCCAGCACCAGCGGATGCGGCGGGGCGAGCACGGATTTGGCGTCCCGGACCCGCGAGTCGAGGCGTTCGCGCATCCAGCCCGGTTGCTCGCGGCCGTCCCCCACCCGCAGGGCAGCGCCCACCAGCGACCGCACCATGTTGTGGCAGAACGCGTCGGCCTGGACGGTTACGGACAGGAACCCGCCGGGCCCGCGGGAGAAGGCGAAGTTCTGCAATTCGCGCACCGTCGTGGATCCCTCGCGGGGTTTGGCGAAGGCGCGGAAGTCCTGCAACCCCAGCAGCGGCGCGGCCGCCTCGTTCATCCGCTCCAGGTCCAGCGTGGCCTTGTGCCAGTAGGTTACGTAGCGCTGCAGCGGATCGCGGTCGACGCTCGGATCCCCGATCCGGTAGCTGTAGCGCCGCCACAGGGCCGAAAACCTGGCGTCGAAGCCGGGCGGGGCGGCGGTGGCCGCGTACACGGCGATCGCGCCGGCGTCCCTGCTGCCCAGAATCCGGTGCAGCGCGCCGGTGAGCCGGCGCCGGAAAACCGTTTCCGGGGAGTCCGAGTTGCGGTCCGTCTGGGCGGCCCATTCGGCGGCCGCGAGATCCACGTGGACCACCTGGCCGCGGGCGTGGACCCCGGCGTCGGTCCGGCCGGCGACGGTGACGCGGACGGGTCTGCGGAGCAGCAGCGCCAGCGCCGACTCCAGGGCACCCTGCACCGTGGGCAGCGCGGGCTGAACCGCCCAGCCGCTGAAGGGCCAGCCGTCGTAGGCGAGGTCGAGGCGTACCCGGATGCCGCCGTCGTCCGGGCGGTGATCGCGGTTGCGCATGCGCCGATTCTACCGTCCCGGCCCAACTGGGTCGCATTTAAGGTCGCTATGGGCCGCCCATAACTGCATCTGCTGCGACCCAGTTGGGAAACGAAAAGGACCCGCCGTCCCTTGCGGGCAGCGGGTCCTTTCGTGTCGGCGGAGCTTACGCTTCGTCGTCGGTCTTCTGTGCGTCCTCGCCGCCGGCGGGAACGAATCCCGCCGCCTTGGCGTCCTCGGCCGTGGCGAACCAGACCTCGGCGGTCGTCGCGTCGTACCAGCGCGAGTCCGGAACGTGGTACTTCATGGAGTCCGCGTTGCCCTTGATCGCAAAGCCCTCGGGGGCTTCGTTGGGATCGGCAAGCACGGCGTGGGAGCCGGCGTACTTGGTCTCCTCCGCCTGGACAGCCTCGGCCTCGACGGGCGCGGCCTTCGCTGCAGCCGTGGTGGCTTCCTTGACGACGGCCTGCTTCGCGGAAACGGGCTCCAGCACCAGCTCGATGACCGCCATCGGGGCGTTGTCGCCCTTGCGCGGACCGATCTTGGTGATCCGGGTGTAGCCGCCGTCGCGGTTCTCCACTGCCTTGGCAATGTCGGTGAACAGCTCGTGCACGACGCCCTTGTTGCTGATCAGGCCCAGCACGCGACGGCGTGACGCCAGGTCTCCGCGCTTGGCGAACGTGACCAGCCGCTCGGCGTACGGCTTGAGGCGCTTGGCCTTGGTTTCCGTGGTCGTGATGCGCTTGTGCTCGAACAGTGCAGCAGCCAGGTTGGCCAGGATCAGACGCTGGTGCGCCGGGCTGCCTCCGAGGCGCGGACCCTTAGTGGGGGTAGGCATGGTGTTTTCTCCTCAAGTGAAAGCCGGATTCCCTAGGGTGGCAACCGGCCAAGAATGATCGTCTTTAGAGTTCGTCGTCGCCGTAGGTGTCGTCGGACTCATCGATGGCTGCCGCGCGGGCGGCCAGGTCGAATCCTGGAGGGGAATCCTTCAGGGACAGACCCAGCTCAACGAGCTTTGCCTTGACCTCGTCGATGGACTTCGCACCGAAGTTGCGGATGTCCATCAGGTCGGCCTCCGAGCGTGCAACCAGTTCACCCACGGTGTGGATGCCCTCACGCTTGAGGCAATTGTAGGAACGGACCGTCAGGTCCAGGTCCTCAATCGGCAGAGCCATGTCCGCGGCCAGGGCAGCGTCCGTCGGGGACGGACCAATCTCGATGCCTTCAGCTGCGGTGTTCAGTTCACGGGCCAGGCCGAACAGTTCAACCAGGGTCGTACCGGCGGAGGCGATGGCATCGCGCGGGGCGATGGCCTGCTTCGTCTCAACGTCAACAACCAGGCGGTCGAAGTCGGTGCGCTGCTCGACACGGGTTGCCTCGACGCGGAAGGTAACCTTCAGCACCGGGGAGTAGATCGAGTCAACCGGGATACGGCCGATCTCGGCGTCGCCGCTCTTGTTCTGCGCCGCCGAAACGTAGCCGCGGCCGCGCTCGATGGTCAGTTCGAGCTCGAACTTGCCCTTCGAGTTCAGCGTGGCGATGTGCAGGTCCGGGTTGTGGAATTCCACACCGGCCGGCGGGGCAATGTCCGCAGCGGTCACGACGCCGGGTCCCTGCTTGCGCAGGTACGCCACGACGGGCTCGTCGTGCTCGGAGGAGACGGAAAGGTTCTTGATGTTCAGGATGATCTCGGTGACATCTTCCTTGACACCGGGAACCGTGGTGAACTCATGCAGCACGCCATCGATCCGGATGCTGGTGACAGCGGCTCCGGGGATGGAGGACAGCAGGGTACGGCGGAGGGAGTTTCCGAGCGTGTAGCCGAAGCCCGGCTCGAGCGGTTCGATGACGAACCGGGACCGGTTTTCGGAGACTACCTCTTCAGAGAGGGTGGGGCGCTGTGCAATGAGCACTGGGGTTTCCTTTCAGCGAGCATCCGCTATATGACGCAACACAGGTGGTGGAAAATCGGTCTAAGGGTTAACGCCGGAGAAGCTGGCGCCCCGGGGTCCCGCCGTGGCGGAACCCCGGGAGCAGGCCAACTTAGCTTCGTTGCGCTTAGACGCGGCGGCGCTTGGGCGGACGGCAACCGTTGTGCGCGCTGGGGGTGACGTCCTGGATGGAGCCAACCTCAAGGCCGGCGGCCTGCAGCGAACGGATCGCAGTCTCGCGTCCGGAACCCGGACCCTTCACGAATACGTCGACCTTGCGCAGTCCGTGCTCCTGGGCGCGCTTGGCAGCGGCCTCGGCGGCCATCTGGGCGGCGAAGGGGGTGGACTTGCGCGAGCCCTTGAAGCCAACCTCGCCGGCGGAAGCCCACGAGATGACGGCACCGTTCGGATCCGTGATGGAAACGATGGTGTTGTTAAAGGTGCTCTTGATGTGCGCCTGTCCCAGCGCGATATTCTTTTTGTCCTTCTTGCGCGGCTTGCGAACCGCGCCACGAGTCTTCGGGGGCATTTTTTCTCCTACACAAAGTTAATGGGGGAGGCGGGCCTTAACGGCCGGCCTTCTTCTTGCCGGCGACGGTACGCTTCGGGCCCTTGCGGGTGCGCGCGTTCGTCTTCGTACGTTGTCCGTGTACCGGCAGACCGCGGCGGTGGCGGATGCCCTGGTAGCTGCCGATTTCGACCTTGCGGCGGATATCTGCAGCCACTTCGCGGCGGAGGTCACCCTCAACCTTGTAGTTGCCCTCAATGAAGTCACGCAGCTGAACCAGTTCAGCGTCGGAAAGGTCCTTGACGCGGACGTCCGGCGAAATGCCGGTGTCTGCCAGGACCTGGTGCGCACGGGTCTTGCCCACGCCGTAAATGTATGTAAGCGCTACTTCCAGCCGCTTTTCGCGGGGAAGGTCTACGCCAGCGAGACGTGCCATAGTGGCGGTACTCCTTGTGTAAACCGGAGGTCGTAGGCAGTACACCCGCACATAATG
>JBIOFK010000003.1:0-39244 GCA_044447065.1 Actinomycetales bacterium | reverse complement strand
TCTGGCGCCCTCCGCGTCCCGCGCGCGCGGGTGTTTTTTCGCGGCCCTCCGGGCCCGCGGGGGGGGGTTGCGTTGGGGCCCCTAAGGCGGCGGGGGGGGGGGGGGGGGGGGGCTTCCCCACGGCCCCCCCCGCGGCCCCGCCCGTCACAGCTCCGCCGCAGCCGCTGCGGCGCAGAAAAACCCCTGGCGCAGCAGCAGGTCAAGATCGGCCGCCGGCTTCGGCCTGCTGAAATAGAAGCCCTGACCCCAGGTGCAGCCGATCCGCCGCAGTTCCTCGGCCTGTTCCGCGGTTTCGACGCCTTCGAACACGGCGTCCATGCCGAACGCCCTGACCAGGTCCAGGATCGCCTTCGCGACGGAGCGCTGACGTTCATCCAGGACCAGGTTCCCAATCAGCGACCGGTCCACCTTCACCACGTCGATCGGCAGTCGCTGCAGATAGCTAATGGATGAATACCCGGTGCCGAAATCGTCAATTTCGAGGCTGACGCCGAGTTTGCGCAGGCCGCCCAGCGTGTACCTGTCCAGATCGTTGCCCGAAACCGCAGCCGATTCGGTCAGTTCAATGGTCAGGTGGCGCCCCTCCACACCGCTTTTTGCCAGTATGGCCCGCACATCCTCGACAAAATCCAGGCGCTGAAGCTCACCGGGGGTGATGTTGACCCGTAGTGACAGCCGCTGGCCGATGTCGGGATCGAGGTGCCAGCGCCGGAGCTGGTCGATGGCGGTCTCAAGCACCCAGAGGCCCAGTTCTGCGATGGCGCCGGTTTCTTCGGCTACCGGGATGAAAACATCAGGCATCAGCAGGCCGCGGTCGGGATGATCCCAACGCACCAGAGCCTCAACTCCCTGGATTCGGCCCGTGGCCAGTTCCACGACCGGCTGATAGTGCAACACCAGCTGCCGGTCCCGGATGGCGGCGCGCAGTTCACTACTCAGTTGAGTGCGCATTCTTCGCTCGAAGAGCATCACGGGCTCAAAGACCTTGTAGGAGCCGCGGCCCTCGGACTTCGCTGCGTACATGGCGGTGTCAGCCTCGTACAGCAGCTCATCCGGCGATTGGCCCGGGTCTGCGACGCGGATGCCGATGCTGGTTCCGGTGACCACGCGCCGTTCGGGTAGTTCGATCCCGTCGGACAGCGAACTGAGAATGCGCCCGGCCACCTGCTTGGCGAAGTCCAGTGACGCACCGTGGAGCATGACGGCGAACTCGTCACCGCCGAGGCGGGCAACGATATCCGATTCCCGGACCGCCCCGCGCAGGCGCTCCCCCACTACCCGAAGCACCTCATCGCCGGCACTGTGGCCGAGACTGTCGTTGATGGATTTGAAGGAGTTGAGGTCAAGCAGCAGCAGCGCCGGCGGGTCCTCTCCGCGGGCGGTGCCGTCGAGGGCGTGTCCGAGCTCCCGCATCAGGGCTACCCTGTTGCCCAGCGCGGTCAGCGCATCGGTCAGCGCCATCTGTTCCATGTCCCGGTGCGCCTGGCGGAGCATGGCCGTGCGGCTCTCCACCCGGCCCTCCAGCTCCAAATGGCTGCTCTGCAGATCCTCCGCCAGCAGGTTGATTCCCGTAATCACGGCATCCAGTTCGTCCCGCGCGGGCGAGGGCTCGATCCGGGTCTGCAGATCTCCGCCGGCTATCTGCACAATGCCCTCGACGAGTTGCCGGAGCCGGGGGTCGTGGCTACTGAGGAGCATCGGTCTGCTCTCGGAGCCATTCCATGGCGTCCGCTTCGGAGACGAAGAACGCGGCCGGATGGCCCGGCGACTCGGTCCCAAGGAAGAAGTGGGCAAGGACCTGGTCCACTGGCGTCGCGCCGAGGAGTGCGTAGGCGGAAATGGTCGTCGACGCGCTGTAGACAGTCCGGGTCTCCCTATCCACGGAGGCTACTCCTGTCACGTCCATGAGGAGCGGCCAGCGCTTGTCCCCTGCCAGCGTCCGGATTTTGATTGCCGCCGCCACGGCCTGGGCATGGCTGATGTGGGCACCCGCCGGCAGCGTAACCCGCATGATCGCGTCCCCGCCGAGGCTGACCGCGATGCCGGCGTCCTGGAGGCAGGCGTCCACGGCCGCGGCGGCCGGCAGATCGCTCCCGATGGGGGAGACGGTGGTCTTCGGAACAGTGTCCGCGGCAGGCACATCGATCTCGATGGTGGAGACGGCCGCCGCGTCCGGATCGACGGTCGAGGTGGCGGTCCCGTCGTCGGCCATCATCGGACCGACACCCGCCTGCGGCGGTCGCTGCCGCCGCGAAGGTCCCGGTTGAGCCTTCGGTCGCCGTGGTACAGGATGGACTGCCAGTCAACCTCTTCGGCCGTTTTGGGAACGACGACGGCGGCTGCCGCCGTCGTCGTCCTCGGCGCGACGTAGAGCCAGTTGAGGACGCCGAGACCCATGTCCACGACCGAGTTCCGGATGCCGATGTACGCCCGGATCGCGCCGGCGGCCAGCACGGCGTTCAGCGTTGCGAAGGCCACGTTTCCCCAGTTTCCCTGCAGCGAATCCCGCCACACCGTCAGCAGCGAGAAGGCAACAATGGCGTACGGGACCAGGACGTAGATGGCGGGGGCGGCCGTCCGGTCCTTGACCTTCGGCGTCCTGACGAAGGGGATCTTGTCGCCCGTGATGGCCTGCTGCAGGGACTTCAGCACGCCGGCCAGGTTGACCGGGAGCAGCACCAGGTTGAAGCCGTAGATCCGGAAGATGTCGCTGAACCGGTGGCCGCTGTCGCGCAGGTCGCTGCCCATGGCCAGGAAGTACGGCAGCGCGGCGAGGAAGACGACGGGGCTCAGCAGCCTGCTGTCGTAGGGAAAGACAAGCAGGAAAAGCAGCCCGAAACTTGCCCAGGCGATGGATGCCATGTAATTCACCCGCAGCAGCACCTCCCGCAGCAGGATCCGCTGGTGCTGGATCCGCCGGGTGCGCAGCTGGGTCCAGAGTTTCGGCAGGATCAGCAGTCCGCCGTTGGCCCAGCGGCGCCGCTGGACCACTAGGGCGCCGAAGTCGGGCGGCGTGGCGCTGTAGCTCAATCTCTCCGGATAGTTGGCCAGCGACCAGCCGTGGGTTCCGAGGTCCACGCTGGACTCGGTGTCCTCGATCACTGTCCGGTCCTGAATGTAGGTGCGGATCTGGAAGCCGCCCACCGTTTCGACCTCAACGATGTCCTCCAGCGCGCGCTTGCGGATCACGGCGTTGGCGCCGACCCAGAACGTGGCGCCGTAATAGGTCATGCCCTGGTGCAGGATGTGCTGGATGTCCGTTGTTGCTCCCGCCACACGCTCGATGCGGGTCGGGGCGCCGCGGAAGGACGAGTACGGCGTCTGGGTGACGGCGACCCGTTCGTTTCCCGCGGACTCGAGGAAGTAGGCCAGCCGCAGGCAGTAGTCCCGGAGCAGCAGGGAATCCGCGTCCAGCGTCAGCAGGTAGGTGGTGTCCGGAACGTCCAGATCATCGGCATGGTCCTCGACAGCGGGCCGCATGATGACGGCGCCCGCAGTCTCTTCATGATGCCAGCGCTGTCCCATCAGCGAAATGTAGGAGTTCAGGTTCATCGCCTTGTTCGCCTCGTGGGAGAGACTGGCGTATTTTTTCCGCTCGAACGTTTCCGTCTTGACCGAAAAGATCCAGCACAGGCGCTGATACAGCTCGGCCATCCGTTCGGTGCCCGGGGCCGTCCGCTGTGCCTTGGCGGCCTGGAAGGCCAGCAGCGTGAGCCGGAGCTCGCGGGCCAGGCCCATCAGGACCAGGTCCACGAAGAATTCGTCAACGTGGTCCTCTACGGATTCCGCCTCGGCCATCGCCTCAAGCCAGAGGGCGGCGGCCTCGTACTCGCCGATAAGCGTCTCCAGTTCGGCATCCGGATCCGTGCGGCCGGCGCACCGGCGGCGGAACTGCTCCAGGGCGCTCCTGGCGCGGGCGGAGGGGCCGGCAAGGGCGGCCGCAATACCGGCGGTCAGGGCCCGGGTCTCGTCGAGCCGCGCCAGGACTGCAGGATCGGTCGGGAACGGCGGGTCATCCAGCAGGAGGACGATCTTCAGGTCCGGGAACTCCTGCAGCGCCGCGGACCACAGGGTGGCCCGGACCACGTGCGGCTCTTCGGCGTAGGACGGGACCAGGACGGTAATTCCGTGCTCATAGTCGGAAAAGTGCCTGTCAAGTTCACCGCGGGGTACCCGCTGGTGGTCGCGGAACCGGTACAGCGCCCCCTGCCGCGCCAGCAGGTACATCAGGGCCGAGAAGGTGAGGAACGTGACGACGACGACGTAGGAGAGGGTCTCCATCTGGAACCTGAATCCCGCATTAGGATTGTCGGCCAGCTGTTTGAGCACGGTGGAGACGAGGTAGGCGATCCAGGAGGCGATCGTGACCAAGATTCCAAGCCGGCCCAGGATGATCTTGCGGCGGGTCGGAACCGGATGGACGATGGACAGCGGCTCCGAGCGTTTTTCGGCACCCCATTGGCGCCTTCGCACCGCCAGTACCGGAACGTCCGCCAAAACGGGTGTTTCCTCCGCGGAAACCAGCAGGTCGGTCATTTATCCCCCACGTCAAAGGCGGCAGCGAGCCCGCACACTCCATCCCGGGCCGGGACTGCATGACTGAACAGGCTAACCCGGTGGTTGCCCTTATGATAAACCAAGAAGCTACGCCCGGCTGACAGCCGGGTCGCTTCGTTGGTCTCACCAACGCGTGCCGATGTACAGATCCGTGCCGGCAGGCTGTTCGCACATCACCATCGGGTCCTGACCGGGCCTCCAGGGGGGAAAACTGTGTCAAAGCGCTTCCCAGGCAGAAGACTTTCTATCGCCAGGCTCGGTATTTTCAGCCTCCTGGTCGTTGCGCTCGTCGGCGCCGGACTCGTGGGCTGGGGCCGGTTCCAGGACACCCGCGCCGCCGCGGCAACGCCGTCGGTCTTCTCCGGCTACGTCGATGTCACCGCCACGCCCACCTACGCGTTCGAAAATCCGGTGACCCCCGAAGGACGGTCGGTGGTCCTCTCGTTCGTGGTCGCTGATCCCAAGAACCCCTGCCAGCCCAGCTGGGGCGGCGCCTACAGCCTGTCCGGCGCCGCCGACTCGCTCGACCTGGACCGCCGCATCGCCAGGCTGGTGCAGAACGGCGGCAGGGTGGCCGTGTCCTTCGGCGGGCTGACCAACAACGAACTCGCCACGGTGTGCACCGACCCGGCCCAGCTCAAAGCGGCCTATCAATCCGTGGTGCAGCGCTACTCCCTGAGCACCATTGACCTCGACGTCGAGGGCACCGCGCTGGCGGACACGGCCTCCCTGCAGCGCCGGGCTGCCGCCATCGCCTCGCTGCAGCAGGATCAAAAGGCGGCGGGTAAGGACCTGTCGGTCTGGCTGACCCTGCCGGTTGCTCCCTCCGGCCTCACCGCCGAGGGGCAGGCCGCTGTCCAAACCACCCTGGCAGCCGGCGTGGACCTCGCGGGGGTCAACATCATGACGATGGACTACGGCGCCAGCCGCCAGAGTGGCGAGTCAATGCTCCAGGCGTCCAAGGACGCGGCGGAGGCGACGCACACGCAATTGGACGAGGTATTCCGCAAGGCCGGAGCGAACTACGGTTCCGAGACGCTCTGGCGAAAGATCGGGCTGACCCCGATGATCGGCCAGAACGACGTCCAGGGCGAGATTCTTACCCTCGATGACGCGGCGGGCCTGAACGCCTATGCACGCAGCAAAGGCGTCGGCAGGGTGTCCATGTGGTCGCTGAACCGGGACGCCACCTGCAGTACCAATTATCCGGATCTCACGCGCGTCTCGGACGCGTGCAGCGGCGTAGCGCAGGGTCCCTCCCACTACGCCACGCTGCTGGGCCAGGAGGTGGCGGCGGGCCCCGCCGCCAGCGCCGCTCCCGTCGCCACCGCCACCGGCACTCCGTCGGCCGTGGTGGATGATCCCGCCACGAGTCCGTATCCGATCTGGAGCCCGGACTTCGCCTACGTGGCAGAGGACCGGATCGTCTGGAAGCACAACGTCTACCAGGCCAAGTTCTGGACCCGCGGCGACGTCCCGAACGACCCAATAGCCCAGGGCGCTGCGACTCCCTGGAAACTGATCGGCCCCGTCCTTCCGGGGGACCGGCCGGTGCCCGAGGTGACGGCTCCGACCGGCACCTACCCGCAATGGGCCGCCACCAGGATCTACAACAAGGGCGACCGGGTCATGTTCGAGGGCCACATCCTGGAGGCGAAATGGTGGACGCAGTCCAGCAGTCCGGAGGCGGCGCTGCAGGGCTCGGCGGACTCGCCCTGGCTGAAGCTGAAGAACGCGGATGTCGAGGCCCTGCTGCAGCAACTGTCCGGCCAGGGCACGGCCAGCCCGACGGCAACTACTTCCGCAGGTCGTCCTTGATCACGTTGCCGTCCGGTGCGGAGACAATGCAGAAAATCCGCCGGTCTCCGGTGCTTTCCCAGCTGGACTGGGTGGGGTACGCGGGCGTGATTCCGGCGAGTGTGTAGTTGTTGGCGGCGCTGTTGAGGACGACGGCGGCGCAGGTCGCCTTGGCCTTGGCCTTGAGGGCGTCGTCGCCGGGGTAGCTGGCGGAATCATCGTTCTGGGTCTTGACCAGTTGGGCGTTGTGCGCGGTTGTGCAGGTGACCACATCCGCCGCGGTGTTGAAGTCCTTGTAGTTCTTCAGGCAATCGCCTTCCACCCAGTCGGTGGGGGCAGCGGCGCTGAGGATGACGCCGGCGTCCGGTCCCTCGGTCGCCGCCGGACTGCTCGGCCGCGGACTGCTTGCCGCCGTCCGGGCCGGGGCCGACGTCGCCGGGCCGGCCTTACTGCCGCCGTCCGCCAGCCCCGCGACAAGCCACACGACCAGGCCGATAACGACCAGCAGAACCACGGCGCCGGCCACGATGAACGGGATCCTGTAGGTCCGCTTCGCCGCCCGGTCCCGGCGGGTCGGACCGGTCGTGCGGCCCTCGGGATCGTCGTACTGCTCCTGCATCGCCGGAACCATGCCTTTCGCCGCGTGTAAGGCTTTTCCGGGGCGGTCATGCCCCTCCTCCCTGCGACTCTACCGAACGTTTCGCTCCCGGCGGAGGGGATCGGGCCACCAACCTGTCCCCGGGCCCGCGCCCCGGCGCGGGATCGGACGCGGATACCTCCGAAAGCATGTAATCTAGTGTTACGACAAATTGACCGAAATCTCCGGGGCCTCGTTCATAGCCTGAACGACCACCTCCGGTCCAAGTGTAAAAAGGGGGTCACGCCATGGGGCGCGGCCGTCAAAAGGCAAAGGCAACCAAGCAGGCTCGGGACATCAAGTATTACTCCCCGAACACTGACTATTCCGCGCTGCAGCGTGAGCTCGGAGCGACTGGTACTCGCGTGTCCGGCCGGTTTGCGGAGGAACCCGTCGAACCGGACTATTCGGCATATGCGGACAAATACACCGACGATCAATTTGACACCGACGACGACGGTGAGCTCGGCAGCCGGCGGATCGGCTGACCTCGGGTCCGCGCTTGGCTGACCTCGATTCCATCCCGGGCTGAGGCCGCACCGGCCACTAGGCCCGCGCCGCGCTGACCCGTGCGCGCCGTTCATATGCGCACGCGCCGTGCCGTTGTCCCGGCTCCCCCTCTAGGTCTACCGTGGTGTCACGGGGCGGGCACACTCTTGGCCCGTCCGTGGCACGCTGCGGAAGGACGATATCCATGCCCACTGTGGAAAGCTACCTGCAGGGCACGCCCTGTTGGATCGACCTGCCCAGCGACGACATGAAACAGGCCAGGTCCTTCTACGAATCCCTGTTCGGTTGGGAATTCGAGGCCATGCCCGCGCCCGCCGGCATGACCTACCTGATGGCGAGGCTGCACGGCAGCTACGTGGCCGGGCTGATGCCGCAGTCGCGCATCGCGGCGGCAGCGGGCCTGCCCTCCGCCTGGATCACCTACATCGCGGTGGACGACGCGGAGGCAGCGGAGCGCGCGATCGAGGATCACGGCGGATCCGTGCTGTTCCCGACGGATGAGATTCCCGACGCCGGCCGCTCGGTCATGGGCACGGACCCGCAGGGCGCCTTCGTCGGGTTCTGGGAGGCACGAGGCCACGTCGGCTCGGCCGTTGTCAATGAGCCGGGCACACCGATCTGGCACGAGCTCCAGGTCGACGACGTGCGCGCCGTGCTGCCCTTCTACCGTGCCGTTGCCGGAATGGAGAGCGAGATGGGGCCCGCCGGAGACCTGAGGGAATACACCCAGTTCCTGGTCGCCGGACGGTCTATTGCCGGGGCGTCGGTCAGGCCGATGCCGGATGCGCCAGCAGCGTGGTCGGTCTGCTTCAACGTCGCGGATACCGATGCGACCGTGAGCCTGGTCGAAGAACTCGGCGGTGCGGTGATCGCGGCCGCCTTTGATGTGCCGGGGATCGGGCGGATGGCCGTGGTGGCGGATCCGGCGGGGGCCGTGTTCTCGCTCATGGGAGCCTCCGTGGCGGCCTGACGGGGCCGTGCCTCACGACGCGGATCAGGCGTAGGCGTTGACCAGCCGCACCGCACCGCCGTCGACGCCCTTGGCGCCCTGCACATAGTCCGGGCCGTCGCTGTTTCCGGGGCGGCCGGAGGCGGCGGTCACGGTGCCCATCACCCAGGCGGGCACGCCGCGGGCGTTCAGCCGGGCGACGGCGGCATCGGCAGCCCGCGCGCTGACGATCGCCACCATGCCCACGCCAAGATTCAGGGTGCGCTCCAGGTCCGGCAACGGAACATTGCCCAGTTCGGCCACGAGCTTGAAGATCGGCGGCAGTTCCCAGCTGGACCGGTCCACCGTGGCAAGTAGGCCCTGCGGCAGCACCCGGGCCAGATTGGCGGCCAGGCCGCCGCCGGTGACGTGGCTGAAACCATGCACCGCGTCCGAGTCGGCCACCGGGAAGGTGCGGGCCAGGTCCAGGCAATCGGTGGCGTAAACCCGCGTCGGTTCCAGCAGCTCCTCGCCGAGCGTGCGGCCGAGTTCGGAGACCTGCCTGTCCAGCGCCCAGCCGGCGTGGTTAATGACGCGGCGCACCAGCGAGTAGCCGTTGGAGTGCAGCCCGGAGGATGCCATGGCGATGACGACATCGCCGGCCCGGACCCGCTCCGGCCCCAGCAGCGAAGCCGCTTCCACCACGCCCGTGGCCGCCCCCGCCACGTCGTATTCACCCTCGGCCAGCAGTCCCGGGTGCTCGGCGGTCTCGCCGCCCACCAGGGCGGTGCCGGCCACCGAGCAGGCGGCGGCGATGCCGCGGACAATGCCGGCTATGCGTTCCGGAACCACCTTGCCGCAGGCAATGTAGTCGGTCATGAACAGCGGCTCGGCGCCGACCACCACGATGTCATCGACCACCATGCCCACCAGGTCGAAGCCGATGGTGTCATGGATGTCCATGGCCTGGGCGATGGCGACTTTGGTGCCCACCCCGTCCGTGGAGGTAGCCAGCAGCGGTTTCGTGTAGGTCAGTAGTCGTGAGACGTCGAAGAGTCCGGCGAATCCGCCGACCCCGCCCAGCACGTCGGGCCCGTGCGTCGCCTTGACCGCGTCCTTCATCAATTCGACGGCGAGATCTCCTGCTTCGACGTCCACGCCGGCGCTGGCATAGGTGATGCCCTGTACGGGCCGGCCCTGGGCGGCGGTCGTCATGCCGGCTCCTTCTTGTCGTCCTCGGTCAGCAGGGTTTCCAGTTCGGCGTCGGGCCCCGGATCGCAGCCCGTGGATTCAGCGCTGTCGCCCGGGTTGGTGCGCTCCAGCAGGTTCTTTCCGAGCCGGTCGGCGGTGGGCAGTTCGATCGGGTAGACGCCGGTGAAGCAGGCGGTGCAGAGCCGTTCGCGGGGCTGCTGCGTGGCGTTGATCATGCCGTCCTCGCTGATGTAGGACAGCGAATCCGCCCCGATCGACTTGCTGATCTCGTCGATCGCGGCCCCGTTCGCTATCAGTTCCGCACGGGAGGCGAAATCGATGCCGTAGAAGCACGGCCAGCGCACCGGCGGGGAGGAAATCTTGACGTGCACCTCCGCGGCGCCGGCTTCGCGGAGCATCCGCACCACGGCCCGCTGGGTGTTTCCGCGCACGATTGAATCGTCCACCACCACAATCCGCCGTCCGCGGATCACGGACTCCAGCGCGTTGAGCTTGAGCCGGATGCCGAGTTGGCGCAGGGTTTCGCTGGGCTGGATAAAGGTGCGGCCCACGTAGGCGTTCTTGACGAAGCCGTGCGCGAAGGGAATGCCCGACTGCTCGGCATAGCCGACGGCGGCCGGTGTGCCGGATTCCGGAACCGGGATGACGATGTCCGCCTCGATGTGGTTTTCGCGGGCCAGCTGGCGGCCCATCTCCACGCGGGACTCGTAGACCGAGCGGCCGGCGATGGTGGCGTCCGGGCGGGCCAGGTAGACGTATTCGAAGACGCAGCCGGCCGGCGTTGGCGGGGCGAAACGCCGGCTCCGGACGCCGTCGTCGTCGATCGCGATGAATTCGCCCGGTTCGATCTCGCGGATGAAGCTTGCGCCGACGGTGGCCAGGGCGGCGGATTCGGACGCGACCACCCAGCCGCGCTGCAGCCGGCCGAGCACCAGCGGGCGGACGCCGTAGGCATCCCGGGCCGCGTACAGCGTCCCCTCGTCCATGAAGACGAAACAGAAGGCGCCCTTGATTTTCGGCAGCAGCTCGATGGCCGTGTCCTCCAGGGAGCGGTCGCCGTCGCCTTGCAGCAAGGTGGTGACCAGGGCCGTGTCCGAGGTGTTGCCCTGCGCCATTTCACCGGCCTTGGGCTTGCCATGGCGTTCCAGCACCAGATCGTACAGCTCGGCGGTGTTGGTCAGGTTGCCGTTGTGGGCCAGGGCCACGGTGCCGGACCCAGTGGCGCCAAGGGTGGGCTGGGCGTTGGCCCAGTTGGAGGAGCCGGTGGTGGAATACCGGCAATGCCCGACGGCGATGTGTCCGACCAGCGTGTTCAGTGTCGTCTCATCGAAGACCTGGGACACCAGCCCCATATCCTTGTAGACATTGATGCGGCTGCCGTCGCTGGTGGCGATGCCGGCCGATTCCTGCCCGCGGTGCTGCAGGGCGTACAGCCCGTAGTAGGTAAGTTTTGCGACCTCTTCACCGGGTGCCCAGACTCCGAAGACGCCACAGGCATCTTGGGGGCCTTTTTCGCCGGGTAATAGATCGTGGGAAAGTTGTCCGTCTCCGCGTGCCACAGGGCAATTATCTCACGTCCGGAGCATCCGTTTCTTCGACCACCGCCCGGTCGGACCTGCGCACGCTGGTCCGGTCCAGGATCAGGGCCACCGCACCGCCCAGGGCCGCGCCCGGAATGGCCAGCAGCACAGCGAAGAATCCGAACACCGTACTCCTGGCGTATTGGACGCTGCCCGGTCCGGAGAGGGCCACGATCGCCGCGGCCAGCACTCCCGCCAGCACGCCGACCACCAGGAACGGCACGAAGCGCGGGGCCCGGCGGACGGTGACCGTGCGGCGTTCGGGCTGAGCGGGAAGGGCCTGCTGTGCGTGTTCGGCCGGCTGTGCGGGGAGGCCTGTGTGCGCGGGATCGGCTGGCTGCGCGGATTCGGCTGGCTGTGCGGGTTCGGCCGGCTGCGTGGGGCCCGGGCCGGGCTGGAAAGTCATGGATCCAGTTTAGCCGCCGGGTCACGCACCATCATGGCCGGAGAAGGTACCGTCCCGCGACGGAGAGGCTCACCCGCTTGGGCCACGTTGGCCAGCGTGGCCCAGGCGGCCCAGCCCGAGCAGGATTCCGCCGCCCGCTGTTCCCGGATCAGAGCGGGAGCAGGTCGGAGAGGTCGGCCCGCAGTCCGGAGGCGGCAACCTTTCCGCCGGCGACGGCGTCCGCCCAGCAGAGCGCGCCGGTCACCAGTTCCAGCCAGGTTGCGGCCGAGCATTCAATCACGTTCGGGGGAGTGCCGCGCGTGTGGCGCGGTCCCGCGACGCATTGGGCGACGCCGAAGGGCGGCACCCGTACCTCGACCGAGTTGCCGGGCGCCCGGGAGGCAACCTCCTCAAGGGCGAAGCGGACGGCCGTCGCCGTCGTCGTGCGGTCAACCCCGGAACCCGACGCCGCGCCGGCCCGCCACGCCGCAACCGCGGACCAGCCCGCCCCAGGGTCAACCCGCCTGCGTATCGCCACGGTCAGTCCAGCAGGGCCGAGACCGCGCGCCCCAGCCGCAGGCTGCCGACGGGCCTGCCCGCACCGGTGACGGGCTCCACCACCCGGTCCAGCACGCCGGCCACCTCGGGAACGTCCAGCGCGCCGGCGGCGGCCAGCAGGGTCAGCCCCACCAGGGTCGCCGCCCGGCCGTTGCCGTCCAGGATCTTCACCGCAACGGCGGCCCCGGCCGGAGTGGCCATGGCCAGCACGCCCTCCGCGCCGGACTTCGCCAGCACTCCGAGCTCCTCCATGACCAGGGTGTTCTCTTTGCCGTGGCCCTGCACGGCCCACGGATAGTCCAGCATCGAGGTGGCAATGGTGGCCGCACGGGCATTGGCATGCTGGTCCGAAGGCGCCTTGGCCAGCTTCGAAAACGCCCGGGCCAGGCCGGCGAGCGAGACCGCCAGCACCGGGGCGCCGCAGCCGTCCACTCCGGTGTGCGCGACAGTCTCACCGCAGTATTCCTCCACCACGGAGCGCACCCGCTGCTGCAGCGGATGGTTGGGTTCGAGGTAGGAACGCAGGTCCCAGCCGTTTTCCGTGCAGGCCCACAGGAAGGCGGCGTGCTTGCCCGAACAGTTCATGGCCAGTCTGCTCTTGCCGCGGTCGTGCCGTACCAGCCAGGCGCGCGCCTCGGAATCCCGCGGCCAGGCGGCCGGGCAGCCGAGCTGGTCCTCGCGCACGCCGGCCGCCGCGAGCATGCCGGAGGCCACATCAAGATGGTCCAGGGACCCGACGTGGCTGCCGCAGGCCAGGGCCACCTGGGCGCCGCGCAGCGGGACACCTGACTGCATGGACGCCAGCGCCTGCAGCGGTTTCAGCGACGAGCGCGGGTAGATCGGGGTGCCGATGTCCCCCAGTGACGTGACGACGGTGCCGTCGCCGGCGAGCACCACTGCGGCGCCGAGATGGCGGGATTCGACGAAGCCGCTGCGTTCGAGCACGGCCAGTTCAACGGCGTCCTCGGCCTGGAAAGTTTGGGGCATTCCCCCAGTCTAGGGCGCAAGCGCGCCCCGATCCGCGGCGGGCATGTCCGTTGCCGGGACGGGGCTTCCGGGCTGTCATCCCGTTGGTGTCGGCTTCAGGCGGGGTAGACGGTGACCTCGGCTGATTTGACCACGAATTGCACCGGCATGCCGGGCGCCAGGGCCAGGTCGGCCGCGGCGGACGGGGTGATGTCCGCGCGCAGCCCGCCGGCGCGGACCCGGATCTGGTCCCCATGCGGTTCCAGCTCGCTGATGGTCACGGCGAAGGAGTTGCGGGGACTTCCCGCGGGAGCGTCCAGGAAGACCGAGACGGCCGACGGCGGGAAAACGGCAATGCCCGGCAGTCCCGCACCGGCGGGGGTTTCCTGGTGGCCCGCGACCTCCAGTCCCTCCTCGGTGCTGATGCCGGTGGCCGTCACGGTCCCGGACAGCAGGTTCAGCCCGGACAGCCCGGCCGCGAAGGCGCTGCGCGGCCGCTGCAGTACCTCCCGAGTCGGGCCGTGTTCGGTGATGCGGCCGCCGTCGAGGATCGCCACCCGGTCCGCCAGCATGTAGGCGTCCAGCGCGTCGTGGGTTACCAGGATGGCCCGCCGGCCGGCGAGCACCCGCTTGAGCAGCCGGCGCAGCAGCGGCGCCGTGTGGATGTCCAGGGCCGCCATCGGTTCGTCCAGCAGCAGCAGCTCGGGATCCGCCGCCAGGGCCCGGGCCACGGCGATCCGCTGGGCCTGGCCGCCGGAAAGCTGGCCCGGCCGCCGGTCCGCCAGGTCCAGGGCTTCCACCTCGGCGAGCCAGTGCCGTCCCGTTTCCCGGGCCGCGCCCTGCGAGGCGCCGGCGCTGCGGGGGCCGAAGGCCACGTTGTCCAGGGCGCTCAGGTGCGGGAAGAGCAGCGGGTCCTGGGCCAGCAGGACGATGCCGCGAAGGTGCGGCGCGCTCCACAGTCCACGGCCGCCGTCGAGCCTGAACAGCGTTTTGCCGTCCAGCGTGGCATGGCCGGAGTCCGGGCGCAGCAGTCCGGCGGCCACGCCCAGCGCGGTTGACTTTCCCGCACCGTTGGGTCCCAGAATGGCTAGTGTTTCCCCGGGCGCCAGCTCCAGCGCGACGTCGAGGTGCCGGGCCGCGACGACGGCATGGAGGCTGAAGGTCATGCCGCGCCCGCGGCTGCGGCTGCGGCATCAGCGGTGGCGTCGGCGTTCCGGCGGCGCGGCCCGCGGAAGGACAGTCCGACGACGATCACGGCCACGGCCACCAGCAGCAGCGACAGGGCGACGGCGGCGTTCGGATCGGTTTCACGCTGCAGGTAGATTTCGAGCGGCAGGGTGCGGGTGGTCCCCTGCAGGCTGCCGGCGAACGTCAGGGTGGCGCCGAATTCGCCCAGGCTGCGGGCGAAGGCGAGCACCGCTCCGGAGGCCAGTCCGGGCAGTACCAGCGGGATGGTGACGCGGCGCAGCACGGTGGAGGGCCTGGCGCCGAGGGTCGCTGCGGCCGCCTCGTACCGGGTGCCGGCGGTGCGCAGCGCGCCTTCGAGGCTGACGACGAGGAACGGCAGGCCGACGAAGGTCTGTGCCAGGATGACGGCCGTGGTGGAGAACGCGATCCGGATCCCTGCCAGTTCGAGGCTGTGGCCCAGCAGCCCCTGCCGGCCGAACGTGTAGAGCAGCGCGATGCCTCCGACCACCGGTGGCAGGACCAGGGGCAGCAGGACAAAGGAGCGCAGCAGCCTGCGGCCGGGGAATTCCCCGCGCGCCAGGACAAGGGACAACGGCACGCCGAGCAGGATGCACAGCACCGTGCTGGCTGCCGAGGTGCGCAGGCTCAGGCCCAGCGCCGTAAGCGAGGATTCGGAGGTGATCAGCGGGAGGAAATTCGGCCAATCCACGGTGGCTGCCATCGACGCCACCGGCAGCAGCACGAACAGGGCCGCGACGGCGCCGATGATGTACACCCAAGCGGGAACCCCGCTGAAGGCCTGCCTTGACCGGCTGCTCATCGGATGGGGCCGCTCATCCTCAGGGTGCTCCGAATCCGGCGGCGGTGAGGGTGTCCCGGCCCTTCGCGGAGGTGACCAGGTCAAGGAAGGCGGCGGCCAGGTCTCCGCGGGTGGTGGTGTTCACCGCGGCTATCGGGTAGGTGTTGACAGCTTTGGCCGACGCGGCAAACGGGATGCCCGTCACCTTGGCGCCGGCGTCCTTGACGTCGGTCGCATAGACGAGTCCGGCGTCGGCTTCCCCGGCCAGGACCTTACCGAGCACATCGGTCACGGAGGACTCCTCGCTGACGGGGGACAGGGTGGTGCCGGTGGCGTCCTCGACCTTCTTGGCGGCCGCACCACAGGGCACCTGGGGCGCGCAGACCACGACCTTCGCGCCGGGCTTGGCCAGGTCCGCGAAGGAATGGATCCCCGCGGGATTGGCCGGCGGGACCGCTATCTCCAGCACGTTGGTGGCGAAGTTCCGCGGGGTGCCCTCCACCAGCCCCGCCTTGGACAGTTTGTCCATGTTGGCGGTATCCGCGGACGCGAACACATCCGCGGGGGCGCCCTGGGTGATCTGGGTGACCAGGTCGGAGGACCCGGCGAAGCTCAGCCGCACGGTGGTTCCCGGGTGCTCCTTTTCGAACTCGGTGCCGAGGGCGGTGAAGGTGGCCTTGAGCGAAGCGGCGGCGAAAACCGTGACCGTGCCGGTCAGGGCGGCCGTGCCGGTACTTCCGCCGGATGCGGAACTGTTGGCCGAGGCGCCGCCGGACGCGGAACCGCCGCCGGAACAGGCCGTCACGGCGGAGAGCACGAGCACGACCATGGCCGCCAGGGACACTGCGGAGGATGACCCGCGCCGCCGGATCACGGGACGCTCCTGGTCGTAGCGGTCTCCACGATCACGGTGGTGGCCTTGACCACGGCGGTGGCGACGGAGCCCAGCTCCAGCCCCAGCTCGCGGACGGCCTCGCTGCTCATCAGCGAGACCACCCGGTACGGGCCGCACTGCAGCTCCACCTGGGCCATCACCGTGTCCGTGATGATGCCCGTCACCAGCCCCACGAAGCGGTTCCTGGCCGAACTGCCTGTCTTGGCCGGGTCCTCCGGCAGCGCGGACTGCGCCCTGGCCAGGGCCGCCAGTTCGAGCCCGTCAACAGCAAGCCGGCCGGATTCGTCCTTTCCGGCGGACAGGGCCCCGTTGTCGATCCACCGGCGCACAGTGTCGTCGCTGACCCCCAGGAAGCGCGCGGCCTCATTAATCCTTATTTGCGGCATGGATTCAGCATAACCAACGCAGATGCGGTTTCCTAGCCGTGGCTTTGCGGCATCGCTGTCTCGGTGCCGCCTCGGTTCGGCCGCCTTTCTCCGCATTACTCCGCCGTACTGTTGCCTCTACTGCCGCTCACTCAGACCCGGACGCGGCGCGGATGGGCATGCCCATCCGTCACGTGCGGCGGTGGGCATGATCCCGCTCTGCTACCCGGGCTGCGCCACCGATGGGCATGTCCTACGGAAGGTGGCTGCTGCGCAGGGCATGTCCGCGGATGAAGCAGCGGATGGGCATGCCCATCCGTCACGTGCGACGGTGGGCATGATCCCGCTCTGCTACCCGGGCTGCGGCACCGATGGGCATGTCCACGGATGAAGCGGCAGATGGGCATGCCCATTCGTGGTGTGCGGCCGTGGGCATGATCTGGCTCTGCTATCCGGGCTGCGGCACCGATGGGCATGTCCCACGGAAGGTGGCCGCTGCCCTGGACATGTCCACGGATGAAGCGGCAGATGGGCATGCCCATCCGTGGTGTGCGGCGGTGGGCATGATCCCGCTCTGCTACCCGGGCTGCGCCACCGATGGGCATGTCCTACGGAAGGTGGCTGCTGCGCTGGGCATGTCCGCGGATGAAGCGGTGGATGGGCATGCCCATCCGCGGTGTGCGGCCGTGGGCATGATCTGGCTCTGCTATCCGGGCTGCGCCACGGGTGGGCATGTCCTACGGAAGGCGGCCGCTGCGCTGGGCATGTCCGCGGATGAAGCGGCAGATGGGCATGCCCATCCGTGGTGTGCGGCTGTGGGCATAATCCCGCTCTGCTACCCCTATCCCGCTCTGCTACCCCATCCGCGCCGTGACCGCCCGGCGCAACGGTTTACCGCCGCGGAACCCCGCAAAGTAGTCTTGGAAGCGTGAAGGTACTCGTGATTGGCCCCGGCGGCCGCGAACATGCCCTGGTCCGCTCCCTGCTCAGTGACCCCAACGTCTCGGAGGTGCATTCCGCCCCCGGAAACGCCGGGATCGCCGCTTTGGTCCCGACCCACCCGATCGACGGCAACGACCCCGCCGCCGTCACCGCGCTGGCCGTGAAACTCGACGTGGACCTGGTCGTCGTCGGCCCGGAAGCCCCGCTGGCCGCAGGTGTCAGCGACGCTGTCCGCGCCGCCGGCATCCCCGTCTTCGGCCCGGACAAGGCCGCCGCCCAGCTGGAGGCGTCCAAGGCCTTCGCCAAACAGGTCATGGCCGAGGCGAACGTGCCGACAGCGATGGCGCGGGTGGCCAGCAACGAGGAGGAAGCCGCCGACGCGCTGGACACCTTCGGCGCGCCCTACGTCGTCAAGGATGACGGGCTCGCCGCCGGCAAGGGCGTCGTCGTCACCTCGGACCGGGCCGAGGCGCTGGCCCACGCCCGGAGCTGTTTCGACGCCGGCGCGGACGTGGTGATCGAGGAGTTCCTCGATGGCCCCGAGGTCTCGATCTTCGTCCTTTCCGATGGCCGCACCGTGGTTCCGCTGGCACCGGCCCAGGATTTCAAGCGCATTTACGACGGGGACGAGGGTCCCAACACCGGCGGCATGGGCGCGTACTCGCCGCTGGACTGGGCCCCCGCCGGGCTGGTCCAGGAGGTCATCGACCGGGTCGCTCAGCCCACCGTGGACGAGATGGCGCACCGCGGCACTCCCTTCGTGGGGGTGCTCTACTGCGGACTGGCGCTGACCACCCGCGGCACCAGGGTGATCGAATTCAACGTCCGCTTCGGAGATCCGGAAACCCAGGCCGTCCTGGCCCGGCTGCGGACCCCGCTGGGCGGCCTCCTCCTCGCGGCGGCCAAGGGACAGCTGGACAAGGCCGACGACCTGCGCTGGAGCCCGCAAAGCGCTGTGGCCGTCGTCGTGGCGTCCGCGGACTATCCGGACACCCCGCGGACGGGAGATCGGATCCGCGGGCTCCGCAAGGCCAACGCCCTGGAGGGTGTGCACGTCCTGCATGCAGGCACCGCGGCCGACGACGACGGCAAGGCCGTGAGCGCGGGCGGCCGGGTTTTGGCGGTGGTTGGCATGGGGTCGGACCTGGAGGAGGCCCGGGAGCGCGCCTACGAAGGGGTTGACCTGATCCGGCTGGACGGGTCCCAGCACCGCACGGACATCGCCGCGAAGGCGGCCCGCGGCGAGGTGACGGTGCCGGACCTCCGCACCGCCGCGCTGCCGCTGGTGCGGACGGGCGAAACCGCGTCCGACGGGGCCCGCCAGTGAGCCCGGCGGCCCCGGCACTGCCCGGCTGGAAGCACATCTATTCGGGCAAGGTCCGCGACCTTTACGCCCCCGCCGCGGAGACCGCCGGCCGGTCCGACAGTGTCCTGGTCGTGGCGAGCGACAGGATCAGCGCCTTCGACCAGGTCCTGGAAACCGAGATTCCGGACAAGGGCCGGATCCTGACCCAGCTCAGCCTGTGGTGGTTTGCCCAGCTCGACGTGGCCAACCACGTGCTGGGCAGCACCGTCGCGGACGGCGTTCCGGCCGAGGTCGAAGGCAGGGCCATGATCTGCAGGAAGCTGGAGATGTTTCCGGTGGAATGCATCGCCCGCGGCTACCTCACCGGTTCAGGCCTGCTGGAATACCGGCAGAGCGGGACCGTCTGCAGCCTCCCGCTGCCGCCCGGGCTGGTGGACGGTTCGCGCCTTGCGGAGCCGATCTTCACCCCCTCGGCCAAGGCCGAGGTGGGAGAGCACGACGAAAACATCACCTTCGCCGCCGTCGCCGGTTCCGTCGGTGCGGACACGGCCGGCGCGCTGCGGGATGCGACCCTGAAAATCTACGCGCGCGCCGAGGAGATTGCCCGCGGCCGCGGCATCATTCTGGCCGACACTAAGGTCGAGTTCGGCCTCGACCCGGCCAGCGGCGCGATCACCCTGGGCGACGAGGTGCTCACCCCGGATTCCAGCCGGTTCTGGGACGCCGCGGCCTGGGAGCCCGGAAAGGCCCAGCCCAGCTTCGACAAGCAGTTCGTGAGGGACTGGCTGACCGGCCCCGATTCGGGATGGGACAGGGCCTCCGACGCTCCGCCGCCAGCCCTGCCGGCGGACGTCGTCGAACGCACCCGGGCCCGCTACGTGGAGGCCTACGAGAAGCTCACCGGCGCCCGCTTCGCCTAGCCGGTCATGAAACCCTGCGCGAGGCCCTGATCTCCAGGATGTTGTCCAGGGCAAGGGTGGCGCGGTCCGAGGCGCCGGCCGCGGCGAAGTGGTCCTTGGCCTCGATCAGCATGGCCAGGGCTTCCTCGGTCTGGCCGACAGCCTTGCGCGCCTTGCCGAGCAGCAGGGCCACCTCGCCGGCGGTGTGCCGGGCCAGCGAGTCGCGCTTTTCGTAGATGGTGCCCAGCAGCTCCAGGGCCTTCTCCTGGTCCCCGGTGAGGTACAGCCAGCGGGCCCGGATCAGGAACACCTCGAGCTCGTCGCCGGCGTTCGCGCCCACCACGGACTGGGCCAGCTCGGCCCGCTCAATCGCTTCCAGTGTCTCCGGCTCGACGATTCCCGCCGACAGCCGAACGGACGCCGTGGCCTTATTGAAACGTGCCCAGAGCGCCAGGTCGCTGGCCGGAGAAAGCAGTTTGGCCGCCCGGCCGTGGTTTTCCAGGCCCTCGGTCACATCGTGGCGCATGAACGCCACGTTGCCGATCACCCAGTACATTTCGCCGGCAAGCTGGGGCAGCACGGCACTGTCCACCAGTCCCGCCAGGATCCGGCAGTACCGCCAGGCCTCGTCCAGCTGGCCGCTTTCGGCCAGGGCCCCGATCAGGGTGCGCAGCGAGGCGATGTAGGAGCCTGACTCGTGCGGCAGCGAGGCCCCGCGGGCGACGGCGGCGCCGGCGTGTTCGGCGGCGAGGGTCAGCTGGCCCGCCCCGAGGCAGGCGGAGGCATAGAGCTGCTCGGCGCGGACGGCGAGCCCGGGGGTGTCAGCGGAGAGCGGGTGCTTCAGGACGGCGCTGATGGCCTCCTTGCTGGCCTCCCACTCGCCGCTCTTGAGCAGGGAGGATGCGTGCAGGTAGGCCATGTTCCACCACGAGACGATGTCCTTGTTGGCCTGGGCAAGCTCGGCCGCGGCAGCCGCCTGCGTGGCGGCGGCGGCGTAGTCCCGCATATCCCACGCCTGCCGGGCATACAGTGCCGCCAGAAGGTAGCTGGTCTCCTGCTCGGAGACGGGGGTGGTCCATTCCTGCACCGCATGCGGCGCCAGTTCCAGCTGTTTGGAAAGCTGCTGGATGACGTCGTACGTTGGCTCGCGCCTGCCGTTTTCCAGAAGGGAGACATAGCTGGCGGAATACAGGTCCCCGCCCAATTCCGCCTGGGTCAGGCCGCGCGACAGGCGCTCGGTACGAAGCCTGTCCCCAAAACTGTTCCCCATGGAACCCTCCTAGACTCTCGCAGTGTACCGGTCAAGAAGATTCATCCGGCAAACCCTGTCATTCTCTTGACAGTTAGCTTAGGTTTGATTTTACAATTAGTGTCAACGTGCAAGAGACCATTGGGGCCTCTTGCTCTACTTTTAAGGCGGATTCCATGCAGAAAAAGCTCGCGGCTTCCCTTCTCCTCGCGGCTGCGGTTGCCGTTGGAGCTTTTGCTTCAAGTGGAGCGATCAATGCCGGCGGCCCAGGTAACTGGCCGGACAGCCACACCACGCTGGCCGGTCCCGGAAACTGGCCCGACGGAATCTCGCTGCTGGCGGGCGGACCGGGCAACTGGCCCGACGCCGTCAGCCATCTCGCCCTCTAAGCTCTCAGCCGACGCCCGGCTCCCGGGCTGACACAAAAAGGACCCGCCCTCACACTGTGAGGGCGGGTCCTTTTTCTGGTCGGGGTGACAGGATTTGAACCTGCGGCCTCGTCGTCCCGAACGACGCGCGCTACCAAGCTGCGCCACACCCCGATCCGCCGCCATCCTCGAAAGGAAAAGCAACTTTTCAAGGATAGCGGATCCCGGCCCCCAGCGCGAAACGGGGAACATCCCTGCCAGCGGCCACACAGGCGGCGTCCGAGGCGCTCCCTGAGAATTCATAGCCGGGCGGCGGATAGTTGATGCAAGGCAGGCTTTCGCGGAAGGGTAGGGAATCGTCATGGATATCCGGACCAGGGGAAAACAACTTGTCGTCGGGGTGACGGCTCTCGTCGGCGTGGGCAGCCTTGCCACCGCCGGAATCGGTGCCGCGGCACTCTATGCGGACACCAAAACGGCCTCCACCACGACGACCACCAGCACTGACACCTCGGGGTCCGGGGGAGGAACCGGCAGCACCGGCTCCGGCAGCACCGACTCGGGCAACGGGAGCGGCAGCAGCTCCACCGGCCAGGGCGGCGGCTCGCTGGTCGTTCCCGTCCAGCCCGGCACCGGCGGCTCCAGCCACGGCCGCTCCTCGGGGTCCTGAGATGGACGCCGCCCACTGGACCGTCTGGGGCCTGCAGGCCTCCGTCGTCGTGACCGAACCCGCCTCGCTGCCCGCGGCCAGGGTCCTCGTCCGCCGCACGCTGGCGGCCGTGGATGAGGCCTGCAGCCGGTTCCGGTCCGATTCCGAGCTGTCCCGGCTGCAGCCGCTTCCTCCCGGGGGTGCCACCGTCACCCCGATGCTGGCCCTGCTGGTGGAGAAAGCGCTGGAGGCCGCGGAAATCACCGACGGAGACGTGGACCCCACGCTGGGCCGGGACCTGGACGCCCTCGGCTATGACCGGGACATCCTCAGTATCGCCATCCCCGCGGAGTTCGGCATCGCCGGGGGCACCGGCGCTCCGCTCCCCAGCCCGGCGCGGCCCGGCCGCGGCACCGGCGCAGCAGCCAGCTGGCGGCGCATGTCGGTGCGGGACCGCGTGCTGAAAGTGCCGGCCGAGGTGCGCCTGGATCTCGGCGCCACGGCCAAGGCTGTCGCTGCGGACCTGGCCGCGGCGGAGGTTTTCGCGGAACTGGACTGCGGCGTGCTGGTCTCCCTGGGCGGTGACCTGGCCTCGGCCGGCCCCGCTCCGGCCGGCGGCTGGCAGATCGATGTGCAGGACCTGCCCGCGGACCCGGCGCAGCAGATCAGCCTCGCTGCCGGGCAGGCCCTGGCCACGTCCAGCACGCAGAAGCGCCGCTGGCAGCACCGTGGCACCTGGGTGCATCACATTCTGGATCCGCGGTTCGGCACGCCGGCCGATCCGGCGTGGCGCTCGGTAACGGTGGCGGCCCCGACGTGCCTGGAGGCAAACGCGCGCAGCACCGCTGCCGTCGTCCGCGGTTTCGCTGCCGTCGAATGGTTCCGGACCGGCCAGGTGGCCGCGCGGCTGGTGGACCGGCAGGGACGGGTCGTGCGCACCGGAGGCTGGCCGGCCCAGGAATATACGACGGCGGCGGTGGGCTCCCGTGGATGAGGTCATGTGGGCGTTCGGGCGGGCGAGCGGCTTCCTCTCCCTCGGGTTGCTGACGCTGTCCGTGCTGCTGGGAATCCTGAACCGTTCCGGACGGCCGCTGTTCGGGCTGCCCCGGTTCTCCGTGACGCTGCTGCACCGCAACGTGGCCCTGCTGGCCATCGTTTTCCTCGTCCTGCACGTGGGGGCGCTGCTGCTGGACTCGTACGCCCGGCTGCGGCTGGCGGACGTGGTGGTCCCGTTCCTCGGCGGCTACCGGCCGTTCTGGCAGGGGCTCGGTACGCTGGCCGTGGACCTGCTGCTGGCGGTGGTCGTGACCGCGCTGCTGCGGCAGCGGATCGGGGTGCGCGCGTTCCGTGCCGTGCACTGGCTCAGCTACGGCCTGTGGCCGATAGCGCTGGCCCACGCGATCGGCAACGGCACCAACGGCACGTCCGGGTGGTTCCTGGCGCTCGCGGCCGGGGCCGTGGCGGTAGTGGGCGCCGCCGCGGCGTGGCGGCTGTCCGCCGGGTTTGTCGAATCGTCACGGCTGCGGCAGGGGAGCCGGCCATGAGCGCGGCTACCGGCGTGCTACCGGGCACTGTCAACCTCCGGGCGCCCGCCGGAACGGGCCGGCTCTTCGCCGCCGGCCCGGCCGCGGACTACGCCGGCCATCTGCGCACCTACGGGCCCGTGGCCGGCGTCGGAGCCGATTTCCTGCCTGAACTCGAGGCCGCGGGAATGACCGGCCGCGGCGGCGCGGCCTTCGCGTCCTGGCGGAAGCTCGCCGCTGTAGTCCAGTCCCGCAACGCTTCGGTGCTGCCGTCACGGCCGGTGGTGATCGCCAACGGGGCCGAGGGCGAGCCGCTGAGTTTCAAGGACCGCACGCTGCTGGCCAACGCGCCGCACCTGGTGATCGACGGACTGCTGGTGGCCGCGAAGACGGTGTCGGCGTCGGCGCTCTTCATCTACGCGCAGGCCGCGAGCCTGCCGGCCCTGGAGGCGGCCGTCGCCGAGCGCGCCGATGCCCGGCGGATCCGGCTGGTGGAGGCTCCCGAGGCCTTTGTCGCCGGCGAGGCCAGCGCCGTGGTCAACGCCATCGCCACGGGACGGGCCACCCCGACCGACAAACGCCGCAGGCTGAGCGAGTCCGGGTTCAAGGGCCGGCCGACCCTGGTGCACAACGTCGAAACGCTTGCCCACGTTGCTTTGATTGCCCGGTTCGGGGCCGGCTGGTTCCGCAGCGTCGGCACTGTCCGGGATCCGGGCACACGCCTGGTGAGCGTTACCGGCGCCGGCGCGGAGCGGGTGCTGGAGGTCGCGGGGGACTCGCCGCTCACGGAGGTGCTCGCCGCGGCCGGGATCAGCGCCGGAACCGTCCCTGCGGTGCTGGTGGGCGGTTATCACGGCCGGTGGGTCCGGCCGGCGGGTCTTCGCCTCTCCCCGGCCGGTGCCCCTGCGGAGTCGGTGCGGCCCGGCGCCGGGGTCATCCACGCCCTGGACTCCGGCCAGTGCGGGCTGGACGCCACCGCGCGGATGGTCGGCTATCTCGCGGACGCCTCGGCGAAGCAGTGCGGTCCGTGCATGTTCGGACTGCCCGCGATGGCCGGTGTCCTGGACCGGATCGCCTACGGGGACCGTGATCCGCGCCTGGCGGGAGAGCTGATGCGGCTGGGCCGGCTGGTCTCCGGGCGCGGGGCCTGCCATCATCCGGACGGCACCGTGCAGCTGATCGCCAGCGCCCTGCAGGTGTTCGCGGACGACGTCGCCGCTCACCTGGGTGGGCGCTGCACCAGGGACGCCGGGGGCGCGGAATGAGCGCGGAACTGCACATCGACTGGACCGCATGCGACGGCCGCGGGCTGTGCACCGAACTGCTCTCCGGGCTGCTCGCCCGGGACGACTGGGGCTACCCCGTCGCGCGGCGGCCGCAGTCCGCGGGACGCTCAGGCATCCCGATCCCCGCGGCCGACGTCGAAGCCGCCCTGGAAGCCGTCGCGCTCTGCCCCAAACAGGCCCTCACCCTCGCCGACCGGGCCCGGTAGCCGGCGGCTCAGACCAGCGATTCCTGCCACGCTCCGTGCAGGTCCGCGAAGCGTCCGCCGCCGGAGATCAGCTCGGCCGGCGTCCCGTCCTCGACAATCCGGCCGTCATGGACCACCAGGACGCGGTCGGCGATCTCGACCGTGGACAGCCGGTGGGCGATAATCAGCGCGGTCCGGGCAGCGGTGGTGGTGCCGGCGCCGTCGTCGCTTGCTCCGAGGAGCTTGTGCAGGCCCTGCTGGACCATCCGTTCGGACGGAATATCCAGCGAGGACGTGGCCTCGTCCAGGATCAAAACGGCCGGGTTGGCCAGGAAGGCGCGCGCGAACGAAATCAGCTGGCGCTGGCCGGCGGACACCCGCCCGCCGCGCTTGTTGACGTCCGTGTCGTAGCCCGCGGGCAGGGTCTCAATGAAGGCGTGCGCGCCCACGGCCCTCGCCGCCGCTTCGACCTCGTCCCGGCTGGCCTCCGGCTTGCCCAGCGCGATGTTGTCCGCCACCGACCCGCTGAACAGGAACGCCTCCTGGGTGACCATGACGATGGCCCGGCGCAGGTCCCCGGGCGAGAGGTCCCTCAGCTGCACTCCGTCCAGTGTCAGCTCGCCGGCGGTCACGTCGTAGAACCGGGCGATGAGCTTCGCGAGCGTCGATTTTCCGGCGCCGGTCTGGCCGACGACGGCGACCGTCTGGCCCGCGGGGATGTGCAGGTCCAGGGTGGGCAGCACCACGGGGCCGCTGCCGTAGCCGAACTCGACCGCCTTGAAGTCGATCTCCCCCCGCGGGTGCGGCAGGGACACCGGATGCCGGGGCGGGCGGACAGTGGGGACCTCTTCGAGCAGGCCGGAGACCTTTTCCAGCGCGGCCTGGGCGGACTGGAACGAGTTATAGAACATCGCCATATCCGGCACGGGCTGGAAGAACCGTTTGGTGGCCAGCAGCAGGGCGAGCAGTGCACCCACGGCAATGCCGCCGTCGAGCACCCGGAAGCCGCCCACGAGCAGCACCACGGCCACGGTCGCGTTGCCGATCAGCACCAGGCCGGGCTGGAAGATGCCGTTGAGGTTGATGGACCGGACGGTCACCTTGCGGTATTCCTCCGCGAGCTCGTCGTACTTCGCCGCGTTGTCGGCCTCGCGGCGGAAGGCCTTGACCGCCCTGATCCCGGTCATGGTTTCGATGAAGTGCACGATCAGCCTCGCGGACACCACCCGAGACGCCCGGTACGCCAGCTGCGAGCGTTTCTGGTACCAGCGGGTCAGGAAGTACATCGGGATCCCGGCCAGCAGCACCAGCAGCCCGGTGCGCCAGTCCAGCGTGAAGATGGTGATGGCGGTGAAGAGCATGAACATGATCCCGGACGCGAGCGAGGACACGCCGGAATCGAGCAATTCGCGCAGCGCATCCAGGTCCGAGGTCTGCCGGGAGATGATCCGTCCGGAGGTGTACTTTTCGTGGAATTCCAGGCTGAGCCGCTGGGTATGCCGGAACACGCGCACCCGCAGGTCCAGCAGCATGGACTGGCTCAGCCTCGCCGTCGACGTGACGTAGCCGGCGGTCAGGGTGGAGGCGACGACGGCGGCCACCAGGTAGGCGGATCCGGCCAGGACCAGCGGCACCGGGTCGGCCGGGTGGGCCGCCAGCGCGGGAAGGGCATGGTCGATGCCGAACGCGATCAGCAGCGGTCCCGAGACGCGGGCGGCCTGGGACAGGACCACCAGCACCACCGTCCAGACGAACCGGGCGCGTACCGGCCGGATCAGGGAGGAGAGCAGGGTCACGGAGCGGCGGCGGACGGCCTTGCTGTCCTGCCGGCTGAGCAGGACGTCGTCCTCGCCGGCCGTTCCGACGGGGCGCGCGGCGGGGGTACTCATGCGTTGATCTCCAGGTCGTCCAGTTCGGTGTCCAGGTCCTTGGGTTCCTCGGTCAGGCTGGCCAGCACGTAACGGTAGTGCGCGTTTTTGGCGAGCAGTTCGGCGTGCGTGCCGACCGCGGTGATCCGGCCCTCCTCCATCAGCGCGACCCGGTCCGCCATCGCGACGGTGGAGGGCCGGTGCGCCACGATCAGCGTCGTCGTCGCCTCCAGGACCTGGCGAAGCCGGGCTTCAACCAGCTCTTCCGTGTTCACGTCCAGGGCGGAGAGCGGATCGTCGAGCACCAGGACCTTCGGGCGGGCCGCGATCGCCCGGGCCAGGGCGATCCGCTGGCGCTGGCCGCCGGAGAGGCTGAGGCCCTCTTCGCCGATCAGGGTCTCGTCGCCGTCCGGCAGGGAGTAGGCGAAGTGCGCCTGCGCCACCTCGAGGGCCTCCCGGAGGATCTCCTCCGGGCCCATGTCCGCCCGCCCGGCCGCTCCGAGGAGCACGTTGTCCCGGACCGAGCTGGAGAACAGTGTGGTGTCCTCGAACGCGACCGCCACGTGGGTCCGCAGATCGTGCACGCGGAAGTCGCGCAGGTCCACGCCGTCGATCGTGACGGATCCGCCGGTGACGTCGTAGAGCCGGGGGACGAGCTGGAGCAGGGTGCTCTTGCCGCAGCCGGTGACCCCCACCAGCGCCATCGTCTCGCCGGGACGGATGTCCAGGTCGATGCCGTCAAGCATGTCCCGGGTGTCCGCGGCCGTGTCGGGGTAACGGAAGTGCACGTCCTCGAAACGCAGGTGCCCGGTGACGGCGGCGACCCGGGCCGGTGACTGCGGATCCACGATGGTGTTGACGGTGTCCATGACCTCGTAATGCCTGTCGACGGCGGTCTTGGCGGTCATGGTCATGGCCATCAGCGGGCCCATCGCCTCGACCGGGCCGGAGACCACGGCGGCGGTGGCGAAGAAGGCCACCAGCGACCCCACGGACAGCGAGCCATTGGCGACCAGCAGCACGCCGGTCATCAGTCCCAGGCCCAGGGCCAGTTCGGGCAGCAGCGTCACCACCATGGAGAACACGGCCAGGGACCGGGCCTTGAAAATCTCCGTCTGGCGCAGTTCCTCCGCCTGCCCGGCGAAGTTGTCCAGCGCTTCCTCGCCGCGGCCGAAGGCCTTGAGGACGCGGATCCCGTGCACGGACTCCTCCACCGTCGTCGCCAGGTCACCGGCCTGGTCCTGGCTCTTGCGCGAGACCCTGCCGTAGCTGGTGCGGAAGCGGAACCCGAAAATCACAATCGGCACGGCCGCGGCCAGCCAGATCAGTCCAAGCTCCCAGCTGAGCGTGAACATGGCGGCCAGGCCTATCACCACGGTGAGCGAGACGACCACCAGCATGATGGCTCCGAAGGCCATCCAACGGCGCATGAAGTTCAGGTCGCTCATGGCGCGGCTGAGCAGTTGCCCGGAGCCCCAACGGTCATGGAAACTGACAGTCAGGTTCTGCACATGCCGGTAGAACGAGGTCCGCATCTCCGTTTCGACGGTGGTCGCGGGGGCGATCACGAACTGCCGGCGCAGCGCCACGAAACCGGCTTCCAGGATTCCGAGCACCAGCACGACGCCGGCCGCCGTCCACACCGCGCTTGAGGCACCGCCGGCGTGCAGGGCCGAATTAATCAGCACCCGGTACACCTGCGGAACGACGAGGGCTACGATGCTGGCCGCCAGTGCGGACAGCAGGCCCAGGAGCAGCCGGGGCAGGATCGGCTTAATGTGCGGGTACAGCCGGGCCAGGGACTGGGACAGGGTGGTCTGCTTACGGGAATTTTCGGGGGATTTCAGAGTCTTTTTCGCCATGCCATCTTCTTTGTAGCGCGCTGCCGCCGGTAATTACCTAGAGTAACTACCCTAAGCCATCGGATGTTCCCGCGGGAGTGCCCCGCCGTCGGGCTTTGGAACGGCTTGACTGGACCGGTGGACATTGGCCCGTAGTGCAGACTCCGGCCCGCCGGGGACCCCGGCGTGGCGGGGGCGGCGAACCGGTAGCGTTGACCCTACTGACCGCATCCAGCACCGGAGTCCCATGAACCAGCACGTGCCCGAGTCCGCTGACCATGAATCTGCCGCCCAAAAGTCAGCCGGCCACGAGTCTGCCGGCAATGAGCCGGGGACCAACGAACCGGCAGTCATTGATCCGGCGGCCGCCGATCCGGCGGAGGCGCTGGCCCACTATGTGGCCGGCCGGCGCACGCAGACGGCGATGTTCCTGGTGCTGTTCCTGGCCTGCGCGGGTGCCGTGCTGACCGTTTCATTGGGCCAGGCGGGCAGTGCGCCGATTTCCGCAGGGGGAACCGTGGCCATCGGCGTCGCCGGACTGGTCTTCCTGGCCGCCGCCGTCGCCCTGGGCTGGACCGGCCTCCGCCGCCGGACCCTGCCGCCGCTGGACCAGGGGAAGGCCGCTTCGCCCGGTCCCGGATACCGCAGTGCCTGGACCATCACCGCCGCGCTGGTCATCCTGTTCGGCATGCACGTGGCGGACCGGTTCGACGCGAAACTTGCCACCCCCGGGCTGACGGCGTTTTCCTACTATCTGGCAGCCATTTTCGCGCTGTTCGCGGCGCTGGCGTTCTTCGCGGCCGCGACGAACGCGCATCGCGACGCGCTGTCCCGGCGCTGGCTGGATCACCGGCCCGAAGCGCGCCGGGAGCTTAAGCGGTTCGTTTCTTCGACCGGGACCTAAGCCTCCGCACCCGGCATGCCCACGGCAGGTCGCCGTCTGTGGGCATGCCCTTCACCGACTGATGCGCATGTCCACTGACGGATCCGGGCCGTGGGCGTAACTCCCTCAGGCCCATCCGCCGCTCCCAGGGATGGGCATGCCCGGCCGGGACGCGTCCACGAGCCGGCTACGGTCCGGGAACGAGGGTCAGCAGGACGGCTTCCGGGGGGCAGGCGAACCGGACCGGGGCGAAGCGGGAGGTGCCGATCCCGCCCGAGACGTTGACCGGCGTCGAACGTCCGTCGTAGTCCCAGTCGTGCAGTCCCCGGGCCCGCCAGGTCGGCAGGTCGCAGTTACTGATGAGGGCACCGTACCCGGGGACACAGATCTGGCCGCCGTGGGTGTGGCCGGCCAGGATCAGGTCGGCGCCGTCGGCCGTGAAGCGGTCCAGCACCCGCTGGTAAGGGGCGTGGGCGACGGCGATCCGCACGTGGGGTGCCCGGCCCTGGCTGACCGAGCCCGCCGGCCAGCCGGCATACCGTTCCCGGCCCAGGTGCGGGTCGTCCACCCCGGTGAAGTCGAAGCGGATGCCGTCCAGCGCCACGGATTGGTTGCGGTTGGTCAGGTTGATCCAGCCGTGTGCGCCAAAGCCGGCATGCAGGGCCGCCGTGTCCAGCTTCCGGGGCTG
Source organism: Actinomycetales bacterium (assembly GCA_044447065.1). Classification (GTDB taxonomy): domain Bacteria; phylum Actinomycetota; class Actinomycetes; order Actinomycetales; family Micrococcaceae; genus JBIOFK01. Next base: position 9,180 of record JBIOFK010000003.1, on the reverse strand, counting down.
ACGCCGGGCCTGGCCCGTGCGCTGGGCGGGGGATCGGGACGGCCCCGCGAGGTAGGACAATGGGTTCTTCATCATCGGAGCGTAGTAGTCGTTCGACCCGGGCACGAAGACACCCGGAAAGTTCATCAGCGGCCGGAGCGCAGCCAGCAGCGCCGGGACGGCCCTGGCATGGCTGAGATTGTCCCCGGTGTTGACCACTAGATTCGGCTTCAGCGCAGCGAGGCTCCTCAGCCAGGCCGTCTTGCGGTGCTGGTGCAGGCTCAGGTGGATGTCCGAGAGGTGCAGCACCGTGAACGGCGCGGTGCCCGGAGGCAGGATGGCCACCGTTTCCCGGCGCACCTCGAAGGCGTTCCGTTCGACGAGGGCGCCGTAGGCAGCACAGCTTGTTCCCACCACCGCGAGCGCGGCGGCGCTCCCGGCGATCCCCTTCACCAGGGCGAGGGATCCCTTAGTCAACGGCTCGTCGCTGGATTGCACGGCTACTTGTTGTTGCCGTTATCAGTGGGCGACGGCGAAGCGCTGGGAGCAGGGTTCGGCGTGGTGCTGCCCGGCGGCGTCGTCTTGAGCTCCTTCGTCGTGGTGGCTGTCAGGTTGGCCGGCGGCGTGGGGAACGGTCCGCCCGGATAGAACTGCACCGCCTGGAGCATGTAGGCCTTCCACTGCGGACCGGCGATGTCGCGCCCATCCACCTGGGCGAAGTGCTTGCCCTTGTAGGTGTAGTCGATAGCGTCCTTGCGGGCACCCTGCTCCCAATAGCCCCACCATGACGCGGTGGCCAGCTTCGGGGTGTAGCCGACAATCCAGGTGTCCTGCGACTGGTCAGTGGTTCCGGTCTTGGCAGCGGCCGGGTCGGCCGGGTCAAGGTAGAGTCCCTGGGCCGAACCGTAGGATCGTCCCGGACCGAAGCCCAGCACATCCTGCAGTCCGGTGGAGACCGCGGCAGCGACCTCCGGTTTGATCGTCTGCTTGCAGACGGGTGCGGTGACCGGGTAGGCCTTGCCCGTGGAATCCGTGATGCTTTCGATGCCGGTATTGGTGCACAGCACGCCACCGCTGGCAAAGGTCGCGAAGGCGTTGGCCATGGTCATCGGGGAGACACCCTTGCCGCCACCGATCAGGCTGGAAATGAACGTGTTGAAGTCCAGCGGGGACTGGTCCGCTGCGCTGTGCAGTCCCATGGCCGCGGCCATCGCGGTGATGTCGCACAGGTCCAATTTCGCGGCGGAGGCGAACGTGGCCGTGTTAATGGACTGTGCAATACCTTCGCGGACGGTCATCGGCCGGTAGTAGCCGTCCTCGTCGTTGGGCAGCAATGGTGTTCCGTTGGAGGGGGAATACGAACCGAAGCCGTGGTACCCGGGCGTGCAGGAGGCCTTCCAGGGGAAGCCGACAGGGTAGTCGCGCCGAGAGGCATCCACCACTTCGCCCATGGAGTGTCCGGCATTGAGCCACTGGGCGAACGTCACTGTTTTGACCGTCGAGCCCGGTTGGAATCCGTTCCCTCCTCCGTCCTTGAGGTCCACGTTGAAGTTCAGCACCGTGTTCCCGGGCGCGGTCACGTTGGAGTAGACGGTGTTCTGTGCCATCGCCAGGATCTTTCCGGTGCCCGGCTGCACGGTGACCAGCGATGTGCCTTTCTGGGACGGGTCCGTGGCCGGCTGGGTGTCGTTGACCTGCGCCTGGGCGGGAGCCTGCAGCCGCGGGTCCAGGGTGGTCTTGATCGTCAGTCCGCCGCGGTAGAGGAACTTCTGCCTCTCCTCCGGGGTGGCCCCATAGGCGGCGTTGGCCATGATCTGGTTTTCGATGTAATCGCAGAAGTACGGCGCCTGCACCGCGGATATGCAGCCGCGCTTGGTCGGCTGGACATTGAGCCCGAGCGGACTGGCAACGGCGGCGTCGTGGTCCTTCTGGGTGATCTTGCCGGTCTGCAACAGCTTGTCCAGCACGGTGTTACGCCGGGTGAGGGCATGGTCCGGCTGGGCAATCGGATCGTAGTAGCTGGGGCTGTTGACGACGCCGGCCAGCATGGCGCCCTGCTGCAGGTTGAGGTCCTTGGCGTGGATGCCGAAGTACAGGTTCGCCGCGGCCTCGATGCCGTAGACGTTATTGCTGAAGTAGACGATGTTCAGGTAGCCCTTGAGGATGTCGTCCTTCGAGTACTTCTTCTCCAGGGCGATGGAGAGCTTCATCTCGCGGATCTTGTCCCCGATGGTCTTCTCGGCGCCCAGCTTGACCTGGTCCTGCTGGCCGTTGGCCACCTGCGCCTGGATGATCACGTTGTTCACATACTGCTGGGTGAGCGTGGAGGCGCCCTGCCGGCTGCCCTGGGCGGTCGCAGCGAGGGCGCGGAGGATGCCGGTGCTGTCGATGCCGCCGTGTTCGTAGAAACGGGAGTCCTCGATGGCGACAATGCCCTCCTTAATGGAAGGGGACATCGCATCCAGCCCGACCTCGACGCGGTTCTGGTCGTAGAAGCTCGCGATCAGGGAGCCGTCGCTGGCCAGCAGCTTCGTCGACTGGGACGGCGCGCCGATCTTCAGATCATCCGGAAGCTGGTCGAAAAAGCTGATGGAGTTGCTCGTGGTGGTACCCGTCAGTGCGACCGCCGGCACCAGCAGGCCCGCGACAAGGATGCCGCAGACAGCACTCACTCCCAGGAAACCGATAAGTTTGCCGAGAGTGGTGGCCGTGTCGAATAAGGGGTTTCTCCGTGCTGCCATTTTCACAGTTTACCGGCAACGGCTAGGCTTTCCTTCATGACCAAATGGGAGTACTCCACGATTCCGCTCATCATCCACGCCACGAAGCAGATTCTGGATCAGTGGGGCGAGGATGGCTGGGAGCTCGTCCAGGTGGTTCCCGGGCCCGACGGCACCGGTCTGGTGGCGTACCTCAAGCGGCCCAAAAACTAGCATGACAGACGCCCAGAACGTGGAAACCGCGCCCGCATCCGCCGTCGAAGCCAGGCTTGCCGAACTCGGCCTGGCGCTGCCCGCGGTCGCTGCCCCGGTGGCCGCCTACGTGCCCGCCGTCGTCTCCGGCAATTACGTCTATACCTCCGGCCAGCTGCCCTTTATTGACGGAAAACTCACAGCTACGGGCAAGGTCGGTGCGCAGGTGTCGGCGGAGGAGGCCAAGAAGCTGGCAGCGGTCTGCGCCGTCAACGCCTTGGCCGCCGTCAAGAGCGTCATCGGGGACCTTGACCGGGTCACGCGCGTTGTTAAGGTTGTGGGCTTTGTATCCTCCGACGCGTCCTTCACCGGCCAGCCCGGCGTGGTCAACGGCGCGTCCGAACTGCTCGGCGACGTGTTCGGCGAGGCAGGCATCCATGCCCGCTCCGCCGTCGGCGTCGCTGTGCTGCCGCTGGATTCCCCCGTCGAGGTTGAGTTGATTGCTGAATTCCATTAGCCGGGACGGCGAACCCGTCCTGCCAAGTCCCAAACACCGGCTTTTCACGCTCCGGCCGGACCAGCTCGAGGCCGCCAGGTCCTGGATCGACTACGGCGCCCGCACCCCCAGCAAGGCCCGCTACGCGTCCTCCGTGGTGCTGCTCAAGGACGGCCCGCTCGGGCTGCAGACCTACCTGGGCTACCGGCGCGGCGTCTCGCCGCTGGGCGTCGTATCCTTCCCGGGCGGCAGCGTTGAGGTCGACGACGACGCCGCTGTCGACTGGGTGGGTCCTTCACCGAGCCAGTGGGCCGGCCTGCTGGGCATCACCGACGAGTCCCTGGCGCGCAGGCACGTGATGGCCGCCATCCGGGAGACCTTCGAGGAAACCGGTCTGCTGCTTGCCGGCCCGGACGCGTCGTCCCTGGTGGAGGGCTCCCAGGGGCCCGAGTGGATCAAGGCGCGCGAGGCCATTGCCTCGCAGGAGAAAACGTTCGCGGAGATGCTCAACCGGCGCGGACTGGCCCTTCGCACCGACCTGCTGAAACCGATAGTGAACTGGGTCAGCCCCGACTTCGCGCACCGCCGCTTCAATACCCGCTACTTTGCCGCCGCAGCCCCGGTGAGCCAGGAAGCCTCGGTGCTGCCGAGCAAGGGACTGTGGGGCAGCTGGGTCAACGCCGCGGAGCTGATCAGCCAGCGTACGACGACGGCGCTGGGCGATGGAATCGGCCAGCCGGACACGCAGTCGCGGACGCTCAGCGAACTGACGGTCCCCGGGGTGGAAATCCTGTTGGAAAAGATCGCAGCGGCCAGGGGCTGCATCGCGTACCTGAACCACAAACGCCCGTCCATGGCCTACAAGCCACAGCTGGTCGAGGTGGACGGGGAACTGGTGATCCAGGTTGCGGCCGCACCGAGTTCCGAAGGTGCTGCCTGCCGCGAACGGTAGGTGTCCGCCCCACGTCCGGCTGGCCGTGCGCACCGCTGGCCGGTCGCGCCGCAAGCCGGGCCTGCAGCTGCAGGCCCGGCCGAAGGGTTCCTAGCGGCTGCGCTGGCGGAGCCGGTTCACGTCCAGGATGACGACGGCGCGGGCTTCGAGCCGGAGCCAGCCGCGCTGGACGAATTCCGCCAGGGCCTTGTTGACCGTTTCGCGGGAGGCGCCCACCAGCTGGGCGAGCTCTTCCTGCGTGAGTTCGTGGGCCACCAGGATGCCGTCCGTGGCCGGACGGCCGAACCGGTCGGCCAGATCCAGCAGGGCCTTGGCCACGCGGCCGGGCACGTCGCTGAAGACCAGGTCCGAGAGGTTGTCGTTGGTGCGGCGCAGGCGGCGGGCCAGTGCCTGCAGCAGCTGGGCCGACACCTCGGGGCGGTTGCGCAGCAGAGCGTTCAGGCTGTCATTCTTCAGCCCTGCCAGGCGCGTCTCCGAGACGGCCGTCGCCGTGGCGGTGCGCGGGCTCGGATCGAACAGCGCCATTTCGCCGAACAGCTCACCCGGGCCGAGGATGGCCAGCAAGGATTCCCGTCCGTCCGGGGAGGTGCGGCCCAGCTTCACCTTTCCGGCAACGATGAAGTACAGCTGGTCACCCTGGTCCCCCTCGCGGAAGACCGAAGCCCCGCGGGACAGATCCACCTCGGTCAGCTCGTCCGTCAGCAAGCGGAATGCCTCGTCGTCAAGGGTGGCAAACAGCGGTGCCCGACGCAATACCTCGATGTCCATTGGGTCTCCTGTCAATCAGTCGTATTCGTGGCGCTAGCCCATTCTTTCAGAATTTTGATGCGGATGTGACCAATTTGGCATCCGCGGACCCCGCACCCGGTGCCATCTGCCGCATATACAGGTGCGCCCGGTAAACTCGGTAGTCCGGGCCCGAGGCGGGCCCGGAGCGAGGACGGGCATGCTCTTTGGACTGACGCTACTGGATATCGGGCTGATCCTGTGGCTGCTCTGGCAACTTTTCTACGGCCTACGGGTGGGCCTGATCGTCAGCCTGGGCGGAATCCTCGGCGTCGTGGCCGGGGCTGTCGCAGCGTTCTTCGCTATCCCGCTGGTGAATTCGCTGGTGACGGACAGCCAATGGCGGGTTGTCGCCGTCGTCGCCACTGTCATCGCGCTCGTGGCTCTGGGCCACGGCGCCGGCATCCGGCTGGGCATGGGCATCGGACGCCGCACGCCCACCGCGCCGCTGCGCGCCGTGAACCGGCTGCTGGGCGGAGCGCTGACCCTCGTGGTGGGCGCCCTGATGCTCTCCGTGCTGTCGCTGAGCATCACCAACCTGGGCATCCCCGTCATTTCGGCCGCGATCGGCCAATCCAAGGTGGTCAACGCCATCGATTCCCTGACCCCTGACCCGCTGAAATCGGCTGTCGCGCAGGTCCGTTCCCTGGTGCTCAGCGAGGGCATTCCGCAGGTCCTCGGCCAGTTGCCAGCGCAGGTGCCCAGCGCACCGCCGAACACCAAGACGAACACCCCCGCGCTCAATGCCGCGGCCCGGTCCGTGCTGAAGATCACCGGCACCGCCTACCAATGCGGGCAGAACCAGACCGGCTCGGGCTTTGTCGCCGCCCCCGGCCGGGTGGTCACGAACGCGCACGTCATCGCCGGCGTCTCCCAGCCCGTCGTCGAGATCCCCAACGGGGCGGCCCTGCCCGCGCGGGTGGTGTACTTCGACCCGAACCAGGACATCGCGGTGCTCGACGTGCCGGGCCTGAACGTCGCTCCGCTGCAGATCGGCAGCCCGTTGGACGCGGGCGCGCCGGCCGCCTTCGACGGATACCCGCACGGTGGGCCGTTCCAGTCCAAGCCGGCGTCCGTGCAGTCCGTCTCGGACCTGCTGGTTCCTGACATCTACGGAAACAACCCGCATCCCGAGCAGGTCTACCAGCTCTCCGCGGACGTCCAGCCGGGCAACTCGGGAGGCCCGCTGCTGGACGAATCCGGCCACGTGGTGGGCCTGGTGTTCGCCAAGGCCACCCAAAACGTGCCGGTGGGCTATGCCTTCACGCTCAAGGAAGTCCAGCCGGTGACGGCGAAGGCGGAAAGCCTCAGCGCGCCGGTGGCCTCCGGATCCTGCACCAAGAAGTAGCTCCCGGAGACTCAGCCCGGAAGCACCGACGCCAGCTGGTCGATCGCGAGCTTGTAGCCGTTCAGCCCCGCCCCCACGATCACCGTGTCCACCACGGGGGAGAGGTAGGAATGATGCCGGAACTCCTCGCGCCGGTGCACGTTGCTGATGTGCACCTCGATGGCGGGCAGCTCGACGCCGGCGAGGGCATCCCGCAGGGCCACCGACGTGTGCGTGTAGGCGCCGGCGTTAATGACGATGCCGACGGCACTCATGCGGGCGTCGTGGATGGCGTCCAGCAGGACTCCCTCATGGTTGGACTGCAGGCACCGGGCACCGAACCCGTGCGATTCCGCCGCCCGCGCGCACAGCCGTTCGACGTCGTCGAGCGTTGACGTGCCGTAGATGGCGGGCTCGCGGGTTCCCAGCAGATTAAGGTTGGGGCCGTTGAGGACCAGAATGGTTCCCCGGTTCGTGGGGGCGGAAGGCGCGGCAGCGGTCATGGCTTAACTATGCCCGATATACCCGATCAGCTCCGGCGGCCGTGTCAGATCCGCAGGACTAGCGGCCGGCGGTTCAGACGGCCGCCAGATGCAGCAGGACGGCGTGTTCCGGGTTCAGCACGGGCATGGGCAGGCTCGCCTCGGCCAGGAACCGTCCCGAGGCCTCGGCGCCGTGCTCCAACCAGGCGGGCGCGGCGGCTTGGTTGTAGGTGTGGCCGTCCCCGGGCGCCGGATAGGCCTCCGCCAGCCGGTACACGCGCTCCGGATCAAGTCCGGGCAGGCAGACTCTGCCCGGCTGCTCGGCAGCGGACGTGGCGACGGCGGCCAGCGCGAAGAGCGCCTCCGCGCCGTCTGCTGCCACCACCCCGTGCAGCAGCAGGGCCGGGTCCGGCAGGTCCGCGCGGACGGTCCGCCCGGTGTGCAGCAGACCGCGGTACTTCTTGTACAGGCCGATGACGGAGCGCAGCTCCTCCCGCTCGGACCCCGTGACCGTCCGGATGTCCCACTCCATCCCGAAGTGTCCGAACAGGGCCGTGATGGCCCGGAACGACAGATCATGGGTGCGGGCCGTGGTGTGCGAGGTGGGCGGTCCGATATGGGATCCGATGAGTTCCGGCGGGACCACCATCGACGTCCAGCGCTGGATGGTCTGCCGCTCCAGGGCGTCATTGCAGTCCGAGGCCCAGATCCTGTCGGTGCGTCCAAGAATCCCCAGGTCCACGCGGGCGCCCCCGGAGGAACAGCTCTCGATCTCTAGGGCAGGGTGGGCGGACTTGAGCGCATCGAGGAGCCGGTAGGCGGCCAGTGTCTGGGCATGGACGGAGGGTGCGCCGCCGTGCCCCAGCTCCGATGCGTCCCGGTTCTGGTCCCATTTCAGGTAGCTGATCGGGTACTCCCGGAGCAGCGCGTCGAGCCGGTCGAAAATATATTGCCAGGCGTCCGGATTCGCCAGGTCCAGGACCTGCTGGTGCCGCCATGGCAGCGGGGCCCGGCCCGCCGCTACCGGGCGGGCGATCCAGTCCGGGTGGGCGCGGGCGAGGTCCGAGTCCTCGTTGATCATTTCCGGTTCAACCCACAGCCCGAATCCCATGCCGTGGCCGGTGACGGCGTCCGCCAGCGGGTGCAGCCCGTCCGGCCACACTTCCTCGTCGACGTACCAGTCGCCCAGCCCGGCGCGGTCGTCCCGGCGGTGCCGGAACCAGCCGTCGTCGAGCACGAACCGCTCCACGCCCAGCTCGGCAGCGGAGCCGGCGAGCTCCAGCAGGGCGTCCAGGTTGTGCTCGAAGTAGACCGCCTCCCAGGTGTTGAGCACTACCGGCCGCGGCGTCGAGGGGTGCACGGCGCGGGCGCGGAACCAGGTGTGGAACGCGGCCGTGATTCCGTCCAGGCCGTGCGCGGAATAGGCGGCAAAGTACGACGGCGTGGCGTAGCTGGCCCCGGGAGGGAGCCGCAGCTCGCCGGAGCCCGCCATTTCCGCGGCCCCGAGCACCGTGCGCCCGTCCGCCAGAGTGTCAACAAAGGACTCGTGGTCCCCGCTCCAGGCGAAATGCGCGGCCCAGACCTTTCCATGCCGGTTGCCGAATCCTGCTGAGCCGACAGCCAGCAGCAGCGACGAGTCGTGCCCGGTGCGGCCGTGCCGGCCGGAGCGGAGCCATGTTCCCTGCCGCACCGGGGAGCGCTGCGGGTGGCGCTCGCGGCACCAGCGCCCGGTCAGGTCCAGGATTTCGGTGCCGTCGGGCCCCACGGGCAGTGCTGCGGCCAGCGAATCCAGCGCATAGTCCGTGCCGCCGTCGTTCCGGAGGGTGTGCGCGACCTCCAGCAGGCCGCCCGGATGCAGCACGATCCTGCTGGTCACACTCAGCTGTAGGTCGGGGTCCCGCTGGACGATCTCCGCGCCATTGCCGGTCCGGCGCACGGCGGTGGTGCGGAACCGGGACGAGAAGCCCGCGGGCGTGCCGGCGCCGTCGTCGGACCCGGGCACGCCGTCGCCGGTCCCGGGCGTCCCGCCGTTGGGCTCTCCTCCGGCACGGGCTGCGGCACGATGCCCGCGCAGCCCCGGCCGTCCGCGCCAGCCCGACGATGCCTGCGGAATCAGCCCCTGGATGACCGGCACGTCGAGGGCGGAGTGCGGCACCGCCTCGCCCAGCACGGCCAGGTCCGGCAGTACCTCGCCCAGGTCGGCGCCCCAATGCAGGATTGCCGGCTCCCCGGCGGAAAAGCCGATC
>JBIOFK010000002.1:0-48917 GCA_044447065.1 Actinomycetales bacterium | reverse complement strand
CCCCCACCCCCATCCCTTGCGCTCCTTTTCCGGGGGTGTGGGGGGGGGGGGGCGCGCGCGGCGTCCATATCTCCCCCCCCGCCGGGGCGCCCCCCCCGTTGTGGGGGGGGCGCCCCCCCCGCCGTTCCCGATGGACGCGGTGCAGGAACTACATCGTCCGCTACTGCTTCCCGTATTTCTTGTGCACGGCCTGCTTGCTGACGCCCAGGCACAGGGCCACGGCCTCCCAGGACAAGCCGGCCTGGCGCGCCCGCCGGACCAGCGCTGCCTCGGTCCGGCCGATCTCCTTGTGCAGCTCCGCCACTGCATAGAGCGCCTCTGCCGGTCCCTTGCCATCCATCGAACCAACCAGTGTCTTCAACCGATCCACCTCCATGGCGTCAACCATAGTTGACAGACGCCGCCAACGTCAACGTGCATTGACGACTTCCAGCCCCGAATGGCCACCCCGCGGGATGATCCGCACACTATATGGCTGCCGGCTACGGTCACCCGCTTGGGGCACGTTGGGCAACATCGCAGAAGCGGGTCGGGGTAGCCCGAGCGTGCCGGCATAGCCGCAGCCGCCCCCGGGTGGCCGAAGCCAGGGCCGGAAGAGCCCGCTCATTCATAGCCGTAGAACAGCCGCTCAAACACGGCGCGCGTGCGGCGCGTCAGGCCCAGATAGTCCTCTTCCAGCGCCGCCGCGTGCCCCGCCGGGTAGCCGCACCAGCGCGCCACGGCCTCCAGGTCCCGGCGGGAGGAGGGCAGCACGTCGGAGCTCTTGCCTGTCCAGATGGCGGTGGCGGAGCGGATCCGACTGGCCAGGTGCCACGCATCCGCGAGAAGCCCGGCGTCGTGCCCGTCGGCCAGCCCCAGCGCCGCCGCAGCCCCCAACGCCGCCATGGTCGACGTCGTCCGCAGTCCCGGCGCCTCGCGACCGTGCTGGAGCTGCCAGAGCTGGACGAGCCATTCGACGTCGCTGAGGCCGCCGCGGCCCAATTTGACGTGCCGTGCCGGGTCGGCGCCGCGCGGGAGCCGTTCGGCCTCCACCCGGGCCTTGACGCGGCGGATTTCGCGCAGATCCGTTGCGCCAAGGCGCTCGGGATACCGGATCGGACCGATCAGGTCCAGGAAGTCCCTGGCCAGGGCGTCCGAACCGGCCAGCGGCCGGGCGCGCAGCAGGGCCTGCGCCTCCCAGATCAGCGACCAGCGGCCGTAGTACTCCCGGTAGGAATCCAGGGTCCGCACCGTGGCACCGTTCTTGCCCTCGGGCCGCAGATCGGTATCAATGGACAGGACCCGTTCGGCCCTGATGGCGGGCTTGAGCGGTTGGGTGAGCAGGCCGGAGACCAGCGCGACCAGCGCCTCGGCCTCCCGCTGGGCCTCATCCGACGTGGCTCCGGGCAGCGCGCGGTGGACGTACATCACGTCCGCGTCGGAGCCGTAGCCGATTTCCCGTCCGCCCTGCCGGCCCATCGCCACGATCAGCAGTTCGGTGCGCGCCGGCGCACCCCGGCGGACCTCGTTTTCGGCGACGTGCAGGGCACCGAGGATGGCGGCCCGATCCGCGTCGGCGAGGGCCTCCCCTACGCCGTCCTGGTTCAGCAGGCGGGCGCTGTCGGCGATCGCGATCCGCAGGATCTCGCGGCGCCTGATCAGCCGGATGAGCCGCATCGCGGCGGTCGGATCCGGATGCCTGGACATCTTGGACCTGATTTCCGCCCATTGCGTCTCGAACGGCACCGGCGCGAGTTCCTTTTCATTGCCCAGCCAGGCGGTGGACTCGGGGGAGACCTCCAGCAGGTCGGTGATCAGGCGCGAGCTGGAGAGCACGTGGCACAGCCGCTCCCCCGCCGCCTGCGAGTCGCGGAGCATGCCCAGATACCAGGGCGAGGTGCCCAGGGCCTCGCTCAGGCGCCGGAAGCCGAGCAGACCCGCATCCGGGTCCACCCCGTCGGCCAGCCAGCCGAGCAGGACGGGAAGAAGCTGGCGCTGCAGGGCCGCCCGCCGGCTGACGCCCTGGGTGAGGGCCGCGATGTGGCGCAGCGCGCCGGCGGTGTCCCGATAGCCGAGGGCGGCCAGCCGGCTCCGGGCGGCCTCCGGGGTCAGGCGCACGTCATCGGCGCTGAGCTGGGCCGCGGTGTTCAACAGCGGACGGTAGAAGATCCGCTCGTGCAGGCTGCGGACCTGGCGTTTGATCTTCTGCCACTGCTCGAGCAGGGATTCGGCCGTGGGCCGTGCCAGGCTCATCGGACCGGCCGAGGAGCGGGCGAGCGAGCGCAGGGCGGCGGGAGCCACGGGCATCAGATGGGTCCGGCGCAGCTGCACCAGCTGGATCCGGTGCTCCAGCACGCGCAGGTAACGGTAGTCGTAGTCCATCTCGCGGGCGTCCCTGCGGCCGATATAGCCGCCGGTGGACAAGGCGGCAATGGCCGAGGTGGTGGACCGGCAGCGCAGCGAACCGTCGGCCTTGGCATGGACCAGCTGCAGGAGCTGGACCGTGAATTCCACGTCCCGCAGTCCGCCCTCGCCGAGCTTGAGCTGCCGGCCCACCTCATGGGCCGGAATGTTTTCGGTGACGCGCCTGCGCATGCCCTGGACGGATTCGACGAACCCTTCACGCTCGGACGAACTCCAGACCAGCGGGGAGACGGCTTCCTCATACCGGCCGCCGAGCTCGGTATCGCCGGCGACGCAGCGGGCCTTCAGCAGTGCCTGGAATTCCCAGCTCAGGGCCCAGCGGCGGTAATAGGTCAGATGGGAATCCAGGGTGCGGACCAGCGGACCCTCCCTGCCCTCGGGCCGCAGGTTGGCGTCGACCTCCCACAGCCCCGGTTCCCGGGCGGGAGCATTGACGGCCCGGGAAATACCTGCGGCGAGCTGGGTGCCGACCTCCACGGCAGTGTCCTCCGCCAGCTTCGGCGCATCGATGACATAGATGACATCCACGTCCGAGATGTAGTTCAGTTCCCGTGCCCCGCACTTGCCCATCCCGATCACCGCCAGCCGGACGGCGGCCACGGTTTCGGGCGGATACTTCCCGGACAGCTCCGCCCGGGAAACGGCCAGCGCCGCGTCCAGGGCTCCGCCGGCGAGGTCCGCCAGTTCGGCACCGACCACCGGCATGAAGTCCGTCGGGGAGGCGGCGCCGAGGTCCCGGATGGCGAGCTCGGCCAGGTGCCGGCGGTAGCGGCCGCGCAGCGCAATGTAGGCGTCCGGACCGGTGACCGCGGCCACCGGGACGGCGGCCGCTGGGTCGGCGCCCACGGATTCCAGCAGCGACCGGCGCAGCTCCTCGCTGTTGCGCCCGAGCGGTTCGGGTCCCACGGTGGTGCGCAGCACGTCCTGGTGCCCGGGATGGCGGATCAGGAAGTCGGCCAGCGCCTCGGACGCCCCGAGCAGGCGGAACATGGCTTCGCTGCGGTCTGCGCCGCCGTTGACGATCCCGGCCACGTCCGCCCCGGCCGCCAGCAGCCGCACCAGGGATTGCAGGGCAAGGTCAGGATCGGCGGCCACGGACAGACCCTCAAAGAGCAGTTCGGGATCCACGGCCTCCAGTTCCGGCGCCTGCAGGAACCGTTCGCTCTTCTCCAGGTCCGAAAAGCCGTAGGCGATCAGTGTCCGGTTCAGGCTCTTCACGGCGGTTAGAGAATGCCGAGGTTGCGCACCAGTTCGTAGGGCGTGACCTGGAGCCGGTAATCCTGCCATTCCTCGCGCTTGTTGCGCAGGAAGTGCTCGTAGACCTGCTCCCCGAGGATCTCCGGCAGCAGTTCGGATTCCTCCATTTTCCCGATGGCATCATGCAGGCTCGCCGGCAGCGGATCGTGTCCCATCGCGCGGCGCTCCGACGTCGTCAGCGACCAGACGTCATCCTCCGCCGCGGCGGGAAGTTCGTACCCTTCCTCGATGCCCTTTAGGCCCGCGCCGAGCAGAACCGCGTAGGCCAGGTACGGGTTGGCGGCCGAGTCGATGCCCCGGTATTCGATCCTGGCGGACTGGCCCTTGCCGGGCTTGTAGAGCGGCACCCGGACCAGCGCCGAGCGGTTGTTGTGCCCCCAGGACAGGTAGCTGGGGGCTTCGCCGCCGCCCCACAGCCGCTTGTACGAATTGACGAACTGGTTGGTCACGGCGGTGAATTCCTGGGCGTGGCGCAGGATGCCGGCGATGAACTGGCGGGCCGTGGCGGAGAGCTGGAATTCCGCTCCGGCTTCGAAGAACGCGTTGGAATCCCCCTCGAACAGGGAAAAGTGTGTGTGCATGCCCGAGCCGGGGTGCGCCGAGAAGGGCTTCGGCATGAACGTGGCATAGACGCCCTGCTGCAGCGCCACTTCCTTGATCACGGTGCGGAACGTCATGATGTTGTCCGCCGTCTGCAGGGCGTCCGCGTAGCGCAGGTCAATCTCGTTCTGCCCGGGGCCGGCCTCGTGATGGCTGAATTCCACCGAGATCCCGACGTTTTCCAGCATGGTCACGGCCGTGCGCCGGAAGTCCTGCGCCACACCGCCGGGAACGTGGTCGAAGTAGCCTGCCCCGTCCACCGGCTCGGGCTGCCCGTCGGCCCCCAGCTCCTGGGATTTGAGCAGGTAGAACTCGATCTCTGGGTGGGTGTAGCAGGTGAACCCCATGTCGGCGGCCTTGGCGAGGGTGCGCTTGAGGACGTTGCGTGGATCCGCGGCGGAGGCCTCCCCGTCGGGGGTCAGGATGTCGCAGAACATCCTCGACGTCTGCTCGGCGGTTCCGCGCCAGGGCAGGATCTGGAACGTGGAGGGATCCGGCTGCAGCAGCATGTCCGATTCGAAAACGCGGGCCAGCCCTTCGATGGACGAGCCGTCAAAGCCCAGTCCTTCGTCGAACGCGCCCTCCACCTCGGCCGGCGCAAGGGCGACCGATTTCAGGGAGCCGACGACGTCGGTGAACCACAACCGCACGAACCGCACGTCGCGCTCTTCGATGGTGCGTAAAACGAATTCCTGCTGACGATCCATGCCACCCTCACCTTGCGTTGCCTGCCGGGCCCGCTGGCGCCCCGCTGACCGGCCGATTGTCCGCATGCTGCGGCCCAGTAACCTACTCTACGCAATGCCCCGCCCCCGCGCGGGCCACGGCTGCGGGGCCGACTACACGCCCTGCGGAAACAGAGGCTAGGCTCGGGGAATGAGTGCCAATGAGACGTCCCAGGTCCCGGGTGCGGCCGAACAACCCGCCCCCTACGGAACCGGCCCCACAGCGGCGGTGGCGGCCAAGAGGATCCGGACGCACCACCTGCAGCAGGCCAAGGATGCCGGCACCAGGTTCGCGATGCTCACGGCCTACGAGCAGTACACGGCCCAGATCTTCGACGAGGCAGGCATCGAGGTGCTGCTGGTGGGCGACTCGGCGTCGAACAACGTCTACGGTAACGAGACGTCCCTGCCGGTCACGGTCGACGAGCTCCTTCCGCTCTGCCGTGCGGTGGCCCGGTCCGCGCACCACGCCCTCGTCGTGGCGGACCTGCCGTTCGGCAGCTACGAGTCATCCACCGCCCAGGCCGTCGACACCGGCGTGCGCTTCCTGAAGGAGGGCCTCGCCCACGCCGTCAAAATGGAGGGGGGCGCCTACTATGCCGACACCGTCCGGGCCATGGTGCAGGCGGGCATCCCGGTGATGGCGCACATCGGCTTCACGCCGCAGAGCGAGCACGCCCTCGGCGGTTACCGCGTCCAGGGACGCGGGGACTCCCGGCAGGCCCTGATCGAGGACGCCGTCGCGCTGGCCGAAGCCGGGGCCTTCTGCGTGCTGATGGAGATGGTCCCGGCGGAGGCGGCGGCGGCGGTCGATGCCGCCATCGCGGTCCCGACCATCGGCATCGGCGCCGGAGCCGGAACCACCGGCCAGGTCCTGGTCTGGCAGGATATGGCCGGTCTGCGCGGCGGGCGGATGGCCAAGTTCGTCAAGCAGTACGCGGATCTGCGCGGCACCCTGCTCGCCGCGGCCAGGAGCTACGGGGACGACGTCCGCGGCGGCGCGTTCCCCGGCCCCGAGCACTCCTTCTGACGCCGGTCCGGCGAGCCGGACCAACCGTCCCGGCCGCCCCCGGCGGCGCGCTCAGTCGTCGTCGGACGCGTCCCACGCCTCGTTGCGGGCCTTGACCTTCGCCAGGGCCTGCTCCGCCTCGGCCCGTGAATTATAGGGCCCTATCAGCTGCGACCAGTCGGACTGGGCGTCCTCTTCCACCTCGTGCGTGTTGACGTTGTACCAGAACTGCGGCATCGTTTCTCCTCTTCGCGGCTGCCTATGGCCACGATCCTACGCCGGCGGGCCTTATAGGATGGGTTTATGCCCACCGCCGCTACCGCCCCGCCCGGAACTCTGGTGCAGGGATCCGTCAGTCCCCCGCTGGCCGTTCCGGCCTCGATTCCGCGCCCCGAATACGTGGGCAAGGCCGGCCCGGCGAAGTTCACCGGGTCCGAGGTTAAGTCCGCGGAAACGATCGAGAAGATCCGGGTGGCATCCCGGATAGCCGCGCAGGCGATCGTGGAGGTCGGCCGGCACGTCCGGGACGGCGTCACCACCGACCAGCTGGACCGGGTGGGCCATGAGTTCCTCCTCGATCATGGCGCGTACCCGTCCACGCTGGGCTACCGGGGCTACCCCAAATCGCTGTGCTCCTCGCTCAATGAAGTGATCTGCCACGGAATCCCGGACTCCACCGTGGTCCGGGACGGTGACATTCTCAACATCGACATCACCGCCTTCATCGACGGCGTCCACGGGGACACCAATTACACCTTCCTGGTCGGGGAGGTCGACGACGAGTCCCGGCTGCTGGTCGAGCGCACCCTGGAATCGCTGCACCGGGCGATCAAGGCTGTCGCCCCCGGCCGGGAAATCAACGTCATCGGACGGGCCATCGCGTCATATGCCAAACGCTTCGGCTACGGGGTGGTGCGCGACTTTACCGGCCACGGGGTGGGCGAGGCGTTCCACACCGGCCTGATTATTCCGCACTACGACGCCGCGCCGGCGTACGGCACTGTGATCGAAGCGGGCATGACCTTTACGATCGAACCAATGCTCACGCTGGGCACGATCGAGTGGGACATGTGGAACGATGGCTGGACCGTCGTCACCCGTGACCGCAAGCGAACGGCACAGTTTGAACATACGCTGCTCGTCACGGATTCCGGCGCGGAAATCCTGACCCTGCCCTGACCCCCGTCCCACCGCTACTTCTACCCCGGAGCGACCATGTCGAAGAAGAACCATGACAACACCCACGTGATCGGCATCGACATCGGCGGCACCGGAATCAAGGGCGGCATCGTTGATCTCGAAAGCGGCAAACTGCTGGGTGAGCGGTTCAGGATCGATACGCCTCAGCCGGCCACGCCCGAGGCGGTCGCCAAGGTGGTCAAGGTTGTCGTCGATGAGCTGATGGCGCGCGACGACGCCCCCGCCCGGGACTCACCGATCGGCGTCGACTTCCCGGCGATCATCGCCCACGGCATCGCGCGCTCGGCGGCGAACGTGGACAAGAGCTGGATCGGCACCGATGTGGACGCCCTGCTGACGAAGGAACTGGGCCGGGACGTCCAGGTCATCAACGACGCCGACGCCGCGGGGCTGGCCGAGGCCCGCTACGGGGCCGGCAAGGGCATCCGGGGCACAGTACTGGTCATTACGCTCGGCACCGGTATCGGGTCCGCCTTTATCTTCAACGGCAAGCTGGTACCCAACGCGGAACTGGGCCACCTGGAAATCGACGGGGTGGACGCGGAGACCAAGGCCTCGGCCACGGCCCGCGAACGGGACGGGCTTGGCTGGGACGAGTACGCCGTGCGGCTGCAGCGCTACTTCTCGCATGTGGAGTTCCTCTTCTCCCCCGAGCTGTTCATCGTCGGGGGCGGGATTTCCAAGCGCAGCGAGGACTATCTGCCCCAGCTGTCGCTGGCCACCAAAATCATCCCGGCGGAGCTGAAGAACAACGCCGGCATTGTCGGGGCCGCGCTGCAGGCCGCCATCCACTTCAAACTGACGAAGTAGCCTCCGCCCGGCGGGTGGTGCCGGCGGCGGCCCGGGCTTCCCCTCCCAGGCCGCCGCCGGAGTCTTTAGTCCGCGCTCCCGGAACGGGCGTGCAGCCCGGTGGCGTCCTTGTCGCGGCGGAGCAGGTCGATAGCGGCCTCAAAGTCCTCAAGGGATTCGAAGGCCTGGTAGACGCTGGCGAAGCGCAGGTACGCGATCTGGTCCAGCTGCTGCAGCGGTCCCAGAATAGCCAGGCCCACTTCGTGCGCCTCGATCTCCGCGGCGCCGCTGGCCCGGATGGTCTCCTCGACCTCCTGGGCCAGCAGGGCCAGGTCGTCCTCGGTCACGGGACGTCCCTGGCAGGCCTTGCGGACGCCGTTGATGACCTTACTTCGGCTGAACGGCTCGCTGACGCCGGAGCGTTTGGTGACGGACAGGCTCGTGGTTTCCACCGTGGTGAACCGGCGCCCGCATCCCGGGCACTGCCGGCGGCGCCTGATGGCCGAACCGTCGTCGGCCACCCGGCTGTCCACGACCCGGGAATCGGGATTACGGCAGAAGGGGCAATACACGCCGGTTCCTCCCCTGTCCGTAAATGTCCGTCAATCCCGTTGGTTCCGTGGTCCGGTTGTTTTGTTCCCGTGCCTGCCGGTTGACGGCTTCCAAACCATTCTAGGACTACATGTAGTCAAATTACAAGAGAGTAATTACTACATGTAGTGGTGCAGGCCGGATGGAGCGGCGGCGCTCAGGCCTCGAACCGGACCGACACCGCGTCGCCGTGGGCCGGCAGGTCCTCGGCGGCGGACAGGGCCAGGATGTGCCCGCTGACGTCCCTGAGCGCGTCCCGGCTGTAGTCGATCAGCTGCACGGCCCGCAGGAATGTGGTGATGTTCAGGCCCGAGGAAAAGGCCGCCGTTCCGCCTGTGGGCAGCACATGGTTGGATCCGGCGCAGTAGTCCCCCAGGCTGACAGGACTGTACTTCCCGACAAAAATCGCCCCGGCGTTGCGGATCCTCCGCGCCACCGCGGGGGCGTCCGCCGTCATGATTTCCAGATGTTCCGCGGCGTAGGCGTCGCATACCCGCACGGCCTCGTCCAGGCTGTCCACCAGGACGGTTCCGGACTGCGGTCCGGACAGCGCAGCGGCCACCCGGTCGCGGTGTTTGGTCGACTCCAGCTGGCTGCCGAGCTCCCGGGCCACGGCCGCCGCCAGTTCCGGGGAGTCGGTGACCAGCACCGACGCCGCGTGCGGGTCGTGCTCGGCCTGGCTGATCAGATCGGCCGCGACCAGCCGGGGAACCGCACCGGCGTCGGCCAGCACTGCGATTTCCGTGGTTCCGGCCTCCGAATCGATCCCTACGCTGCCGCGGACCAGCCGCTTGGCGGTGGCCACGAAAATATTGCCCGGGCCCGTGATGACGTCGACGGGCTCCAGGGGGGCAACGCCGTCGCCCGTGACACCGTAGGCGAACGCCGCCACCGCCTGCGCCCCGCCGATGGCGTACACCTCGGTGATGCCCAGCAGGGCCGCCGCGGCAAGGATGGTGGGGTGCGGCAGCCCGCCGAAATCCTTCTGCGGCGGACTGGCCAGGGCGATCGAGGCGACACCGGCCGCCTGTGCGGGGACCACATTCATCACCACGGAGGAGGGGTAGACGGCCAGACCGCCGGGGACATACAGCCCCACGCGCCCGACCGGCAGCCACCTGGTGCCCACCGTGGCGCCATCCCCCAGGACGACGTCGACATCGCCCGGGTGCGCGGCGGCGGCCACGGCGCGGGCCCGGGATATGGATTCCTCCAGCGCCGCGCGTACCGCAGGGTCCAGCCCCTTGAGCGCTCCGGCCAGGGCCTCCGGCGGGACCCGCGGGTGCTCCTGGGTGACGCCGTCGAATCGCAGGGCCAGGTCGGACAGGGCCGCGAAACCGCGGGAGCGGACATCCCGGAGAATGGCGCGGACCGCATCCTCGGCGTCGGCCACGGACGCGGGCTCGGCCCGCGGCATGACCCGGCGGAGGTCGGCAAACGAGAGGGTCTGCCCGCGGAGGTCAAGCGTGCGGAAGGACAGGGACGGCTGCGGGTCGGTGCTGGTCACAGCCCCCAGTTTAGCCGTTGCCGCTCAGTCGTTGTCCGCCCCGGAGCCAAGCATGCTGGCCAGGGTGGTAAGGAAGAGGATCAGGGCGCAGACCCCGGGCCAGACCGCGAGCACGGCGTAAGACCGCAGCGAAAACGCCACGCTGTCACTCGTTCCGCTCGCCGCGGCCGGTCCCCAGATCGAGCCGGCAAACGTACCCAGCTGCCAGGCGATCACCGAGCCGGCGCAGCAGCCCAGCACGGCAGCGAGGATTTTGGTCCACGCGCTCCGAAGCCGGCGCTGCGGCAGGAGGAAACACGCCGTGGCGATGCCGGCCGCAGCGCCAAGGAGGCCGAGGACCAGATCCCGCGGCAGCCAGTCGGCCGTATTCGTGCCGGCACCGTAGAAGGCCCCGCCGGGAGCGAGCAGCCACCACAGCACCGCCACCAGGACGCCCGCTGCGGCCGGGGAGGAGAACCACCGCAGCAGCGACGCCGGCGGGGCTGTGGTCAGGTCCTGCGGGACGGCCGGCGCGTAGGCGGCCGGCGGATACACAGGGGTGCCGTTCGGCGGTTGAGTCATAACTTCCAGCTTAACAAGTTTCAGGGACCCTCCACGCCGGTCATAGGGTGGGAGCACCACTCCCGAAGCGCCTGGATGACAGCCATGACCACAGATCCCCGAAACGACCTGCCCGCCGACCTGTTCCGTTCGGCGTTCCGCAGGCACGCCGCGGGGGTGGCCATCATCACCGCGGCCCTTGGCTCCGTGCCGCACGGATTTACCGCGACCTCGATCGCCTCGCTGTCCGCCGACCCGCCGCGCTTCACGTTCAACATGGCGATGACGTCCTCCTCCTGGCCGGCAATCGAAGCCGCCGAGTATATCGGCGTGCACATGCTCGGACACGGAAACCGGGGCCTGGCCGACACCTTTGCCCGTTCCCGGGAGCGGTTCAAGAATGCGGGCTGGGCCGAAGGTGACTTCGGGGTGCCCGTCCTTGAAGGGGTAACGGGCTGGCTGGTGGGCCGGATCGAGGCGCGGATCCCCTTCGGCAACAACGCGGTGATAGTGGCCCAGGTGGTCGGCGGCGGCAGAGGTCCGGCCGCCGGCGACGAGGGCGGTCCGCTGCTCTATCACAGCGGACGCTACGCCCTTCCTGCCAACCTCGACTACGAAATCTGAGCCGGCGGTACGGCCGATGATGACAAAGGGCCCCCGCAGGGATGACCGGTCCGCGCCGGCAGGGCCCTCCAACGCGGCAACAGGGTGCGGCCCGGGCCATGCTGCACAGGATTGAGCCGGAGGCCGGCGTGTCGCGGGCAGACACGCCGGAGAAACCCCTCCGGCGCGGCGAAAGCTGTGCAGGTCGGGACGCTGCAGGTGCAAAGCCCGGACACTCGGGACGCGCGGGTCCGTCCGGTCGCATGCGGCGGCCCGGCCACTGACGTGCCCCACCGCTTCAGGTCTAAAATGACATCGAGATCCGACCCAGCAACGTCCAGGTGTCATCCGATGTGCGCTCTACTCCCATCGGACCGGCCCGCTGTCCGTGACGGTTATGTGCCGGTCGGGACGTCCGGTTGTATTTCCGCGAAATCGGTCGGGGCCGGCCGCTCATAGTCCTGCACGGAGGCCCCGATTTTGACCACACCTATCTGCTACCGGCTCTGGACCGGCTGTCCGATAGCTTCCGCCTCATCTATTACGATCAACGCGGCCGGGGCCCACATCGCCGATGCCATACCCGGAGCCCGTTTGGTCGTGCTGCCGGACTGCGGGCACCTCCCGTATCTCGAACGTCCCGACGACGTCCACAGGGTAATCGGCGCCTTCTAGATACGTCGGCCTGAGGCACGGAAAGTGGCCGGTCTACCACCATGCCAGGCTGAGTCCGTGCGCGAAGCGGCCGACCGGAACGGCGCCGGATCGGTTCCCATCCGCGCCGCTAGGATGGGGCCCGTACCTGCGAGCCTGCACGAGGCGCGGGGATGTGATCGCACCCGCCGCGACGGCGAAGGGAAGGCAGATGACGAACCCGGATCCTCGCGCCTGGCCTCCGGGACCCAGCGGATACCGTGGGTCGGAAGTGTCGGCCCTGGTGGGAACCGGCGACAGGGTGTGGGAGGCGGGCCGGGGAGGTGCTCCGATGGCGGGCGCTTTTCCCCTTCTTCGAATCGCACAGCGAATAGTGCGTAGGAGATACCTGCGTGCACTCCGCTGAGAAGGCTGTTGAACGGGTGCCGGAATCGGTGCCTGACGGGTAGAGTTTCATCGGCTGAACCGGGGCAGGACTATTGCGGCGCCCGGGTGAGGGCGGGGACGGGCGGAAGGGACGCCAGATGAGCAAGTACGAGATCAAGGCGCTGACAAGCGAAACCTGGGACGCGTTCGCAGACCTGTGCGCCCGTCACAGTGGCGCCGGGATGGGCGGCTGCTGGTGCACCTGGTTCCACCGGGAGACGCATTCCGCACCCGGGTCCGGCGCGGCGCCGCGCTCCGCCGACTACTCCCGCGACTTCAAGCACCATCTGGTCGAGACCGGCCACGCCCACGCCGCTCTGGTGTTCGACGGCGGGACCGCGGTGGGCTGGGCCCAATACGGCAGCCCGGACGAGCTTCCGGGGATTGCGCACCGCAAGGAGTATCTGGAGTGGGCCGAGGTGCTCCCCGACTACCGGATCACCTGCTTCTTCGTCGACAGGCACTCGCGCCGCTCTGGTGTGGCGGCGGCGGCGCTCGACGGCGCCCTGGGGCTCATCGCTGCGGCCGGCGGCGGCGTGGTTGAGGCATACCCGCAGGACACCCCGGGCAGGAAAGTGCCGGCAACGTTCCTGTACAGCGCCACCCGCAGCATGTTCGAACGGGCCGGGTTTTCATACCAGCGTCCGAAGGGCAAGAACCACTGCATCATGCGCACGGTGATCGGTCCGGGCTAAAACATTTCCCAGTAGTCCGGTTCCGGCCCCCGGTCTGCCGGCTCACGCGCCGAAGGTCACGTCCTTCGTCTCCGTGACTGACGCCGTGCGCCCGGGCGCCGTCTGGAACTGCCAGTAGAGGTTGGTGTGAGCGATGACCTTCTCCGGCGTTGGGGCACCCCACGGGCTCTGATCCTCTGTCGTATGCGCGTCACCGACCAGCGTCACATCGTAGCCGCGCGCGAACGCGCCGTGGATCGTGGACCGGATGCAGGCATCCGTCTGGGCGCCCGTCACGATCAGGCGTCCCACCTTAGCCGCGGCCAACACGTCCTCCAGATCGGTGTCCTCGAAGGAGTCCCCGAATGACTTGTGCACCAACGGTTCCCGCTCGTGGCGCACCAGCTCCGGCACATACTCCCAGTCGCCGCTGCCCTCCACCAACTCCTCGTCGGAATGCTGGACCCAGACGACCGGGACATCCTCGCCGCGTGCCTTGTCGACCAGGGAGCTGATATTCGCGATGACCGCGTCGCGCTCGTGCGCGGCGGCCACAACGCCGTTCTGGACGTCGATCACCATCAAGGCGGTGTTGGGTCGATCTGAGAGTGTGGTCATCACGATTCCTTCTGCTGGTCCGGCAGGCTCGTGCCTTGTGGATCAGCCTAGACCGATCCACCGACGGCGGCTACGCTTCCAACCGGCGAGGCCTCCGGCCGGCCCCGGGGCGGGCCGGATCAGGCTTCGAGGCAGGCCGGACCGAGCAGGACCTTGAGGTCGCCGAACAGTGCCGGGTTGGGGTTCACCCGGTGATGCAGGGGAAGCTTCATGGTCTTGACCGAGCGGGTGCCGTTGAGTTTCATCCGCACCTCGGTGGTGCCCGAATGCGTTTCCAGGATCTCCTTCAGCGCCAGCAGCACCTGCTCCGTGGCCTTGTACTCCTGCATCGAGATGACCACCGGGCCGCTGGTTCCGTCCGTGAGGTCGGGGACGGCCAGCTCCATCGCGTTGAGGGTGACGGCGCCGTCGTCGCGCTTCTGCAGCCGTCCTTTGACCACCACGATCAGGTCCTCGGCGAGGATGGAGGCGATGGGCCCGTACACCTGGCCGAAGAACATGACCTCCATGGACCCGCCCAGGTCCTCGATCTCGGCGCGGGCGTAGGCGTTCCCGGAGGCCTTGGCGATCCGCCGGGACAGGGAGGTGATCATGCCGGCGATGGTGACAATGGCGCCGTCGTTCGGCCCGTCCTCCCCCAGCAGCGCGGTGATGGACTGGTCCGCGTGCTGGTTTAGGACGCCCTCAAGGCCCTGCAGCGGGTGGTCGGAGACATACAGCCCCAGCATCTCGCGCTCGAAGGACAGTTTGTCCTTCTTCTCCCATTCAGGCAGCTCGGGGACCTCGACGGCGAGGCTCGGACCGCCGCCGTCGCCGGCGTCAAACGCGCTGAAGAGGTCGAACTGGTTGGCCGCCTCGTTGCGTTTGAGCACGATCACCGAATCCACGGCCTCCTCGTGGATCATCACGAGCGCGCGCCGCGGGTGGCCCAGCGAGTCGAAGGCCCCGGCCTTGATCAGCGATTCGATGGTGCGTTTATTGCAGACGACAGCGGGCACCTTCTGCAGGTAGTCGCTGAAGGAGGTGAACGCCCCCTTCTCCTCGCGGGAAGCCACCATGGCATTGACGACGTTCGCGCCGACGTTGCGCACGGCGGCCATGCCGAAGCGGATGTCCTTGCCCACCGGGGTGAAGTTCACGCTGGATTCGTTGACGTCGGGCGGCAGGACAGTGATGCCCATCTTGCGGGATTCGTTGAGGTACAGCGCCAGCTTGTCCTTGTCGTCCCCGACGCTGGTGAGCAGCGCGGCCATGTATTCGGCCGGGTAATGCGCCTTCAGGTACGCGGTCCAGTAGGACACCAGTCCGTAGGCGGCCGAGTGCGCCTTGTTGAAGGCATAGTCGGAGAAGGGCAGCAGGATGTCCCAGAGAGTCTTGATCGCGGCGGCGGAATAGCCGTTGTCGATCATGCCCTTTTCAAAGCCGGCATACTGCTTGTCCAGCTCCGACTTCTTCTTTTTGCCCATGGCGCGGCGCAGAATGTCCGCCTGGCCCAGCGTGAATCCGGCCACCTTCTGGGCGATGGCCATCACCTGCTCCTGGTAGACGATCAGGCCGTACGTGCCGCCCAGGATCTCCGCCAGCGGTTCCTCGAGCTCCGCGTGGATCGGGTCGATGTTCTGCAGCCCGGTTTTACGCAGGGCGTAGTTCGTGTGCGAGTTGGCACCCATCGGGCCGGGCCGGTAGAGCGCGATCACGGCGGAGATGTCTTCAAAGTTGTCCGGGCGCATCTGCTTCAGCAGCGCACGCATGGGGCCGCCGTCGAGCTGGAAGACGCCCAGCGTATCGCCGCGCGCCAGCAGCTCGTAGGACCCGGCGTCGTCGAGCTCCAACGCCTCCAGGTCCAGGTCGACATCCTGGTTGAGCTTAATGTTCTCCAGCGCGTCCGTGATGATAGTCAGGTTGCGCAGGCCGAGGAAGTCCATTTTGATCAGGCCCAGGCCCTCGCAGGTCGGGTAGTCGAACTGGGTGATCACCTGCCCGTCCTGCTCGCGGCGCATGATCGGCACGATGTCGATCAGCGGGTCCGAGGACATGATGACCCCGGCGGCGTGCACGCCCCACTGCCGTTTGAGGCCCTCCAGCCCCAGCGCCATGTCGAAGACCTTCTGCGAATCGGCATCACTCTTGACCAGGTTGCGCAGTTCCTCCGCCTCGGAGAACCGCTTCGCCTCCGGGTTGTGCACATCCGTCAGGGACATCCCCTTGCCCATTACGTCCGGCGGCATCGCCTTGGTGAGCCGCTCGCCGGTGGAGAACGGGTAGCCCAGCACGCGGGAGGAGTCCTTGAGCGCCTGCTTGGCCTTGATGGTGCCGTAGGTGACGATCATGGCCACGCGTTCGTCGCCGTACTTTTCGGTGACGTACCGGATCACCTCGGAGCGGCGCCGGTCATCGAAGTCGACGTCGAAGTCGGGCATGGAGACCCGTTCCGGATTCAGGAACCGCTCGAAGATCAGCCCGTGCTTGAGCGGGTCCAGGTCCGTGATCCGCATCGCGTAGGCCACCATCGACCCGGCACCGGAGCCGCGGCCCGGTCCCACCCGGATGCCGTTGTTCTTGGCCCAGTTGATGAAGTCGGCCACCACCAGGAAGTAGCCCGGGAAGCCCATCTGGGTGATGACACCGACCTCGAACTCCGCCTGCTTGCGGACGTCGTCGGGGATACCCGCGGGGTACCGGTAGTGCAGGCCGCTCTCCACCTCCTTGACGAACCAGGACTGCTCGTCCTCGCCGTCCGGGGCGGGGAACTTGGGCATGTAGTTCGCCTTGGTGTTGAATTCCACCCCGCAGCGCTCGGCGATCAGCAGCGTGTTGTCGCAGGCCTCGGGGTGGTCCCGGAACAGGGCGCGCATTTCCTGCGGGGACTTGAGGTAGAACTCGTCGGCGTCGAATTTGAAACGTTTGGGGTCAGCCATCGTGGAGCCGGACTGGACGCACAGCAGGGCGGCGTGCGACGCCGAATCCTCCGCGTGCGTGTAGTGCAGGTCGTTGGTGGCCAGCAGCGGCAGGCCCAGTTCCTTGGCCAGCTTGAGCAGGTCCGCCGAGACGTTGCGCTCAATGTCCAGGCCGTGGTCCATCAGTTCGCAGAAGTAGTTGTCGGCGCCGAAGATGTCGCGGAAGTCGGACGCGGCCTGGACAGCTTCGCGGTACATGCCCAGGCGCAGCTTGGTCTGCACCTCCCCGGACGGGCAGCCGGTGCTCGCAATCAGCCCCTTGCCGTAGGTCTGCAGCAGGTCCCGGTCCATCCGCGGCTTATAGAGGTAGCCCTCCAGGGAAGCCTTGGAGGACATCCTGAACAGGTTGTGCATTCCCTCGGTGGTCTCGGACCACAGCGTCATGTGGGTGTAGGCGCCGGCACCGGAGACGTCGTCGCGCCCTCCCCCGCCCCACTGCACGCGGGTGCGGTCCTGCCGCGCCGTGCCGGGCGTCAGGTAGGCCTCGACGCCGATGATCGGCTTGATTCCGGCGGCTTTGGCCTTGGACCAGAAATCGAAGGCGCCGAAGACGAAGCCGTGGTCGGTGGTGGCCAGCGAGTCCATGCCGAGTTCCTTGGCATGGTCGAACAGGTCCGTCAGCCGGGCAGCACCATCCAGCATCGAATACTCGGTGTGATTGTGCAGATGGACGAAGGAATCGGAGCTAGCCACCCGTCCATTCTAGGCCGTCCGCCGGGGCCGGCCGGGCACCTCCGGCGGTCGCGGACCGTGTCCCGCCGCACCGCCGGCGCGCTAGCGGATGCCGTGCTCGAGGGCGTGCAGCGCGTAGGCGAGGTCCTCCGGATAGTCGCTGTCCACCTGTACCCAGGCGCCGCTTTCGGGGTGGGTGAAGCCCAGCCGGCGGGCGTGCAGCCACTGCCGGGTCAGTCCCAGTTCGGCGGCAAGCCGCGGGTCGGCGCCGTAGGTGAGGTCGCCCACGCAGGGGTGCCGCAGGGCGGAGAAATGCACCCGGATCTGGTGCGTGCGCCCGGTCTCCAGATGGACTTCGACCAGCGAGGCGCGGCCGAACGCCTCGAGGACCTCGTAGTGGGTCACCGAGGCGCGGCCGTCCTCCAGCACGGCGAAACGCCAGTCGTGCCCGGGATGGCGGCCGATCGGCGCGTCGATGGTGCCCTGCAGCGGATCAGGAAGGCCCTGTACGACGGCGTGGTACACCTTCTCCACCGTGCGTTCCTTGAAGGCGCGTTTGAGCACCGTGTAGGCGTGTTCGGTCTTGGCGACCACCATGACTCCCGAAGTGCCGACGTCGAGCCGGTGCACGATCCCGGCGCGCTCCGGGGCGCCCGAGGTGGAGATCCGGTAGCCGGCCGCGGCCAGGGCGCCGACGACGGTCGGGCCCACCCAGCCGGGTGAGGGATGGGCGGCGACTCCGACGGGCTTGTCGATGACGACGAAGGCGTCCTCGTCAAGCAGGATTTTCAGGTCCTCCACCGGCTCGACGACGACGGCGAGCGGGTCCCGCCGTTCCGGAACCGTGACGTCCAGCCTGGCCCCGGCCGCCAGCTTGTCCGCCTTCGCCAGGACGCGGCCCTCCGGGTTCCTGGCATCCAGCAGCCGGACGTTGCCCTCGGTGCACAGCAGCGCGGCCGCCGAGCGGGAGATGCCCAGCAGCGCCGACAGGGCCGAGTCGGTCCGCTCGCCGGCGAGTTCCTCGGGGAGCTCGACGACGGGGCTCACGCCGCGTCCTTCGCGGTGCGGCGGCCGAACGGGACGCCCTTGAGCGTCAGGATGCAGATCAGAATGACCGAGCCCACAATCGAGGAGTCCGCGACGTTGAAGATGGCGAAATGCTGGACGGCGATGAAGTCCACCACATGGCCCATGCCGAAGTACGGATCCCGGAACAGCCGGTCCGTCAGGTTGCCCAGCGCCCCGCCCAGCAGCATGCCGCAGGCGATCGCCCACCAGCGGGAACCGAGCCGGCGGGCCTGGATGATGATCACGACGGACACCACGGCCATGGCCAGGGCGAAAACCCAGGTGATGTTCTCGCCGATGGAGAAAGCGGCGCCGGAGTTGCGGATGTACCGCAGGTTGAGAACGGGCGGCAGCACCGGGATCACCTGGCCCTCGACCATGCTGGTGCTGACCAGGATCTTGGTGAGCTGGTCCAGCACGTACGCGAGGACGGCGAATCCGGCGAGCAGGCCCAGCAGGGGTCCGAGGCGGCGCACCGGCGTGCCGTTGCCGGCGGCTGTGCCGCCGCCGTCCGGCTCCGGGGAGCCGGGCGCAGGGTTGGACTCGGGCGTGGGGTCAGTGCTCATGGGGCCTTCGGATCTGGATCATGGATGATGCTGGACGCTAACGAAGCTGGACGCGGACGGTGCTGGATACAGACAGCGATGGCCGGCAGCTGGACATGGAGCCAGCTACCGGCCATCGCGGCAATCAGGAGGTGCTCAGGAATCCGCCCCGCTGTCGGCGCCTTCGGGCGCCGCCACGGATCCGCGGGATTCCAGGTCGCGCAGCTGGCCCTCGATGTAGGACTTCAGGCGAGAGCGGTAGTCGCGCTCGAAGCCGCGCAGCTGTTCGACCTTGCGTTCCAGCACCGAGCGCTGCTGCTCCAGGGCACCGAGCGTCTTGCGGCTCTTCTCCTGGGCGTCATTGACCAGGCCGCTGGCTTCGATCTGCGCCTCGGCGATGATCTTGTCGCGCTGCTCGACACCGGCATTGACGTACTCGTCGTGCAGGCGCTGCGCCATCGCCAGGACGCCGGCGGCGGACTCGTGCCCGGACACGGCCGGTGACTGCGCATCCGAGGCCGCGGGGGCCGGCGCTGAGGCGGCCGGTGCTGCGGCCACGGGGGCCGGGACGGTCGAGGGGGCGTCCTTGGCGGACTCGTCCTTGGCCCCGGCCCTGACGTCGTCGTTCTTCCCGTCGCCGGCAGGAACCTTCTCCACCACCGGCGCCGCGGCGGTGGCCGCGGACTGCGGGTTGGCCGAGGAATCGGCGAGCTTTTTGCGCAGCTCCTCGTTTTCCTGGTTCAGGCGGCGGAGTTCGACGACGATCTCGTCAAGAAAGTCGTCGACCTCGTCCTGGTCGTAGCCTTCACGGAATTTCGTGGGCTGAAACCGCTTGTTGACAACATCTTCTGGCGTCAGAGCCATCTAGTCACCTCGTTGGTTTAGTGAGTCCCGATGGCCGATGCCACCGGACTACGGTACCTAATGCAGATCATGAATCAGTTATTCAGGGTATACGGAAATCAGAATATCGCTAATTTTTACAGGAAACTAACGAAAGACCGTTGCCGGCACAGGGTCCGGCCGCCTGTCAGATGGCGCCGAGCGAGGTGAAAAACATCCCCAGTCCAACGGCAAAAACGAGCAGCATGAAGCCGATATCCAGCGTGACGCCGCCCATCGGCAGCGGCGGAATCCACCTCTTCAACAGACGCAGCGGCGGATCGGTGACGGAATAGATTGCCGTCGCGGCCACCAGGGCGATGCCGCGCGGACGCCAGCTGCGGGCAAACATCTGCACCCAGTCGAACACCAGGCGCACCATGAGGGCCAGAAAGAACAGCAGCAGCAGCAGATATAACAGGGTGAAGATGATGCTCACGGGGGCAGCCACAATCCGATTCGGGGAACACTTACTGTTCCCAAGCCTACTGTGCCGGCCCGCCGTGCGGCGGACCGGCAACTACGTCGTGGACCGGACTAGCTCTGGTTGAAGAAGGCGGCCTGCGTGTCGCTGGCCTTCTTGTCGTCGCCCAGCACCTCAACGAAGGACGGCGAGAGCAGGAACACCTTGCTGGTGACCCGCTCGATGGTGCCGTGCAGGCCGAAGACCAGGCCGGCGGAGAAGTCCACGAGCCGCTTTGCGTCCGCTTCGCCCATATCGGTGACGTTCATGATCACCGGAATGCCGTCGCGGAAGCTTTCGCCGATGATCTTGGCGTCGTTGTAGGAGCGCGGGTGGACCGTGGTGATCTGCCGCAGCCCGGCATGCTCTTCGCGGCTGGAGGCAGCCCGCTTGATCGGTGTCACGGGAGCGCGGTATTCATTGTCGCGTGACGCGTCCCGGACCGGCTTCGCCATCGGCTGCTCGGCAGCCTCGTCGCGCTGGTGTACGTCCCGGTCATAGTCCACTGAATAGTCCTCGTTCTTGTGTCCGGACTGGTTGTAACCCTGCTGCGGGTGCTCAGCCTCGTAGTGCTCGTCACCATCGGCGAGCCCAAGATAGATCATTGTCTTGCGCAGAGCGCCAGCCATGGTAGCTCCTCATAGGGTTCATGCTGCTGTTTACGGATTCCGTGCTGTGACGCCGCCACACGGAGGGTCCCAACAGCACCGAGGCTACCCGATGGCCGGGCGGCTGCCGAGGACATCCGATCCGACACGCAGGTGTGTCGCGCCGGCCCGGATGGCCTGTTCCAGATCCTGGCTCATGCCGGCCGAAATCCCCCGCGCTTGCGGGAAGCTGCGCACCATGGCGGCGGAGAGTCCGGCAAGCCGGTCGAAGGCCGCATCCGGGTCCTCCCCCAGCGGCGCCACGGCCATGACCCCGGCCAGCTCGAGCCCGGGCAGCGAGGCGATGAGGCCGGCCAGCGGCTCCACCTCGGCGGGCACGGCCCCGCCCCGGCCGGCGCCGCCGTGACCTCCTCCAACCGCCGCGGCCGCCGCGGCAGGGTCGAGGTTGACCTGCACGTAGCAGCGCAGCGGCGGGCCGCCGGAAGCTTCCTGCCGTGCGGTGACGGCCCTGCTCAGCGCCCGGGCCAGGGCGTCCCTGTCGACGGAGTGGACGGAGTGGGCGTAGGAGGCCACGGAGCGGGCCTTGTTGCTTTGCAGCTGGCCGATAAAGTGCCAGCGCAACGCGGGATCGCCGACGGCGGCCGCCTTGGCGGCCGCTTCCTGGTCCCTGTTTTCGCCGAAGTCCCCGACGCCGAGCCCGGCGAGCAGCGCCACATCCGCGGCGGGATGGAATTTTGTCACCACTATTAGCTCCGGCACGTCCCTGCCGTAGAGTTCGGCGGCCGCGCGGATCCGCTCCCGGACGGCGGCACGCGGCTCCGCCTGCGGCGCGGCCCGGCGGGCGTCGGCCGCCGGCGGCACCGGACCGGGCCCGTCAGCGGCCGGCATAGACCACCCCGGCGAAGCGTCCGGCCGGGGTGCCGCGCCGGTGCGAGAACAGCCGAGGTTCCTCCAAGGTGCAGCCGGCGATCCGCTCCGCGTGAACCCCGCAGCCGGCCAGCTGGCTCAGTACGGCCGCGGGCAGGTCCAGCGAGGGTGTGCCCCAGGAGGTGGTGGCATGGGCCGCGGGGTCGTCCGCGCAAACCTGGTCCCGCAGGGCGGCGGGCACCTCGTAGCAGGAGCCGCAGACGGACGGTCCGAGCCAGGCGCGCACTGACACGGCGCCGGCGCCGCGGAGGGCCTCGACGGTGCGCGGCACCACCCGCGAGCTCACGCCGGCGCGGCCAGCATGCGCGACCGCCAGGACCGGGGTTGCGCCCGGCCGCCGCCCGACCAGCACCACGGGCACGCAATCGGCCACCAGCACGGCCAGCGGCGCGTCCAGGGAGACCATGGCGTCGGCCGTGGGCGCGCCCCGGCTGCCGGCACCGATCCGGGCCACGTCATTGCCGTGGACCTGGGTCATGAAGCGTAGCGAGCCCGGCGCCAGGCCGAGGGAGGTTTCCAGCCCGTCGCGGCGCCGCGCCACGGCAGCGGGATCATCGCCCACGGACAAGGCCAGGTTGCCGGCCGAGGTGTCCGTGAAGCCCACCCACACTCCGGGGTCGACTTCACGGTGCCACCACAACACGGTTTCCTGGCCTATCTGTCGTTTCTGTCGTTTCCGTCGTGCCTGCGTAGTGACGGCCACTGACGGACCGGACTACTTCAGGAAGTCCGGGACGTCCAGATCGTCGGTGCGGTGCCCGGAGAGGTCCGGCTCCACCACGGCGGGCAGATCGACGTCGAAGCCGCCGTCCGCCGGGACGTAGCCGCCGCCCTGGCGCCCCCACTGGCCGGCGCCCGAAGCGTTCGCGGCGGCGTACTGCGGAGCGGCAACCGGAGCGGCCGGGGGCGCCGCGGGGGCATTCTGGTGGTGGTTGGCGCCGGCGGCGGCGTTACCCGGCTCGCGTAACGCGGAGGTGACGTCGACGTCGTCGAACCCGGCGGCGATCACCGTCACGCGGGCCTCGTCCCCCAGGGCGTCGTCAATGACGGCGCCGAAGATGATGTTGGCCTCGGGGTGGGCCACTTCCTGCACCAGGCGCGCGGCCTCGTTGATTTCGAACAGGCCCAGGTCGGAACCGCCCTGGATGGAGAGCAGCACACCGTGGGCGCCGTCGATGGACGCCTCCAGCAGCGGTGAGGCGATGGCCAGTTCCGCGGCCTTGACCGCCCGGTCCTCGCCGCGGGCCGAGCCGATCCCCATCAGGGCCGAGCCGGCGCCCTGCATGACCGACTTCACGTCGGCGAAGTCGAGGTTGATCAGTCCCGGGGTGGTGATCAGGTCGGTGATGCCCTGGACACCGGAGAGCAGCACCTGGTCCGCGGAGCGGAAGGCATCCAGCACCGAGACGTTGCGGTCGCTGATGGAGAGCAGACGGTCGTTGGGGATCACGATGAGCGTGTCCACCTCGTCGCGCAGCGCGTCGATGCCGGCCTCGGCCGAGCCCGCGCGGCGGCGGCCCTCGAAAGTGAAGGGCCGGGTGACCACGCCGATGGTCAGCGCGCCGAGCGAGCGGGCGATGCGGGCGACGACAGGTGCGCCGCCCGTGCCGGTGCCGCCGCCCTCGCCGGCGGTCACGAACACCATGTCCGCCCCGCGCAGGACCTCTTCGATCTCGTCGGCGTGGTCCTCGGCGGCCTGCTTGCCGACCTCGGGGTTCGCGCCGGCGCCCAGCCCGCGGGTGAGCTCGCGGCCGACGTCGAGCTTGACGTCGGCGTCGCTCATCAGCAGTGCCTGGGCATCCGTATTGATCGCAATGAATTCGACGCCGCGCAGGCCCACGTCGATCATGCGGTTGACTGCGTTGACGCCACCGCCGCCGATGCCGACGACCTTGATGACGGCCAAGTAATTCTGGGGTGCTGCCACGGTACGTGTCCCTTGTTCGTGTACTGATGAGAATCGGTGTCCGGTAGCCGGCGGAGGTTCCACCGCTACCTGAAGCTTGACAGGTTAACCTTCAACTTGAAGGTTATAGTTATGTCAAGTAACTCTTGACTGGAACGCTATGGGGCATCCGTTCGGCATGCAATTACCGCAGCCGCGTGTCGGAATAATCTCCTAAACATTCCGCTAGCGCGTCACGGGACGGCGGGGGCTGGAGATGTCGTAAACGCTGACCTTCGAGGTGTCCGTCTGCGCCTTGAGCAGCGCCTGCAGGACCTTGGCCTTGAGCGCCTGTTCGCTGGAGTTGCCCCAGATCACCTTCTTGCCGTCGTCCAGGGTGAGCTGGACGGCGTCCGGCGAGTCCGCGCCGGCCTTGAGCAGTTTCCCGAGCACCTCCGGCGGCAGCACGGCGAGCACCGCGGTGATGGCCTTGAAGTTGGACTTGCCGATGGCCGCGGTGCCGCCGTCGATCAGCGGCAGCGGAACCTTGGACGGATCCGCCGTGCTGCCCAGCCGGACGCCGTCGGGATCCACCAGCAGGTAGGAACTGTCGCTCTTGAGCAGGGCCACGGGAACGCGCTCGACCAGGTGGACCAGGAGCGTATGCGGCGGCCGGGCCTCGATCGACACGGAGCGGGCCTGCGGCAGCGGTTCGAGCAGCTTCCAGACCTGGTCCTGGCTGATCTGCGTCAGCGGCTTGTTCTGCAGCGGCTCGAGGGCGCTCTGGACGGCCGCCGGGGTCAGCATTTTGGTGCCGTCGACGGTGATGGTGGTCAGGGCGAAGACGGGCGTGTACATCACCACCGCGACGACGGCGGCCATCGCGGCGAGGACGGCGACGGCGGTGATCCAGATGGTCCGGCGCCGGCGTTTGAAGGCCGGCTCGGGAAACTCAATGACCGTTCCGGTCGGCGCGGCAGGCCCGGCGAACGCCGCGGACGCGGCAGCGCCGGCAGCGGCGGACCCGGCGGCGGCAGCGCCGGCAGCGGGTCCCGACGGTGCGGCCGGTGCCGATGTCGACCGTGCGGCGGGTCCGGCGGCCGCGCCGGAGAGAGTTTCTGGTCCGGCGCTGTCGCCGGGAAACGGCAGCAGCGTGACTTTCGCGCTGGTGGCCGTGGACGCGCCGGCGGGCTTGCTGCCAGTGGCTGGGGCGGCGGGCGTGCTGCCGGCGGCGGGAATGTCTGTTATTGGCCCGGAACGGACAATGCGCGGCTTTCGGTCAGAGCCCACGGTCTCCACCTCCGTTGTCCCGGGCAGCCAGTGCGCCGATCAGCGCCGGGCCGTAGGCGGTGACGTCCCCGGCGCCGACCGTGAGGATGATGTCTCCGGGTTCGGCGGCGGCGGCGAGCCACCGCACCGCCTCGGCCGGGTCCTCGACATGGCCGGGCCTGCGCGGCAGCCGTGCGGTGATGAGCGCGCTGGAAACACCCTCCACCGGATCTTCCCGTGCCGGGTAGATGTCCAGCACGGCCACCGAATCCGCCAGTTCCAGGGCCCGGGCGAACTCGGCAGCGAACGCCAGGGTGCGGGAAAACAGATGCGGCTGGAAGAGCACATGGACGCGCCCGGACCCGGCCACCGCCCGGGCGGCGCGCAGCGCGGCCAGCACTTCGGTGGGGTGGTGGGCGTAGTCGTCAAAGACGCGCACTCCGCCGGCGCTGCCCTTGGCCTCGAACCGGCGCGCGGCACCGGTGAATCCGGCCAGGGCGGCGGCGGCCGGGCCGGCGGGGACGCCCAGTTCCAGGGCGACGGCCAGGGCCGCGGCCGCGTTGCGCCGGTTGTGCTCCCCGGGCACGGCCAGCCGCAGCTCAACGGCGGCCTCCCCCGCGGCGGAACGGACCCGCACGGTCCCCGAGCTGCCCAGCTCCTCGCTGCGCCGTGCCGGCATCAGCCGGACGTCGGCGGCCTCCGAGGAACCGTACAGCACGGCTCTGCCCCCGCCGTCCAGGACCCGCGTTGCCAGGGCCAGCGAACCGGCGTCGTCCGCGCAGGCCACCAGCAGTCCGCCGGCCGGCAGCAGGTCCGCGAATTCGTCGAAGGCCGCGTAGACGGCCCCGGCGGTGCCGTAGTGGTCCAGATGGTCTGCTTCGATATTGGTGACCACGGCGATCCGCGGACGGTAGTTCAGGAAGGAGCCGTCCGACTCGTCCGCCTCGGCCACGAAGATCGCGGAACTGCCGTGCGCGGCGTTCACGCCCAGTGCCGGTACGGTGCCGCCGATGGCGAACGACGGATCCAGGCCCGCCCCGCGGAGCAGCACGGCGATCATCGCCGTCGTCGTCGTCTTGCCGTGCGTGCCGGCCACCGCGACGACGTCGTCCCCCGCCATTGCCGCCGCCAGGGCCTGGGAGCGGTGCAGCACGCGCAGCCCGCCCGTGCGGGCCGCGGCCAGTTCGGGGTTGCTTTCCCGGATGGCCGAGGAAATGACGACGGTGTCCGCGCCGGCGACGGCAGAGGCACTGTGGCCCAGCCGGATCCCGGCGCCCAGGGCCGCAAGTTCACGCAGTCCGGGGGAATCCTTGGCGTCGGAGCCGCTGACCGGAATGCCGCGGGCCAGCAGGATCCGGGCGATGGCGGACATGCCGGCCCCGCCGATGCCGATGAAGTGCACATGGCCGAGGCCGCCGTCCGGGGTATCCGTGCCGCTCATGCCGTCCGTGCCGTCCGGGGCGCTCATGCTGGGCGTGCCGTCCGGGCCGCTCATGCCAGGGCCGCTTTCAGGACCATCTGCGCCATCCGGTCGTCGGCGTCCCGGATGCCGAGCGCGGCACAGGCCGCGGACATCCGCTCCAGCCGGGCCGGATCGGTGAGCAGCGGCACCAGCCGTGTGCCGATCCAGCCGGCGTGCAGTTCCGCGTCCCTGACCAGCACCGCTCCGCCCGCCTGCACCAGCGGCGCCGCGTTGAGGGCCTGTTCGCCGTTGCCGACGGGCAGCGGAACCAGGACCGCCGGCAGTCCGACGGCGGCAAGTTCGCTGACAGTGCCCGCGCCGGCACGGCACAGGATCAGATCGGCCGCGGCGTACGCATCCTCCATGGCGTCCACGTATTCCACCTGCCTGTAGTTCGGTGCGCTCAGCGGCGCGCCGTTCGGTCCGGTCACGGACTTGCCTCGTCCGGTGATGTGCAGCACCTGGATTCCGGCGCAGGTGAGTGCGTCCATGGCCCCGGCCGCGGCGTTGTTAATGCGTACCGCCCCGAGCGAGCCGCCCGTCACCACCAGCGTGGGCAGTTCCGACGCCAATCCCAGTGCCCTGCGCGCCGCCGTGCGGGCTGCGGTGCGGTCCAGGGTGCTGATTTCCCTGCGCATCGGCATGCCGACGAGGGCGGCGTTGCGCAGCCGGGTTGCCGCGAAGGCCTTTCCCGCACCGGCGGCGTAGCGTGCGCCGAGTCGGTTGGCCAGGCCAGTGCGGGTATTGGCCTCGTGGATCACGATCGGAATGCGCCGGCTGCGGGCGGCCAGGTACATCGGGGTGCAGACGTAGCCGCCGACCCCGACCAGGACGTCGGCCCCGGCGCGGTCAAGGATCTCTCCGCCCGCGCGGACGGCGTGGCGGAACCGTGCGGGAAAGGCGGCCGCCGCGGCGGACGGCCGGCGCGGCAGGGGGACCCGGTCGATCAGGGCGAGCTCAAGCCCTGCGGCGGGAACCAGACGCGTCTCCAGGCCTTCCTCGGTGCCCACGGCCAGCAGCCGGGTGCCCGGACGTTCGCGCGCGACGGCGGCGGCGATGGCCAGCAGCGGACTGACGTGGCCGGCGGAACCGCCGCCGGCCAGCACCACGGAGAGCGCCCTCGCGGTCTGTTCGGAATCGGAGGTCATGGTTCGGCGGGTTCACTTTCGGGGGCGGTTCGGGCGAAGGAGAGCACGACGCCGATGGCGGAGAGGACAAGGACCAGCGCGGTGCCGCCGTAGGAGACCAGCGGGAGCGGGACGCCGATGACGGGCAGCAGGCCGGTGACCATGGCAATGTTGACGAACGCCTGGCCGATGATCCAGGCCAGGATGGCGCCGCAGAGAATGCGGACGAACAGGTCGTTGTGCCTGACGATGACCCGGAAGATGGCCAGCGCGATGATGGCGTACAGCACCACCACCACGATGGTGCCGATGAGCCCGAATTCCTCCCCGATGATGGAGAAGATGAAGTCGTTGTGGGCCTCCGGGATCCAGTTCCACTTCTGCCGGCTTTGGCCCAGGCCAACGCCCCACCAGCCCCCCGACGCCAGCGCGTACAGACCGTTCCTGGCCTGGTCGCACTGGCCGGTCGGGTCGTTGCAGGTGCCGTGCAGGGCATCGATCCACGCCGTGATGCGGCTGACCCGGTTGCTGGAGGTGGCCGCCAGGATTAGCGCCGCCAGCGCGCCGACGATGCCGGCCCCGGCGAAGATCCGGCCCGGGGCGCCGGCGAAGAACAGCGCCGCCGCCACGATGGCCATCATGATCACGGCCGTCCCCAGGTCACCCTGCTTGAGCACCAGCCCGACCACGAGTGCGGCCACCGGCAGCACCGGAATGAACATGTGCTTCCACTGCGAGAGCAGCGGACCCTTGCGGGCCAGGACCGCGGCCATCCAGAGCGCCAGGCCGAGCTTCGCCGCCTCCGAGGGCTGGAAGGAAAAGTTGTCGTTGAACCGGATCCAGTTCGTGTTTCCGTTGATTTCGACCCCGATCACCAGCACCAGCGCCAGCAGCACCAGCGCCAGTCCGAGCGCCGGCCAGGCCAGGCGTTTGAGCAGCCGCTTGCTGAATCGTGAAAACAAAAACATCAGGAACAGCCCGATCGCCGCGTACAGCGATTCGCGCAGTCCCAACTGGTACGGGTCGGCGCCGTTGGAGATGGATTCGGCGGAGGAGGCGGAAAACACCATCATCAGGCCGATGCAGGTCAGTGCCACCGTGGCGCCGAGGATCATGTAGTAGCTGGAGCCGTTGCTGGGCCGGTTGCTGCCCTCAAGCCGGGGCCAGAATTCCCGCAGGAATCTTTGAACCCGGCCGGGCTGGGACTGGACGCGGCCAGGCTGGGACTGAACCCGGCCGGGCTGGGACTGAACCCGGCCCAGCTGTGCCGGCTCGGTGCCGGGCTGTTCCGGCGCCCCGGCCGCCGGCCGTGCCGTGCCGCGGGCGTCCGGCGCCGGTTTGCCCCGGGCGGGCCGGCGGGATGCCTGTTTGGCCGGCCGGCGGGTGACGGGCCGAGCTGGCGTGGTGACCATTATTGCTCCTTGCTGGTCTGCGCCTGCCCTTCCGCAAGCCCGCGGACGGCGTCGATGAACGACTGGCCCCGGTGGGCGTAGGAAGAGAACTGATCCATGGAGGCAGCCGCCGGAGCCATCAGCACGGTATCCCCGTCCGTGGCGATCCGTGCCGCTTCGCTGACCGCCCGCACCATCACGGCGCTGCCGGTCCCGGCGTTCTGCACCGTTCCAGTCTGACCCGCGGCCGGGCGGATCACGGGGACATCGGGCGCGTGTCGCGCCAGTGCCGACTCGAGGGCCGAGGTATCGGCGCCGATCAGCACCACGGCCTTGAGGCGTCCGGCGTGGCTGCGGACCAGCTCCTGGTAGTCGACTCCCTTGGCCAGCCCGCCGGCGATCCAGACCACCGGGCTAAAGGCCGACAGGGAGGCGGCCGCCGCGTGCGGGTTGGTGGCCTTGGAATCGTTGACCCAGAGCACCCCGCCGAGGGTGGCTACCGGCTGGATCCGGTGATCGCCGGGGTCGTAGGTCCGCAGACCGTCGCGGACCGCCGAGGGTTCGACGCCGATGGCGCGGACCAGCGCGGCGGCGGCCGCGGCGTTGGCCACGAGGTGCCTGGGGACCAGCGGCCCGATGTCGGCGAGGCTGGCGAGCTCGACGGCGGAGTCGCGGCGGCCGGGAAGGAAGGCCCTGTCGACCAGCAGCCCGCCGACCGTGCCGACCATGCTGATCGCGGGCGTGCCGGTGGTGAAGCCGACCGCGCGGCAGCCTTCGACGACGTCGGCCTCCTCCACCATCCGCTCGGTTTCGGCCTGCTCGGCGTTGTAGATGCAGGCGATGCGGGTGTTCGTGTAGATCCTGGCCTTGTCCGCCGCATACGCTTCGAACGAACCGTGCCAGTCGACGTGGTCCTGGGCGAGGTTCAGGCAGACGCTCGCCGCCGGGGAGACGCTGGACGTCCAGTGCAGCTGGAAGGTGGACAGTTCCACGGCCAGCACGTCGTAGCCTTCGGGGTCGCGCACCGCGTCCAGCAGCGGGGTTCCGATGTTCCCGGCGGCGATCGCGCGCAGCCCGGCGGCGCGGAGCATCGATTCCGCCATGGCGGTGGTGGTGGTCTTGCCGTTGGTGCCGGTGATCGTCAGCCAGTCGGCCGTTTTCCGCCCGGGCCGGGTGCGCACGCGCCAGGCCAGTTCCACGTCCCCCCAGATCGGGATGCCTGCCGCGGCCGCGGCCGCGAGCAGCGGATGGCTGGGCCGCAGCCCGGGGCTGGTGACCACCAGCTCCGCCGGCCGGCCGCCCACGGCGGGCAGCCGGGTGGAGATCTCCTCGCCGAGGAGTACGTCCTCGACGCCGACGATCCGCAGGGTGTCCGCGGCGCGGCGGGCGTCGTCGTCGTCGGAGGCCGCCACCACGACGACGCGGGCGCCGAGCTCGGCCAGCGTATCGGCCACCGAAAACCCCGTCTTCGTGATTCCCGTGACCACCACCCGCAGGCCCCGCCAGTCGGCGTCCCAGCTGGTGAGTGCGTCGAGCCGGGAGGGTGCGGCAGCGCTCACAGCTGGACGATCCATTCGGCGTAGAAGGCGCCCAGGCCCACCGCAACGAGCAGCCCGCAGAGGATCCAGAACCGGACCACCACGGTGACCTCGGCCCAGCCCTTGAGCTCGAAGTGGTGCTGGAGCGGGGCCATCTTGAAGACCCGTTTTCCGCCGGAGAGCTTGAAATAGCCCACCTGGATAATCACGGACAGGGAGATGATGACGAACAGGCCGCCGATGATGGCCAGCAGGATCTCCGTGCGGGAGAGGATCGCGAAGCCGGCGATCGCACCGCCGATGGCGAGCGAGCCCGTGTCCCCCATGAAAATCTTCGCCGGGGAGGTGTTCCACCACAGGAATCCGATGAGCGCGCCGAAAATGATCACCGCCAGCAGGGCCAGGTCCAGCGGATCCCTGACCTCGTAACAGACGGAGCTTGATACCGCCCGGGCCGAACCGCAGCCCTGGTTGCTCTGCCAGATGCCCATCAGCGTATAGGCGCCGAACACCATCACGGAGGCCCCGGCGGCCAGCCCGTCGAGGCCGTCCGTCAGGTTCACCCCGTTGGTGGCTGCCGTGACAATCAGGTTGGACCAGATGACGAACAGGACCACGCCCACACCGGCCCCGGCGAAGGCCAGGTCCAGTCCGGGGATATCCCGGGCGAAGGAAATCTTGGTGGTCGCCGGGGTGCGGCCGAGGTGGTTGGGGAAATTCAGGGCCATGACGGCGAAAGCGATCCCCACGATGCCCTGCAGGATCAGTTTCGCCTTGGTGTCCAGGCCCAGGCTGCGCTGTTTGGAGATTTTGATGAAGTCGTCCAGGAAACCGACCAGGCCCATCCCGACCATCAGGAACAGGAGCAGCCAGCCCGACACCGTCGGGCCCTGGGAGTTGTTGTTCAGCAGCCAGAGCACCAGATGCGTGCCGAGGTAGGCGAAGACGACCGCTCCGACGACGATGGCGCCGCCCATGGTGGGCGTGCCGCGTTTGGTGTGGTGGCTGGTGGGGCCGTCATCCCTGATGAATTGTCCGTAGCCCTTGGCGACCAGGAGTTTGATGAACAGCGGGGTTCCGATCATGGCCAGGGCCAGTCCGAGCCCGGATCCCATGAGCAATGCGATCATTGGTCCCGGGTCCTTTCGCCGTCTGTCCCCTGTTCGGACGCGGCCGCGCCCTGCTGCCCCTGCCCATCGGTAACCACTGACCGCAATGCTATCCGATCACCCAGGTATCTCAGGTTCGCCGCGTTCGAGGACTTGACCAGGACAATGTCTCCGGCGCGCAGCTCGCGGCGGAGCAGTTCGTGGGCTTCCTCCAAGTCGGCGACGAAGACCGATTCGTCCCCCCAGGACCCCTCCATCACCGCCCCGACGTGCATCGCCCGGGCCTCGGCCCCGACCACGACGAGCCGGGAAATGTTCAGCCTGACGGCGACCCTGCCGAGCAGGTCGTGCTCACGGACGGAGTCCGCTCCGAGCTCGTACATCGGCCCCAGGACGGCCCAGGTGCGCCGCGGATGCGGGCCGGAGCCCAGCTCGGCGAGAGTGCGCAGCGCGGCGCGCATGCTGTCGGGGTTGGCGTTGTAGGCGTCGTTGATGACGGTGATGCCGTCCGCACGCTCGGTCAGCTCCATCCGCCACCGGCTGGCCGGGCCGCGGCCGTCCAGGCCGGCAGTAATCGCCGCTGCGGGGATCCCTGCCAGGTGGGCGGCCGCGGCGGCTCCCAGCAGGTTGGCCAGGTGGTGCTCCCCCAGCAGTCCGCTGCGCACCTGCGCCGTGCCGGCGTCGGGCTCGGCGCTGAAGGACAGCCCGAAAACCGGATGCCCGTCCTGGTCGGTGGCGGCGTCGGAGGCCAGTACCCGCGCTCCGGGCTTGGCCGACGCCGGTCCCTCGGCGCGGCCGAAGTACGTCACGGGAGCCGGGCCGCGCGCGGCCATCGCCGCAACGCGGGCGTCGTCGGCGTTGAGCACCGCCGCGCCGGTGGCGGCCAGCGCCTCGACGAGCTCGCCCTTGGCCGTGGCGATATTGTCCACGCCGCCGAATTCCCCGGTATGGGCGCTGCCCACCCCCAGCACGACGCCGATGTCGGGCCGGACCAGGGAACAGAGGTAGCTGATGTGGCCCAGCCGGGTGGCGCCCATTTCGATGACGAGGTAGCGGGTGGATTCGTCGGCGCGGAAGACTGTCAGCGGCACGCCGACCTCCCCGTTGAAGGAGCCCGTCGGCGCCACGGTGGCGGCGGATGCGGAGAGGATCCCGGCCAGCAGGTCCTTGGTAGTGGTTTTACCGGCCGAACCGGTGATGGCGATGACCGTCAGTTCTCCGGCGGCCCGGATCCGGCGGACGACATGGGCGGCCAGGGCGCCGAGGGCGAGCACGGCGTCCTCGACGATGACCGCCGGGTGGGCCG
Source organism: Actinomycetales bacterium (assembly GCA_044447065.1). GTDB lineage: Bacteria > Actinomycetota > Actinomycetes > Actinomycetales > Micrococcaceae > JBIOFK01. The sequence continues at coordinate 16,112 of JBIOFK010000002.1, read as the reverse complement.
TGCCGCCGTCGTCCGTCGTGTCCCGCTCCGCGATCACCAGCACGGCCCCGGCGGCCACGGCTGCCGGGATAAACGCGTGCCCGTCGGAAAACTCGCCCGGCTTGGCCACATAGACGGCTCCCGGAAAACTCTCCCGGGAGTCGGTCACGATGTTGCCCAGGCCGATGACGGCCAAGGGCGCCGCTGTGGCGCTCAGGCGCCCGTGCGTAATGGCGGCCAGCTCGGCCGCAGTAATAGTCAGCATCTCGATCTAGGACTCTATCCCGGTTTGCCCCTGGCCCGGGAATCCCCGCAGCGCGCGGGCACGGCGGAGTTCCTCCCTGTCATCCAACGGAAGGTTCACCCCGCGGACCTCCTGCCAGACCTCGTGGCCTCGCCCGGCCACCAGGATCACGTCCTCTTCCCGGGCCAGTTCCACGGCACGGAAAATCGCGTCGGTACGCGGAAAAACCTCTTCGACCAGGGCCCCGGTGCCGGCTCCGGCGGCGGCGGTTGCGGCCACTCCGCGGGCGCCCCGGAGGACGTCGGCGCGGATGGCGGCAGAATCCTCGTCGTGCGGGTCGTCGTCGGTGATAATAACCACATCGGCCAGCCGTGCCGCGATCCCGCCCATCGCCGGCCGCTTGCCGGCATCACGCTGGCCGGTGGCGCCGAAGACGACGATGACCCGCCCCGGGCCCGCCGGCCGGACGGCGCGCAGGGCCCGTTCCAGCGCGTCGGGATTATGGGCGAAATCCACTATCGATGCCGGCCGGGTGCCCACGAGCTCCATCCGGCCGGGGACCTCCACCGTCAGCGGGTCCGCTTCGTCCAGGGCCCTTTGCAGCACCGTCAGGTCCGCGCCGCCGGCATGCACCATCAGCACCGCCAGGGCGGCGTTGGAGACGTTGAACAGTCCCGGCAGGCCGGTGCGCAGGCGCAGCATGGCGCCGTCCGGACCGTGCAGGCTGAAGCGGTGGCCCAGCCCGTCGGGGACGACGTCGGCGACCCGCCAGTGCGCGTCCGCGCCGCCGTCGGTGGCCAGGGTCGTGGTCGGCACCGTGCTGGCCGCGGCCATCGCCCGGCCCCAGTCGTCGTCCACGGTGATCACGGCCCGCCGCGAATGCGCAGGGGTGAACAGTTGGGCCTTGGTGTCGAAGTAGCCGGCCATGGACCCGTGCAGGTCCAGATGATCCTGGGTGAGGTTGGTGAAACCCGCCACGTCAAAGACGATTCCGTCCACCCGGTTGAACGAAATGGCGTGCGAGGACACTTCCATGGCCGCTCCCCCGATGCCGCGCTCGCGCATCAGGGCCAGCAGGGCGTGCACGTCGGGGCTCTCCGGGGTGGTGAGCTTGCTCGGAATCGCCTCGCCGCCGGCGAGGATCTCGATCGTGCCGATCAGTCCCGTGGTCAGCCCGACGGCGCGCAGCAGCGAGGTGATGAAGTATGTGGTCGTGGTCTTGCCGTTGGTTCCGGTCACGGCGAACAGCGGCATCGCCGCGCCGGCCGCCGTCGAGCCGTAGACCAGGGCGGAGACGGCCCCGACCAGGGCCCGCGGATCCCGGGCCACCAGCACGGGAAGGGACATCCCGGCCAGCCGGTCCGCCCCGGCGGCATCCGTGAGCACGGCGGCGGCCCCGGCCGCGGCGGCCCCGGCGGCGAAGTCCGCGCCGTGGCTGCTGGCGCCGGGCAGCGCGCAATACAGATCCCCCGCCTGGACGGAGCGCGAATCGATGGTGACCCCGGTGAGCTGCACAGCGGCTGCCACCGGAGCGGGCAGGGCAAGGCCCAGGGCCGTGCAGACCGCCCCCAGCGTCACGGGGCGCACCTCCCTGGGCCGCATGGCGGACCCCTGCGTCGGCTGGTTCTGGCTCACGTGTGGCTCCGGGTTCAGTAGTACTGCGGCAGTTTGACGCTGGGAGTGGTGGACGGCGGCACGTTATAGGTGCGCAGGACCTGTCCCATCACGTCGTTAAACGTCGGTCCCTGGTTAACACCGTAGATGTTGGACTTGGGGTGCTGCACCGTAACCAGCACAACGTACTGCGGATTTTCCATCGGGGCCATGCCCACGAAGGAGGAGGTATATCCGCCGCCGGGAGACTCCGCCGTGCCGGTCTTGCCGCCCACGCGGTAGCCCGGAATCTTCACGTTCGTCGCGTCGCCGATGGTCGTGACGCTTTCGAGCATGTCCTTCACCTGCTGGGAGGTCTGCGGAGAGACCACCTCGGTGCCGGGCTGCTGGGGCACCTTGTGCACCGTGCCGTCCGGGTCGATGTAGGACTCCACGAGCTGCGGCTCCAAGCGGACCCCGTTGTTGGCGATGGTCTGGTAGATCATCGCTGTCTGCAGCGGGGTCTGCGCCACACCCTGGCCGAACAGCACGGTGTATTGCTGGCGGACATCCCACTGAGCGGGTTTGGCCAGGATGCCGGGGCTCTCACCGGGCAGCGGAATGCCCGTCTTCTGCCCGATGCCGAACTTCGAGAGGTAGTCGTAGCGCTGCTGGCGGGTCAGCTTCTGGCCGACCATGACGGTTCCGGTGTTCAGCGAGTCGCCGATGACACCGGCAAAGGTCCGCTGTTCGGTGCCGTGCGCGAAGGCATCCTGGAAGGTCTGCCCGTCGACCGTGTACGTGGGCGGGATCAGCAGGTGCGTGTCCGGGGCGACGATGCCTTCCTGGATGGCGCCGGCGGCCGTGACGGTCTTTTCCGTGGAACCGGGTTCAATGGCGGCTGTCACCGCACGGGCACCCAGGTCCTCGGGCTTGGAGGCGCCGACGTGGTTCGGGTCGACGCTGCTGCTGTCCGCCAGCGCAATGACCTTCCCGGTCTTGACCTGGATGACGACAATGTTCGCCCAGTCCGCGCCGTACTGCTGTTTCTGCTGCTCGGCCGCCTGTTGGGCGTAGTACTGGATGTCCTGGTTCAGGGTGAGTTGGACGGTTTCGCCGTCCTTGGCGGCCGTCGTCGTGCTGGGGGCATTGGGGATCACGATCCCGTTCCGGCCCTGCTGGTACGTCCGTTCCCCGTCGGTCCCCCGCAGCTTGGAGTCCATGGTCTGTTCGATGCCGCCGAGGGCGGTGCCGTCGGCGCCGAGGAATCCGACCACGCTGCCGCCGACGGCTCCGAGCGGGTACTCGCGCTGCTGCTCGGGGACGTTGTAGATGCCCGGCAGCCCGAGGGCCATCACCTTCTCCTCGGTGGCCGGCGGCACGTCCTTGGCGAGCATCGCGAAGGTTCCGTCGCCGCTGAGCGGGGAGGTCAGCTCATCGGTCTTCTTGCCGAGCGCATCGGCCAGCTGCTGGACGGCCGAGGCCCTGTCAAAGGTCTGCCTGTGCCCGTCCGCGTCCAGCCGCTCGAACTTATCCCCCGGGGCGTTGAAGTTCTTGGGCGAGACCGTGATGTTGTAGGACAGCACACTCTGGGCCATCACGTGCCCGTTGGCGTCAAGGATCTTTCCGCGGACCGCGGGCAGGACCTCGGACTGGGACAGCTGTGCGGTGGCCGCCTCCGCCATGCCGCCGACGTCCATGCCCTGGACCAGGAACAGCTTGCCGGATATGACCAGCAGCAGCGCCAGCATCATTCCCAGTCCAAGCCGCAGCCGGAGTTTTCCGGTTCTTACCCCCCTGGCCGGAGCGCGTCCCGGCCGCGCAGGCCGTGCAGACGGTGTAGGTCCTGTACTGGAGTTCCGTGCCACATTATTCCTCAGTGTGTTGCCGAATGCCCTGGCGCAACCGCCGCCAGCCCTGCGGTGGAGTCCCTAGCCGTTTTTCTGCTGCGGGGCGGGAATGGTTCCGCCATGGAGATCAACCCCGGAGGCCGGGCCGACCTGCGGGCCGGCCGCCGCGGGAGTTCCGGCGCCGGTCGGGCCGGCAACGGTGGGATCCGCGGTGGTGCTGGACGTATCCGCCGGTGCTGCCCCGCCGACGACGGCGGCGGCGATCAGGGACTTGGTCTTGTCCCCTGCCGGTGCGGGCACCGGCGTTCCGGATACGGTCATGGTCTTCAGGTCGATCTGTCCAACGGTGGTTGAGGTAACCATGCCCAAGTCTGCCGCCTTGTTAACCAGATTCTGCGGAGCCTGGTTGTTTTGCACCTGCTGTGTCAGTTCCTGGTTGCCCTTGAGCAGGTCGGCTTGCTGTGCGTGCAGGCGCACCAGTTCGTACTGTCCGGTGGAGACGGAGATATTCAGGACCAGTACCGTGGCCAGCGCCGCCACCAGGGTCAGGAAGCAGAACACCACGAAGGGCGCGCGCCGGCGCCGGGGAGCGCTGGTGACCAGCGACAGCGGTGTCCGGCGCCTGCGGGCGGGGTCCGGCGCGCCAAGGGGGGCATCCGGGTCCAGGTCCTCCGCCGTGCTGCCGGTTAGCGGGCGGACATCGAATTGTGCGACTGCGCTCATGCTGTTCTCCTGGTCCGGATTCGTTCAACCGCGCGGAGCCTGGCGGAAGCCGCGCGCGGGTTTTCTGCAATTTCCCCGGCGGTGGGCGTTTCCGTCCCCCGGGTCAGGGTCTTGAGTTCTGCCTTGTGTTCCTCGAGCTCAACGGGAAATCCCAGCGGTGCGGACGAGGTTGCTCCGGCAGCGAAGGCGGCCTTGACGATCTTGTCCTCCAGCGAGTGGTAGGACATGACGACGGCGCGTCCGCCCAGTCCCAGCGCGGCGACCGCCGCGGGGACGGCCCTGCGCAGGACATCCAGCTCCTCGTTGACCTCGATCCGCAGGGCCTGAAAGGTCCGCTTCGCCGGGTGGCCGCCGGTCCGTGCGGCGCCGGCCGGAACCACAGCGCGGATCACGTCCACCAGCTCACCGGTGGTGCGGAAGGGCTGTGCCTCCCGGGCCGCGACGATGCGGTTGGCGATCCGGCCGGCAAATTTCTCCTCGCCCCAGGCGCGGATGATGCGGACCAGCTCTGCCTCGCTGTAGGTGTTGACCACGTCCGCCGCGGTGGGGCCGCGGCTGGTGTCCATCCGCATATCCAACGGAGCGTCATAGGAGTAGGCAAAGCCGCGTTCGCGTTCATCCAGCTGGAGCGAGGAGACACCCAGGTCCATCAGGACGCCGTCAACGAAAGGGAAACCGAGATCGGTGGCGACGTCGCCGATTTCGTCGTAGATGGCGTGCACCAGATCGGTGCGGGCGGAGAAGGCGGCCAGACGCTCACCGGCGAGGCGCAGCGCCTGGGTATCCCTGTCGATCCCGATCAGATGGAGAGTCGGGAAGCGTTCCAGCATCGCCTCGCTGTGCCCGCCCATGCCCAGCGTCGCGTCGATGACCACCGGCGTCCGCCCGGCGGCGGCGGCTGCCTCGAAGGCAGGGGCGAGCAGGTTGATGCACCTGTCCTTGAGTACGGGGATATGGCGCGCGGCCGTGGGCGGCTGCTGCTCATCGTCGGACTGCCCGCTCACGTCGGCTCCTTTCCTGCGGTGGGTGCTGCTTGGCGTCGGTGGCGGGTCGTTCTGCAATCAGATCCCCCTCCGCGCCGGCGGCCGGGCCTGGCTCCGGGGAAGTGAGCCAGGACCAAACCGCGGGCGGGGAGAGATCTCATTGAAGAACGGTGTGCATTGCTTAGAAGAGTCCGGGAATCGTTTCATCATCGGTGTCGGAGAAGACGTTTTCCTTCTCCTCCAAGTAGCTGGCCCATGCCTGCGCATCCCAGATCTCGGCCCTGGCTCCCAGCCCGATGACGGCCAGTTCCCGGTCAAGACCTGCATAGGTCCGCAATGCGGCAGGAATCGTGATCCGGCCCTGCTTATCCGGAACCTCGTCGGAGGCACCGGAGAGGAAAACCCGCATGTAGTCCCGGGACTGGCGGTTGGCGATGGGAGCCTCCCGCATTTGCTCGTGAACTGTTTCGAATTCCCGCTGGCTGAATACGTAGATGCAACGCTCCTGGCCCCTGGTGAGGACAAGTCCGTTGGCCAGTTCCTCCCGGAACTTGGCGGGAAGAATGATCCTTCCCTTCTCGTCGAGGCGGGGGGAATGCGTTCCGAGGAACATCTCCGACCCCCCTTGAGCTAACGGGGCTGCAGACCGGTTCCGCACCCCCTCTTGCCACTACCCTCTTACGTGCTCCACTTTACTCCACTTTCAACCACCGTCAAGGCGAAACGGCCCTCAACCGGCGTGTCTGCGGCCCAGTTTTCGCCGTGCTGGCGCGGAAGAGCGGACGGGGTGCGAAGTGGAGGGAATAAACGGCGGAATTCCGGCGCCGGCCGGCGCCGGGAACGCGGGAGGCGGGCTGCGGCGAGCCGGTGCGGATTAAAACAAAAAAGGACCCGACGTTGCGGGTCCTTTCAGGGTTCCGGAGGCCGTCCGGGGAGCAAAGTGGAGGGTTCTACTGATTGCGGCGCTCGTCCCAGCGCTGTTCCAGGTTGCTCATGAAGGAATTCCTGGGCTTACCGCCCTGCCCGCCCGAACCGCGGGTCAGGGCGCCGCGGCGCAGGGTGGCGAAATAGACGCCGGCCCCCATCACGAGGAACCCTCCGACACCCACGAAGATGTTCTGCAGACCGACGCCCAGCAGAAGCACGAGGATGCCGGCAATCGAGACCAGAATTCCGACAATGATGTGGCGGGTCGAGAACGAGCGCGCCGGATCCGAGGCCAGGCTACTGGCAAACTTCGGATCATCCGCGTGCAATTGCTGCTCCAGCTGGTCGAGCAGCCTTTGTTCGTGCTCCGAGAGGGGCATCGCGGCCTCCTTATAGGTCCTCGTCCTTGCCGGACACCAGTTACAACGGCTAAGGGACTGCGAAAGGTTCCCTCGTGTCCGAGTCGCTGTAACAATGCCTGCGCCGATTGAGTTGTTGTGATGGATCCCCCGGCCTGCGGAGGATCCTGCTATAAGAATAGGCTTCATTCCACAGAACTGAAAGACCAGGCCACCCTGCGGACGTCAGCGTGCTTATTAATCGTCCGCCGGGTCCGGCAGCGCCTCCGTTCCGGCCCGGATCCGCTTCGGTCCGGGGGCGATCAACCGGGCCGGAAGCAGGCTGCTGTGCCCGAACCGGGCGTCCACCGCATCCAGGGTGGCCTCCGCGGACCGCCAGTTATCGTCCCGGCGCTCCAGGGACAGCTGGAGGGCTGTTTCCTGGCGGGATTCCAGCTGCTCCGCGCGCAGGCCCACGAGGCGCACGCTCAGGGGACGCTCTCCCAGCCGTTCCAGCAAGGCACAGGCCGTGGCGTAGAGCATCGCGGCGCTATCCACCGGGGTGGCCAGCGTCCGGGACCGGGTGATCGTGGAGAAATCAGCGTATTTGAGCTTCAGCGTCACTGTCCGGGCCAGCTGACCGGAAGCCCGAAGCCTGGCGCCCGTCCGGTGGGCCAGCCGGAGAAGCTCGCGGGTGATCACCGCCTCGTCGGCGGTGTCGCGGGCGAAGGTCTCTTCGGCTCCGATGCTCTTCTCCTCGCGCAGCGGCGTCACGGGACGGGGATCGATGCCCCACGCAAGCCGGTGGACGTGCTCGCCGGTCGCGCCCAGGGTCCGTTTCAGGACCGGCAGGGGCGTGGCGGCGAGATCGGCGACACTATGGATGCCGAGCCTGGCCAGCACCTCCATCGTCTTGGCGCCAACCCCCCACAGCGCGCGGACCGGCAGCGTGTGCAGGTATTCGACGGTGTTCTGCTCCGGAATCAGCAGCAGCCCGTCGGGCTTGCACCGGGCAGAGGCGATCTTTGCGACGAATTTCGTGCTGGCGATCCCCACCGAGGCGGTGATGCCCAGCTCGGCCCGGACCCGCCTGCGGATCAGGGCACCGATGTCCTGCGGGCTGCCCAGCCGGCGGATCGCTCCGGCCACATCAAGGAAGGCCTCGTCGACGGAGAGCGGCTCAACCAGGTCCGTGACGGAGCGGAAGATATCCATCAACCGGGCCGACACCTCGTAGTACCGCTCGTGGTGCGGTTCGAGGACGACGGCCCGGGGGCAGAGCCTCATCGCCGTGGCCATCGGCATCGCCGAGCGGACGCCCATCGTGCGCGCCTCGTAAGAGGCCGACAGCACCACGGACCGGCCGGCGGGATGCCCGACAATCACCTGCCTGCCCAGCAGCTCCGGCCTGGACAGCAGCTCCACCGCCACAAAAAAGGCGTCCATGTCCACATGCAATATGTGGCAGTCCGGGTGCGCGATTGACGTCCGGCGCGGTGCCTGCCCCGATGTTTCCCCCGCGCCACGTGAACCCACGCTGTCCATTCTAGGCCCGGCCGCACTGGCTAGACTGGTTGGAGCAAGCTGGCGCCACGGGGTGCCGGACTACCGGAGATGAAACGCGAAGGACGTAGCGTGAAAAAGACGACGTACGCGGTTGCCGGCATCCTGCTGGCGGCAGCCATCCCCCTGAGCGGATGCACGCCGAGCGCGCCCTCGGGGTCCGACAGCAATTCCGCTGGCCCCGCTTCGAGCGCCGCGGCCAGCAGCGCCGGAACGGCCTCCAGTGCCGGAGGAACTGCTGCCACCGAAGGAGGATCCGCGCCGTCGGCCTCCGGGCCGTCGGCGACCAAGGGTGCCATCGTGGATGGCTTCCCCAGCACGCTGATTCCCGTGATGCCCGGGGCCACGGTGCAGTCCACGGCCCTGGACAAGACCCAGGCGCTGGCCACGGCGTCCCTCGTGGCCACTTCCTCGGCCACTCCGGCCGCGATCGCCGCCTACTACACCACGGTGTACACGAACCAGGGGTTTACCGCCACGGCTCCCACCACCGTGGACAATGTCACCAGCTACGTCTTTTCCCGCGCGAAGGGCCAGGAGACGGTCAATGTCTCGGTGGGGCCGGCCGGCACCGGGGTGACCATCAATGTTGGCGCCCATGTGCTCCCGGCCTCGCTGAAGTGAGTTCCGAAACCGGAACCGGCGCTCCGGGGGTTCTCGCGGAACAAGAGCACTATGTCCGGGCCGTTGCCCGGTCCCTCGGCGGCTTCCTGGATTCCAAGACCGGCATGATGGCGGGCATTTCGCCCGACGCCCTGGCGCTGCTGGATTCCATCAGGTCCCTGGTCACCGGCGGCAAGAGGCTGCGGGCGATGATGTGCTACTGGGGCTGGCGCGGCGCCGGCGGCGCGGAACACGCACCCCGCATCATTGCGGCGGGCACGGCCCTGGAACTGTTCCAGGCGGCCGCCCTGATCCACGATGACATCATCGACCGTTCGGACACCCGCCGGGGTGCTCCCAGTGTGCACCGCCAGTTCAGCGCCCTGCACGCGGAACGGAACTGGGCGCTGGATCCCGAACGCTTCGGCACCGCCGCCGCCATTCTGACAGGCGATTTGTGCCTGTCCTTCAGCGAGGAAGTCTTTGCCGGGACCGCCGCATCGGAACCCCGCGACGGGCGGGCGCGTTCCGTCTTCGACACGATGCGCGCCGAGGTCATGGCGGGACAATACCTGGACATCCTCGAGGAAGTCGCCGGGCCGTCCCGGGACCGTTCCGGCGCTGTCGCCCGGGCCGGTGCCATCATCCGCTACAAGAGCGCCAAGTATTCGATGGAGCACCCGCTGGTGCTCGGTGGCGCACTGGCCGGCGGCAGCGACGCGCTGTTGGCGGCGTACTCCGCCTTCGCGATCCCGTTGGGCGAGGCCTTCCAGCTCCGCGATGACGTGCTCGGCGTGTTCGGGGACCCGGCGGAGACGGGCAAACCCGCGGGCGACGACCTGCGGGAGGGAAAGCGGACGGTGCTCGTGGGTCTGGCATTGGAGAAGGCATCCGAGGCCGACGCCCGCTTTGTGGACCAGCGCCTCGGCTCCGCGGAGCTCAGCGGTGCGGATATTTCCCGGATCAGGGCGATTCTTGCCGATTCGGGAGCCCTGGCGTCCACCGAGGCGATGATCGGCGAGCTCAGCGCCGCCGCCTTCAGCGCCCTGGCGGAACTGGATCTTGAGTCGCACAGCGCCTCGGCGCTGCATGCGCTGGCGACGGCGGCCGTCACGCGGCGCGCGTAGCCGGCCGGTTACCGCCGGGCAGGCTATTACCGGGCGGGGTAATGCGGGGCGGGCCGCTACCAGGCGAGGGCTTGGGCGCGGCGGCGGATTTCTGTTTTACGGCCCTCGCGAAGGGCCCGCACCGGGCTTCCGGGCAGTGAATCATCCTCGGTGAACAGCCAGGTGATGGCTTCCTCGTCCGAGTACCCCGCGTCGACCAGGACGCCGACGGTTCCCTTCAGGGAATCCAGCACCGCTCCATCGACAAAAAACTGCGCGGGAACGGAGCGGATCTTGCGCTCACCGATGCGCAGGGCAAGCAGGGTCCTGTCGTTCAGCAGCCCGTGCACCCTGGTGATAGAGACATTCAACAATTCCGCCACGTCGGGCAGGGCCAGCCATTCGCCGACAAGTTCTTCCACAGTGCTCACCCCACTACCCTGCCATATTTGCTTCGGCTGGCCTACCCGTGGGCGCTAACACAATGCCGACACTCCGTGCAAAGTACGCTGTGCCGAATTTCCGGGCCCTTGTGCTACGGAGGAAATCGTGTAGATTCACAGTGGTCACTTTGATCACAGCTGTAACACCTGCACCTTTCGCCCCAGTACTTCCAAAGATGAGGACGCGCTATGCCCAACGTTCCCCAGTCCGCCCCCGGCCTCGCAGCTGCCCGGAAGCGCGCGGTCGTGGCCACTGCCGCACTCCCCGTGGTCATGCTTTCTGCCCTGGCGCTGGCCCAGCCGGCCGCCGCGGCCACCCCGCATGTGGCACCGGCTAAGCCGTCATACGGCCATGTTCCTGGGGCGGGCACGGCCGCCCAGCGGCTCGCCGCGGTCCCTTCCGTCCGCGCCGCCGAGGTGGCCATCCTGCTTCCGGCAGGAAGCGTGACGGCGATCGTGCCCTCCCACGCGGCCGCGCCGTCGTCGTACACCATCGTCGCGGGGGATACCGTCAGTTCCATCGCCGGACGGTATGGCCTGAACGTCTCCGATGTCCTGAAGCTGAACAATCTCGGCCCCGCCTCCCTGATCTATCCGGGCAAGACGCTCGCGCTCAGCGGCGCCGCGGCCCCGGCTCCGGCCCCCCAGGCGGCTGCGGCGTCCACGGCTCCGGCCCCCTCCGCCGGGTCCAGCTACACGATCAAGGCAGGCGACACGCTGACCTCCATCGCCGCCGCGCATCAGGTGAAGGTAGCCGATCTGATGGCGGCCAATAACCTCCGGGCCACCACCACCATCTATGCGGGCAAGCCGCTCACCATCCCGGGCACGGTGACGGTTGCCAGCAGCCAGGCGCCGGTCCCCGTCGTCGTCGCCAACGACTTCCCCGGCTACACCTACCCGGAAGCCGTCGTCGCGCAGGCCAACGTCAACAAGGCCGCCCTGATGGCCGCGCCGGTGCCCTCGCCCGCGGCCATGAAGCAGCTCATCGCCAGCACCGCCAGCGCGATGGGCGTCGACCCGGCGCTGGCGCAGGCCTTCGCGCTCCAGGAGTCCGGCTTCGACCAGCAGGCCGTCTCCCCCGCCAACGCCATCGGTGCCATGCAGGTGATCCCGTCCTCCGGCGAGTGGGCCTCGGACCTGGTAGGCCGGCACCTGAACCTGCTGGACCCGCACGACAACGTCACCGCCGGCCTGGCCATCATCCGGGCCCTCGTGGCCTCCAGCGGCTCCGAAGAAGACGCCATCGCCGGGTACTACCAGGGACAGACCTCCGTGGCGCAGCACGGGATGTTCGATGACACCAAGGCCTACGTGGCCGCGATCACCGCCAACAAGGCCCTATTCGGCTAGGAACCGGACGCACGCAGCAAAGCTCCCCGCCGTTTCGGCCCCTTCCCGCACGGGAATCGGGCCCTACCGCGGGGGGCTTTCCTGCTTCGGGCGGGGCGATCACTTAGGATCGAAGAGTGCAGGAACAACCGCAGGACCCCCTGGTGGGCCGCCTCATTGACCAGCGCTACCAGGTCCGTTCCCTGATAGCGGGCGGCGGCATGTCCACGGTGTACCTGGCCACGGATCAGCGGCTGGACCGCGATGTGGCCCTGAAGGTCCTGCACCGCCAGTTCGCGTCGGACACGAATTTCCTGGACCGGCTGGGCCGCGAGGCCAAGGCTGCGGCCAGGCTCTCGCATCCGCATGTGGTGGGCATGCTGGACCAGGGCCGCGACGGAACCCTGGCCTACCTGGTGATGGAATACATCCCGGGCCACACCCTCCGGGACGTGCTCAACGAGCGCGGACCGCTTCCCCCGCGGCTCGCCCTGGCCTACCTGGACGCCATCGTGGAGGGCCTCGGCGCCGCGCACGCCGCGGGGCTGGTGCACCGGGACGTCAAGCCCGAGAACGTGCTGCTGGCCAGCGACGGTCGGATCAAGATCGGCGATTTCGGGCTGGCACGGGCGGTAACGACGACGGCGAACTCCGGAGTGCTGCTCGGAACGGTTGCGTATCTCTCGCCCGAACTGATCGACGGACAGAACGCGGACGCCCGCAGCGACATCTATTCGGTAGGCATTCTGCTCTACGAAATGCTCACGGGGCACCAGCCGTTCCGCGGGGACCTGCCCGTCCGCGTCGCGCTGCAGCACGTCACCTCCGTGGTGCCGGCGCCGTCCGACGAACTGCCCGGGCTCTCCCCCGACCTGGACGAACTGGTCCGCTGCTGCACCGAGAAGGATCCGGAAGCCCGGCCTGCCGACGGCCTCGCCCTGCTGGAGGACCTGCGGCACATCCGCCGCTCCCTCAGCGACGCCGAACTCGACTACGGGGCGGTTCCGGCCGCGGTCGGCTCCGCTCCCGCCGCCGAGGCCCGGACGCAGGTGATCAGCGCGCACACGGAGTACCTGGACCGCGGCAACAATCCCACCACCCTCTTACCCGCCCGGGGACCGGTACCGCAGCCGACATCGGTGCTGGAGTTGCCCTCCGCCCGGGTGGGGAAAAAGGCCGCCCGCGCCGCGGAGCGGAACCGGGCACGCACCGCCGCCAGGCCCGCCCAGGCTCTGCGCCGCGGAAACCCGCGCCGCCGCGGCCTGATCTGGCTGGCCGTGGTCCTGGTCCTGGCCGTGCTGGCGGGAACCGCCGGCTGGTACTTCGGCGTCGGCCCCGGCTCGCTGGGCACCATTCCGGACCTGCGCAACAAGACGGTCGCCCAGGCGCAGGCCGTGCTCTCGGCACAGGGATTCGCCTCCACCACCAGGGACATCAATGACGAAACGGTGCAACAGGGCCTGGTGGTGACCAGCGATCCCTCGGCCGCATCGCAGCAGCGTAGGTTTCTGCCCGTGACCCTGCTGGTGTCCAAGGGGCCGGTGCTGCACGGCGTGCCTCAACTGGCCGGCGGAACCCTGGATGCGGCCAAGTCGGCGCTCAACGGTGCGTCCCTTGCGCTGGGCACGGTGACGGAAAAGTACGACGACGCCAGCCCCGCCGGGACGGTGCTCGGCCAGGATCCCGCTAAAGGCACGGCGCTGCGCGGGGCGACCCCCGTCAACTTGGTCGTCTCCAAGGGGCCGCAGCCCATCCCAGTGCCGCAGGTGGTCGGTGCGGCCCGGGACGCGGCGGCCAAAACGCTCACCGACGCCGGGCTGACCGCCAGCTTCGCGCCCGACGCTGTCAATGACAAGACCATACCGGCGGGCTCGGTGGTCTCCCAGGATCCGTCCACCGGCACCCTGGCCAAGGGCGGCACGGTGACCCTCACCCTGTCCAAGGGGCCGAAGATGGTGCACGTGCCGAACTACATCGGCAAGCAGGCGGACAAGGCCGCCCGCGAACTGCGCAGCCTCGGCTTCGACGTGAAGATCAACAACATCCTCGGCGGTTTCTTCGGCACCGTGCGGGACCAGAATCCCGTTGACCAGGACGCGCCCGAGGGCTCCACCATTACCCTCACCGTCGTCTGAGCTCCGGGCGCTACCGCCGGGACTCCGCCGGCCTCTACGGCCGGCGGGCCCCTGCTACCGGGAAGAAGGGGCCCCCGCTACCGGGAGGAGAGGGCCCCCGCGACGAGGAACGCCATCTCCAGGGACTGCATGTGGTTCAGCCGCGGATCACACACTGACTCGTACTTGGTCAGGAACGCGTCCTGGTCGATCGGATCCGCCCCGCCCAGGCACTCTGCGACGTCGTCGCCCGTCATCTCGACGTGCAATCCGCCGGGGAACGTTCCAAGCGACTGGTGCACCTCGAAGAAGCCGCGGACCTCGTCCATCACGTCGTCGAAATTGCGGGTCTTGTACCCGTTCGGGGACGTGACGGTGTTGCCGTGCATCGGGTCGGTGACCCAGAGGACCTGGGCACCGGAGTCGGTCACCCGCTTGATCAGCGGCGGCAGCTTTTCGCGGATGTTTTTCGCGCCCATCCGGGTGATGAACGTCAGCCTGCCCGGCTCCCGGTTCGGGTCGAGTTTGTCGATCAGGCGCAAGGCGTCGTCGCCGCTGGTGCCGGGGCCCAGCTTGACTCCGATGGGGTTGCGGACGCGGGACAGGAAATCGACGTGGGCGTGGTCCAGTTCGCGAGTGCGCTCCCCGATCCAGAGGAAGTGCCCGGAGGTGTCGTAGGGGAATCCGGTGCGTGAGTCGATCCGGGTCAGGGCCCGCTCGTAGTCCAGCAGCAGGGCCTCGTGGCTGGCGAAGAACTCCACGCGCTTGAGCGCCTCGAAGTCAGCCCCGCAGGACTGCATGAAGGTGATGGCCCGGTCGATGTCCTTCGCGAGCGATTCGTAACGGGCGTGGGCGGGGTTGGAGGTGAAGCCCTTGTTCCACAGGTGCACCAGGCGCAGATCGGCGAATCCGCCCTGGGTGAAGGCGCGGATGAGGTTCAGCGTGGCGGCGGAGGTGTTGTAGGCCCGCAGCATCCTGGCGGCGTCGTGCGCGCGGGACTCAGGGGTGAATTCGTAGCCGTTGACAATGTCCCCGCGGAAGGCCGGGAGCGTGACACCGTCGCGGACCTCGTCGTTGGACGACCGCGGCTTGGCGAACTGGCCGGCCATCCGCCCCATCTTGATCACGGGCAGGGCGGCGCCGTAGGTCAGCACCACGGCCATCTGCAGAATGGTCCGCACCCGGGCGCTGATCCGATCGGCCGTTGCGGCCTCAAAGGTCTCCGCGCAGTCCCCGCCCTGGAGCAGGAAGGCCTTGCCCTGCGCCGCCTGGCCGAGCCGTTCGCGCAGCCCGTCCACTTCGCCGGCGAACACCAGCGGCGGCAGGACGGAAAGTTCCTTGATGGAGCGGTCGAAAACGGCCCGGTCGCTCCACTGCGGCTGCTGCGAAATCGGCAGCGAACGCCAGTCGTCCAGTCCCGGATAGTTCGCCGCTCCGCTCTGTGCCGTGCTGGAGAGGGAGGGGGCCGGTGCGTTCAGGGTTGTATCGCTCACCCTCTAAGGGTAAATCCTCCCGGAGTGTGCGCCGGTCCTGCCGCGTAACCCGCACTCCGCCGCCGTCACACTGCCGGGCTTGGGGATTCGCGGTTGGATCGGGGCCGGACAGCGGGAGCGGGCGTTAGGCAGCGGGACCGGGCGTCGCAGTCGGACCGGGAGACGGCGGGCCGCCGTCGGACGCTGACGCACCCGGATCGCGCCCGCCCGATGACGCTGCCGCGCCCGGTGCCGCCGGACCGCGCGTGTCGGCACCCGCCGCACCGGCCTCGGCGTCGGCCGTCGCGGGCGCGGAAAGCTGGGGACCGGGCACGGAAACCTGGGGACCGGCCGCGGGAACCTGCGGGCCCGCCCCGATCACGGTTACCGTGCCGGGCTTGGGCGAGCCGTCCGCGGAGGGCTCCAGCCGGACGGCGGCGCCTCGGCCAGAGCCCTCGCGACCTGCAGCGGGCTTGGCGGACTTGCGGGCGGCCAGCCGCTCCTTGACCGTGCTGGCGTAGGTGTCCACATACTCCTGGCCGGACAGCCGCATCAGCTCGTACATGATCTCGTCCGTCACGGAGCGCTGGACGAAACGGTCGTCCTCCATACCCTTGTAGCGGCTGAAGTCGAGCGGTTCACCGAAGATGAGGCCGATCCTGCGGATGTTCGGGATCCGCCGGCCGATCGGCTGGACCTTGTCGGTACCGATCATCGCCACCGGGACGACGGGCACACCGGTGGTGAGCACCAGCTTGGCGACGCCGACCTTTCCGCGGTAGAGGTTGCCGTCGGGACTGCGGGTGCCCTCCGGATAGATGCCCAGCAACCCGTCGTTCTTG
>JBIOFK010000001.1:0-48971 GCA_044447065.1 Actinomycetales bacterium | reverse complement strand
GCCTCGGGGGAGGCCGGGACCGCGGAAGAGGCCCCGTAGGCGGTAACCGCCTGCCACCAGCGCCGGTGTTCGGGCCCGCTGCCATCGAAGCGGCCGGTCCAGGGCCGGGGCGCGACGTCGACGGACAACAGCTCGGAGGTGCTGGGAGGATGCATTCCCCCAGCCCATACCAAAAAGCATGGCGGCGCCATAGCCTGGCACCACCGCGCGTCCCGCATCCCGGACACCGTGCCGGCGGCGGGGCGGACGGCGGGCCGGCGGCCGGGCAGGCGGGGCTAGCCGATCCCGAGCAGCTGCTCGATCGGTCCGATACCGAAGAAGACCAGGAACGCGGCGGCGACGGCCCACATCAGCGGGTGGATGTCCCTGGTGCGGCGCTGGACCGTGCGGATCAGCACGAACGCAATGAAGCCGGCACCCAGGCCGTTGGCGATGGAATAGGTGAACGGCATCAGGGTGAACGTCAGGAAGGCCGGAAGGGCAATCCCGATGTCGGTCCAGTCGATCTTGCCCACCTGGGACACCATCATGAACCCGACCACCACCAGGGCCGGGGCGACGGCTTCGAATGGGACCAGATGCACCAGCGGGGTCAGGAACATGGCGATCAGCAGCAGGATCCCGGTGACAATGGACGCCACGCCGGTGCGGGCACCCTCGCCGATCCCGGCGCCGGACTCCACATAGATCTGGTTCGAGGACACCGAGGAACCGCCGCCGGCGATCGCGCCGAACGCATCCACCATTAGCACACGGTCCACGTTGGGAATGTTGCCCTTCTTGTCGATGGTGCCGGCCTCGCCGGCCAGCCCGACCATGGTGCCCATGGCGTCGAAGAAAATGCTGAGCAGGATCACGAACGCCAGCAGGATGGCCGAAATGGCGCCGAGGTGCGCGAAGGCGCCGAAGGGATTGGCCTTGCCGATCAGGGACAGGTCCGGGGCGCCCCACGCGCTCAGCGACGGTGCTATGAGGGACCAGCCCTGCGGGTTGAACGCCTTGCCTGGCTGGACGCTCGGGCCGATGTGGGCGACGGCTTCGATGATGTTGGCCAGCACGGTGGAGGCGATAATGCCGATCAGGATACCGCCCTTGACCTTGCGGACCACCAGCGCGATGGTCAGGACCAGGCCCACCACGAACACCAGGGTGGGCCAGCCCAGCAGCTTGCCGTCAAAGCCGAGGCCCACCGGGACAGTGGTGCCCGCGACGTCGGGGACGCGGCGGACGAAGCCGGCGTTGACCAGGCCGATCAGCGCGATGAACAGTCCGATGCCGACGACGATGGCCGACTTGAGTCCCGCGGGAACCGCGTGGAACACCGCCGTCCGGAATCCGGTCAGCACCAGGATGAGCATGGCGACACCGGCAAGAAGGACCAGTCCCATCATGTCCGGCCAGCTCAGGCCCGGGTGGCTGGCGACCGTCACGGCCACGAACGCGTTAACGCCGAGTCCCGTGGCCAGTGCGAACGGGTGCTTCGCCCAGGCGCCCATCAGGATGGTCAGGATCCCCGCGACGAAGGCCGTGGTCGCGGCCACGCGCTCGAGCCCGAGCGTGCCGCCGGCTGAATCCGCGCCGCTGAGGATCAGCGGGTTGAGCACCACGATGTAGCTCATGGCGAAGAACGTGGCGAAACCGCCCCGGATCTCGCGGGACAGGGTCGAGCCCCGTTGGGTGATGAGGAAGTAGCGGTCGAACCGGCTCAGGCCTGCCTCCGGGCGCGTGCTGGGACGTCGGGCGTTACTGGCGCCGGATGCCTTCTTGGTCGGAGCGGCCATGGGTTTCCTCCCGGGTACGGATGCAATAGTTAGGGTTCACAGGTTTAACAGATGTCACAGGTTTCACGGATCCCCCGGAAGAATCTTAGTCCGCACGGCCCGTGCGCCCCGCCGTGACGTACGGTGGGAATAGCCACAGGGAAAGAAGGAATCGCCGCAATGACTGCTGGACGCCGCCGTAGGACCACCATCCGGGGCGCCGCGGCGCTATTGTGCGCAGCGGCCGTGATGTTCGCCTCACTTCTGCTGCTGGCCCCCGCGGCCTCCGCACACGACGTGCTTGAGTCGACGAGTCCGGCCGACGGCGCCACGGTCGCGACCGTTCCCGGGCAGATTACCCTCACCTTCGACAACACGCCGGCGGCCATCGGCTCCCAAATCGAAGTGAAGGATCCCTCCGGGACCGACTGGGCAACGGGCTCCGTCCAGGTTACCGATCACGTGGCCAGCCAGCAGCTCAAGCCCGGGGCGCCCGCCGGCAGGTACACGGTGAACTGGCGGATGGTGTCCGCGGACAGCCACCCCATCGACGGAACGTTCAGCTTCAATGCCACGGCCGGATCCGCCGGCGGCAGCGGCCAAGCCGCGGGAACACCGGTTCCGGTTCAGGTGCCGGCGTCCGCAGCCACCGCCTCGGGCGGATTCCCCTGGCTGGGGGTGGGTATCGCGGTACTCGTCGTGCTCGTGGTTGCCGGCATCGCCGTCGTCGTCCGGCGCAGGCTGCGGGGCGAGGAAGACTGACTCAGGCGGCCGCCGTCGTCGCCGAGATGGCCTGGCCCACCAGCTTGGCCTGGTGCAGGATGTCCTTGGTGCTCGGGGCCAGGGTGTCTCCGACGCCGACGAGGTAGATCCCCAGCGAACGTAGGGCCGTCAGGAGGTCCCTGCCCAACCCGATGCCCAGGCCGGAGAGAAGCCGGCGCAGCTGGTTCTGGGCGCCGCGGGTCAGCACGATGCTGTCGGCCAGCAGAATGCCGTCCCCGGTGCGCACCATCCATTGGCCCCCGGCGGCTGCGAGCGGAGCCCGGCTCAGTTCGACCGCGTGCGTGCCGGAACGAATGTCCAGGTGATGGCTCTGCGCGTAATGGACCAGCAGGCGGAAAATGTCGCCCCGGTCGCCCAGGCCGCTCCTGAACCGCACATCGGACCGGGTCCCCGCCCCCACCTGCAGCATCCCCTCGACGACGATCGAATCCACGCCCTGCCGACAGAGTTCGCTGGCCACCGCCAGCCCGGAGAACCCCGAACCGATGACCACCGTCGTCGTCGACTCCGTCGATCCTGCGGACCCCGGAGACGACCCTGCAGACCCTGCGCGCGGTGCCCGGGACGGGTGCGCCGGGATGTTCGCCGCTGGAGGGGCAGCTGTCATGGCCGATGGACCTCCGTGGAAATGGGCACGCTGCCGAGGCATCGTGGAACGGGCAGGCGGAATCCTCCGGTCAAGCTGTTAACGCAGGGCCAGGCCGGATCCGCCGATTCTCGAACACTACAGAAGATTGCCTGCCGTGGGTAGAGCGCGGGGTGCCTCGGCGCGTTCCGTGCGGCTTGACGGCCCCCGGGGAACCGGCAATAGTCACTAGGAGGAGGCCTGCCCGCACCGAAGCCGGCCGGAGAGGACGCCATGACCGCCAGTGAACCGCTTAGCCCTGCGGAGGAGCCCCTCCCGGTCCCCACGGGAATCGTCGTGGGTGTGGACGGTTCGGAGCAAAGCGACTGCGCCGTCGTCTGGGCGGCCAGGGAAGCGCGGAGCCGCGGGCTGCCGCTCCATCTGGTGACCGCGTATTCCGTGCCGGTGTTTGCCGCGTCCGGGCTCGACGGCGGCTACGCCACGGTGGACGACGACGTCATCAGGGAGAGCGCGAAGGCGATGGTCGGACATGCCGCGGCAACCGCGGCCCCGTACTCCGTCGAACTGGATGCGCGGGTCGAAAGCGGCGACGCGGCGGCGGTGCTGCTGGAGATGAGCCGCACCGCCGACACGCTGGTCTTCGGTTCCCGGGGCCGCGGCGGATTCGTGGGCCGGCTGCTCGGGTCCGTCAGCAGCGCCCTTCCCGCCCATGCCGAATGCCCGACGGTGACGGTGCCGCTCAGCTGCGCCCCGCGCCTGGGCCAGGAACCCAAGCACCCGGCCAAGGACAGCGCCCGTCCCGAGGACGTCAGGGCCCAGGTAACAGTGGGCGTGGACGGCTCCGAGCGGGCCCGGGTGGCGGTGCTCGGCGCCGCCGAATATGCCCAGCGGCATGCCCTGGCGCTGCGGGTGCTCTGCGCGGTGCCGCCCTTCAACGGCTCGCTGGCCTGGATGCCGGCGGCGGTGGACCATGACAGCCTGTTCGACGAACTCCGGGTGCAGCTCGCCGCGGGCAAGGCGTGGCTGCAGAGCCACTTCCCCCAGCTGCCCATCTCCACCGAACTGCTCGATGCGCAGCCGGTGGAGGCCATGATCCAGGCGACCCGGGAATCCGAGCTGGTGGTGATGGGAACCCGCGGCCGGGGCGGTTTCGCCGGCATGCTGCTCGGTTCTACGACTGACGGCGTGCTGCACCACGCGAAGGGGCCCGTCATGGTGGTCCATGACGCGCCGGACCCGCGGCTGGATGACCGGCCCGCGTTTGGTCCGATGATGACCGGCGGCACCGAGCCGCCCCCGGCCGGGCCGCCCGCACCCGGGACGCGCCCGCCGGCCTAACGGGGCTGACCGGCCCGGCGGGGTTATAAGGCCCAGCGGGATTGTTCGCCCCAAATCAGTAGCGAATCAGTAACGGGCGACGGTGCCGAACGGCGGGACCCACATGCTGGCCAGCGAGTTGACGGTAATCCCCATGCCCGGCGCCAGCGCCTGGACGACCATACCGTTGCCGATGTAGATCGCGATGTGGCTCCAGGAGGTCGTCCCGTTGAACATCACCAAGTCACCCGGGCGGGCCTGGCTCAGCGGGACGTGCTGCGGAGCGGCGTAGTACTGGTCGGTCCCGGTCCGCGGCACGGAAATCCCGATCGAGGCGAAGGCCTTCATGACGAGGCCGCTGCAGTCATAGCCGAAGGGCCCGGTGCCGCCCCACTGGTAGAAATAGGCCGGATTGTTAGTGCGGGCCATCGCGTAGCCGACGATGCCCCCGCCGCTGGCGGGCGGGTTCGGATCGGCCGGCGGGGCCTGGACCGGCGGGGCCTGGACCGGAGGAGCGGGTGCGGCCGGCGGCTGCTGGACCGGCACCTGCACCGGGACCTGAACAGGCACCTGCACCGGGGCCGCCGGCGCTTGCTGGACGGGTGCCGCCTGGACCGGAGTGCTTGCCGCCTGCTGCTGTGCCTGCTGCGCGGATGCCTGCTGTGCGGCCGCGGCCTTGGCGGAGGCGGCAATGACGGCAGCCAGCGCTGCGGCCTGCTTCTGCTGCTCCAGGCCGGTCACCCGCTGCGTCTCCAGGGCCACGGTGGTGTTGTGCAGGGATGCCATCTGGCCGATCAGCACGGTCCGCTGGGCATTGCTGTCGGCCACAATTTTGGCCTGGCTGTCATAGGCGCCCTGGGCGGCCGACTTGGCCGCTTCGGCGGCCTTGGCGGCGTCGTCGGCTGCCTTGGTGGCCGCATCCGCGGCATCCTGGAGCGACTTCGCCGTTGCCGCCGCGGTCTGGGCGTTGGTCAGGGTCTGGTTGCGGGACTCGCCCAGGGCCACCAACGTGGAGGCCTGGTACAGCGAGTTCGTGTCCGAGGCCCCGGTCAGCAAGGACTGCACGCCCGGCGTCATGCCCGCGTTCTTGTACATGTCGCCGGCGAGCTGGCCGACCTCGGTCTTGGCCTTGTCCTTGAGCTTGCCCGCGGCGGTGGCGCGTCCGACGGCGACGGCGGCGGCGGCCTGCCGGTCCTGCAGCGTCACCAGGGCGGTGGTATAGCTGTCGCTGGCGCGGCTGGACCCGCTCATGGCCTGCGCCATCGCGGTGTTCGCCGAGTCCAGCAGGGCCTCGATCTTGGTGACCTCGGACGCGGTGGCGGACTCACTGCTCTTGGCCGCGGCGATATCGTCGGCGCTGGGAATGTCGGTGGCCACGGACGCGGCGGGCATCAGGAACGACGACGGTGCCGCGGGCAGCGGGGCGGCTTGTGCGGGTGCCAGGAAGGTGCCGGCGGCGAGGGCCGAGCAGGCCGCAAGCGCTGTGCCGCGGGCCAGGATCCTGGTTCGTCCTGAGGCGGAGCCAAGGCCGAAGGGCCGGATGCGTGCGGCTGCCAAAGCGCGTTGCGTCGCCAAACTCATGCGTGGTGTCCTCGCTACGTTCGAGTGTGTAGCGCATCCCGGACCCGCTAGGGCAGGTCCGGTTCTGAGGCTCCGGGCGGGACGCCCTGCCCCGGGCCGGCCGCACACGTGCGGGTTTTCGGCCACCGGGCAGTGCAGCAGAACCTGACTGCGTCTACACAACAGAGCTCAGGTTACGGCGTGCGGGATCACTTTGGCAACAGGTGTCCCACCTACAACATAAACAACTCCAGTGTAATTCTGTCGCAGGCTGCACGGTGTGTCGCGGTTCCGGCCGGCCGCCCCGGATGGCCGGAGGCCGCCGGACCGCAGGGCGTACGGCACCGGAATCGTTTTGGATATTCGCAGCGTTGGCCCTATAGTTTTATGCGTCCACTTCGGGAACAAGGGCTCGGCGAAAAACCGCGCTCCTGACGTTCGAATGTGTCCGATGCCCCCATCGTCTAGCGGCCTAGGACACCGCCCTTTCACGGCGGCGGCACGGGTTCGAATCCCGTTGGGGGTACTCAGGAGTGGCTTGGATGGTCCGAAAAGGCTGATAAGATATAACTCTTGTTTGGCGCGGAAGCGTCACTAGCAAGGCCCTGTAGCGCAGTTGGTTAGCGCGCCGCCCTGTCACGGCGGAGGTCGCGGGTTCGAGTCCCGTCAGGGTCGCTTGATTTTCCGGATTCGTCCGGACGGTCACGGTGATCTGTTCACCAAGGCTCTGTAGCTCAGTTGGTAGAGCGTTCGACTGAAAATCGAGAGGTCACCGGATCGACGCCGGTCGGAGCCACCAGCTAGGATCCCGCAATTCCCAGTGTTTACGTGGGAATTGCGGGATTCTTCTTGTTTAACAAGGCTCAGGACTCAGCGTGCGTCAGCCGGAATCATCCAAGTTCGGGATGGAACCTCTGGTATTTCATTGGCCAGTGGCGAAAGCCCGGCAACCACTCCCGGCACGCACCGTTACGAGCCCAACCTGCCGCCGGCTGGCGTCATCGGGACAGATAGCCAATACCCAGGCCGGCGCCATGTGGATCTTGATCGCTGGAACTGCGGCATCCAAGACCTCCAACAGTTCGTTCGATGGAATCGTAAGGGGATCTAGCTCGTACTGTGACACTTCGCACCAAAGTGTTTCGTTGCGTTTGGGCGACGCGTCTGTGACACTCCCCGAGCCTCACGAAGCTAGAGCAATTTGGGACGATCTTTGGCACCTTGAAGCGCACCACTCCACTGCGCTCGAAGGCAACACCCTAGTTCTCAAAGAAGTGAAGACTCTACTCGACAGCGGCCGGGCGGTAGGGGCGAAGGAACTCAAGGACTACGTGGAGGTGCAGGGGTACGGTGATGCCGCCAAATGGGTCTACCAGCAGGGGCTATCGCCGAGCCAGTGGCAGCACGATGAGCTCATCGTGAAGACGGAGGTTCGCCGCATCCACGCGGACCTCATGGGTCCCGTGTGGCAGGTTGCTCCTCACCGCGACGCGTCGGATTTGGAGGGTCCGGGACAATTTCGCCGGCACGAAATCATCGCGTTCTCGGGGGGCATGACACCGCCCAGCTTCGTGCAGATCGACTCCGACCTGGGCCTGTGGATCGACGCGGTCAATGAATTGGGTGCCCAAGTGAAGGGCAAGACCTTGGAGGCGAGCCTGGTGCCGGAACGGCTAGCCGGAATCCACCGTAACTTCGAAGCGATACACCCCTTCATAGATGGGAACGGACGAACCGGACGGCTTGTACTAAACCTCATTTTGATCCGGCTGGGGTGGCCACCAGCCATTATCTTCAAGAAGCACAGAAGCAGGTACCTGACGGCTCTGGACAAGGCCGACAAGGGGGACCTGGGTCCCCTGGCGGAGCAAATTTGTCGGTCCGTCATTGACAACCTTCACCACTTGATTCCGGAGATTGCTGGACCGTCCAAGTTCGTTCCCCTGCAGGCGCTCCAAGACGACACGATGTCCTACTCGGCGCTACGTCAGGCAGCCACCAGGGGACGCCTGGAGGCTGTCCAGGAAACGGGACGGGTCTTGGCGCTCCAGCCGGCGTGCAGTCGAAGAGTATCGGCGAAGGCTCTATTCGCGAGGTGCGGAAAAGGCGCTCCGGTAAGGACATTCGTGCCACGACTCACTAACGAACGTCAAGTCACGCGACCTGTCCCGCCGCCATACTCGACCGCGGGTTCGCGCGTTCCCGCTCCGGCCCGGCTCGTTGCCAGTGTCAGCAGCCCCCTCTAGGGTTACCGTAGGACCTCTAGGGTTACCGTAGGACCAGACGAAAGGCGCGGACCCGATGGATATTCCACAGCACCAGCCCGTATCACCGCTACCACAGGGTGTGCCGCTGACCCCTGCGCAGGCGACGCCCCCGGCGGATCCGGGTACCGGACCCAGCGCGGGAAGGGGCGGGCGCACCGTCATCGCGGACGGCGCCGTGGCCAAGGTCGCCGGCGTGGCCGCCCGGACTGTGGCCGGCGTGTATGCGCTCGGATCGGGATCGGCCCGCGCCCTCGGAGCGATCCGCGACGTGGTGGGCCAGTCGGATGCGGCCCAGGGTGTCAGGGTCGAAGTCGGCGAGACGCAGGTTGCCGTCGATATCAACCTGGTGGCCGAATACGGCACCCCGCTTCAGCAGGTCGCCAACAACGTCCGCGCCGCCGTGTACCGCGCGGTCGAGGAACTGGTCGGCCTGAGCGTCATCGAGGTCAATGTGGAAATCAACGATGTCCATTTGGCCGGCGCCGAATCCGACAGGGGCACCCCGCGGGTCCCCGCCGCGGAACCGCGCGTGATCGGGCGCCAGGGCGCCGCATCCGCGGCCCTGCCTGCTAACGGAAACGGAGACGAGCGATGAATCTAACGGTGGTCGGGCTGACGGCGGGGGCGTTCCTGGCCTTCATGGCGTTCAGGTTCGGATTCTGGGGTTTCCTCATCGCAGTGATCTTCATGGCGGTCGGTGCCGCGGTCGGCCGCGCCATGGAAGGGAAGCTGGATCTGCGCAGCGTTCTCGACGCCCTTGCCGGACGGCGTTCCTCGTCGTGACCGCACCGAATGAGGCGGCCGCAACGGATCCGCTGCCGGCCGCGGCGCAGCGCCCCCGCACCCTGGCCGGCCACAACCGGATCGGCACCCAGGCCATGAGCACGGTGGCGCGCGCCGCCGCCGCGCAGACCTTCGGCGTGGGCCCTTCCGACGTGCGGGTGGCCTTCTCGGACGACGGCGGCCTGCTCGCCATGTCCCTGGCGCTGCCTGTCGGTATTCCCCCGCTCGGCGCGGTGGTGCGCGATCCGGGGTTGCCGGCGGCCGAAGGCGGGACCATCATGGAACGCGCAACGGCCGCCAAGGGCGCCATCGGCGCCACCTTCAGCGGCCTCACCGGCGCCCGGCTGAGCCGGGTCGATATCCGCATCAACGGGACCAGGGCCCTGGTTCCGGAGCGGGTCCGATGAGCGGCCCGGTGCCGGACCGGGACCGGTTCACCGAGCGGATCATCCGGCGTGAGACCCACTCCTCCCGGGCCGTTCCGAGCGGAATCGCCGCGCTGCTCGTGATCCTGCTGGCCGTCTACGGGCTGCTGGAGTCGGCCCTGCGAGCCGTCGGCCAGCCGCCGTGGCTGATCGACCCGCAAAGCGGACTGGACGCGCTCGCCAGGCTCCCGGAGGGCGTGTCCCCGGCCCTGCTCGGGGCGCTCGGCGTCGTGCTGGCGCTCCTTGGCGTGGTGTTCCTGCTCAACGCGGTCCTGCCGGGCCGGCTCGCCCGGCACACCCTCCCGGGCGCCCGGACCGCCGTCGTCGTCGATGATGAGGTGATCGCCGCCGCACTGGCCCGCCGAGCCCGCCTCGCCGCCGGCGTCACCCGCGAGCAGGTCCTGGTGGTGGTGTCCAGGACGGCCGTGACCGTCAACGTGCGCCCCACCTCCGGCATCGCCGTGGACGAAGGGGACGTGCTCGCGGCCGTGCGCGAGGAGCTCGCGGAACTGGCGCCGCATCCGGGCCTGACGGCTTCGGTGCACCTGGCGGCGATCGGCGCGGTGGGCGTGTGAACCAGACACCGCGGGCCCTTAACCGCGTCCTGCTGGCCCTGGTCGGGCTGCTGTTCCTGGCCGCCGGCATACTCCTGCTCGCGCTGGTCGCCGTCCCGGCCGCCGCGGACGCCTGGCGGCGCTGGGCGGGCGGCGCCGATCGCTCGCTCAGGGACCTCTTCGCTCGGACCAGCCTGGCCGCCACCGGCACCAGCTGGATCTGGATCGCCGTCTGCGCCGTGCTGGTGGTGCTGGTGATCTGCATGGTCGCGTGGGTGGCCGCCCAGGGGCGCGGGCGGGCCAACATTCTGGTCGAGGCGGACGAGGACGACGACGGCGGCGCGCCGGGACGCGTCGTCGTCAGCGGTACGGTGGCCGAGCACGCGCTCAAGGCCGCCCTGGCCGAGCGGACCGACCTGGTCGGAGCCACCGTGTCCACCTATGACATCGGCGGCCGGCCGGCGCTGAAGATCCGTGTCCTGCCCCGGCAGGGGGTGGCGCCGCACGCCGTCGCCGCCGATGTCGCGGAGCTCGTTGACGCCCTGGAATCCGTGCTGGGACGCGGTCTGCCCGTGCTGGTCAGCATCGGCGTCGGGGCCAGAACACGGTTCACCCGGGCCGAACGCGTCCGCTAGCGCCGATCGGATGCTTGCTTAGCATCACAATCTCATGTAAGCGCTTGCACAATGGCCTCCGCCCTGATTAGAGTGAGCCGCACCACACCAACGCAGGGATGGTAGTCGGCGCCCCGCAAGGGCTGCCCTGCCCGCTCACAGAGGAGTACAAACGGCATGAAACGATCAAGACAACTCGGCCCCCTTGCCGCGGTCGCAGTGCTCGCACTGACGATGGCCGCCTGCAGCAGCGGGTCAAGCGGCGGAGGTGGTGGCTCCGCCAGCGGGGACGCCGCCAACAACCTCACCGACCGCGGACCCATCACCTACGTCCAGGGCAAGGACAACAGCAACGTCGTCCGGCCGCTCGTGGACAAGTGGAATGCCGCCCACCCGGACGAGAAGGTCACCTTCAAGGAGCAGTCCGACCAGGCCGACCAGCAGCACGATGACCTGGTCCAGCACTTCCAGGCCAAGGGCAGCGACTACGACGTCGTCGACGTCGACGTCGTATGGACAGCGGAATTCGCCGCCAAGGGCTGGCTGCAGCCGCTCAAGGACCAGATGGCCATCGACACCTCGGCGATGCTGCCGGCCACGGTGAAGACCGCCACGTATAACAACACCCTGTTCGCCGCCCCGCAGACCTCCGACGGCGGCATCCTGTACTACCGCAAGGACCTGGTTCCCACCCCGCCCAAGACCTGGGACGAGATGATGGGCATGTGCTCGATCGCCAAGGCGCAGAACATCGGCTGCTACGCCGGCCAGCTCGCCAAGTACGAGGGCCTGACCGTCAATGTCGCCGAGGCCATCAACACCGCGGGTGGGACGATCGTCGGCGCCGACGGCAAGCCGACAGTGAACACGCCCGAGGCAAAGGCCGGACTGCAGAACCTGGCGACGGCCTACAAGGACGGAAACATCCCGACCGAGGCCATCACCTTCCAGGAGGAGCAGAGCCGGCAGGCGTTCGAGTCCGGAAAGCTGATGTTCCTGCGCAACTGGCCGTACGTGTACAACCTGGCCAAGACCGACGGCGCCTCCACGGTGAAGGACACCTTCGGCATCGCCCCGCTGCCCGGCAAGGATGGCCCCGGCGCATCGTCGCTCGGCGGACACAACCTCGCGGTCAGCGTCTACTCCAAGCACAAGGCTACGGACAAGGATTTCCTGGCGTTCATGACCAGCGCTGAAACCGAGAAATTCTACGCCACGCAGGGTTCGCTGGCGCCGGTGCTCGGTGCGCTGTACAGCGACGCCGCCCTGGTGCAGCAGCTGCCCTACCTGCCGGTGCTGAAGACCTCGATCGACAACGCCGTCCCGCGTCCGGTCACGCCGTTCTACCCGGCAGTCACCAAGGCCGTCCAGGACAACGCCTACGCCGCCATCAAGGGTGACAAGTCCGTTGACCAGGCCCTGACCGATATGCAAAGCGCCATCTCCTCGGCCGGCTCTTAGCCGAACCGGCACGGCTGCGGGCGGCCCTCACCGGCCGCCCGCAGCCGGACCTCATTCCGTGCCGTACCGGCACGCAGCGGACCGGTGATTCCATGCCGGCCGTTGGACTCCGTTGTGAAAGGAGGGGACATGTCCATTGACGCGCAACCGAAAACCGCGCCCGGGGCACGGGACCCCAAAACAGGGAAAGAAAGCAAAGAAGTAGGGATGGACCGCAAGGCCAAGACGCAAGGACGCGCCGGCCTGCTCCTCATCGCCCCCACCCTGGTCCTGCTGGCCATCGTGATCGTCTACCCCGTCATCAACGCCATGGTGATGTCCTTCCAGAAGGACCAGGGCCTGGACCCGGTCACCAAGACCTTCGTCCAGGGCGGCTACGCCGGCTTTGACAACTTCGTGCACTGGCTCACCCAGACCTGCGGCGGCGCGGCGTGCGCCCCCGGATCGCTGGGTTCCCAGTTCTGGAGCGCCACGGGCACCACATTCTTCTTCACCATCGTCACCGTCGCGCTGGAGACCGTGCTCGGTTTCTGGATGGCCGTCATCATGGCGCGCACCTTCCGCGGACGCAGCGCGCTGCGGGCGGCGGTCCTGGTGCCGTGGGCCATTCCCACCGCCGTGACGGCCAAGCTCTGGTTCTTCATTTTCGCCTTCGAGGGCATCGCCAACAAGCTGTTCAACACCTCCATCCTGTGGACCGGCAGCGAGTGGCCCGCCCGCTGGGCGATCATCATCGCCGATGTCTGGAAGACAACCCCGTTCATGGCCCTGCTGATTCTCGCCGGACTGCAGATCATTCCCGCCGAGGTCTATGAGGCCGCGCGGGTTGACGGCGCCTCCGCCTGGCAGCGTTTTACCCAGATCACGCTTCCGCTGGTGAAGCCGGCGCTGATGGTGGCGATCCTGTTCCGTGTCCTGGACGCCCTGCGCATGTACGACCTGCCGGCCATCATGACCCAGGGATCCAACGGCACCACCACGCTGTCGATCCTGGTCGTGGACCAGATCAGGCAGGGGTTCAACAGTGCGGCGGCCCTGTCCACCATCACCTTCCTGATCATCTTCATCGTCGCGTTTATCTTCGTCCGGTTCCTGGGAGCTAACGCCGTCGCCTCCGCCACGCCCACCAAGAAGGGGAAGGAACAATGACCGCCACGACCCTGAAGGCTCCGGCCTTCGACGCCGCCCCCAAGACCGCCGCGCGCAGGCGCGAACGCTGGTCCAGCGGGCGCACCTACATAAGCGCGGCCGTCATCCTGATCTGGTGCCTGCTGCCGTTCTACTGGATGGTCGTGACAGCATTCCGGGACGTCGGCTTCACCTTTGATTCGACGCCGTTCTTCACGCACGTGACGCTGGATAACTTCGCCACGGTGTTTTCCACGTCGCTCGGCAACCACTTCGGCCAGGCGCTGCTGAACTCGCTGATCATCGGCGGGGTGACCACCGTCGTCGCCCTCGTGGTCGGTGTCTTCGCCGCCTACGCCCTGGCCCGGCTTGAATTCCGGTTCAAGTTCCTGGTCCTGGGGTTCATCCTGGGAGCCTCGATGTTCCCCGGCGTTGCCCTGGTCACCCCGCTGTTCCAGCTCTTCACGAACATCGGGTGGTACGGAAGCTACCAGGCGATGATTATTCCGGACATTTCCTTCGTGCTCCCGCTGACGGTCTACACGCTGACGTCGTTCTTCCGCGAGATGCCGTGGGAGCTGGAGGAAGCGGCCCGCATCGACGGCTGCACGCAGGGGCAGGCCTTCCGCAAGGTGATCATGCCGCTGGCCGCCCCGGCCGTCTTCACGACGGCCATCCTGGCGTTCATCTCGGCCTGGAACGAGTTCCTGATCGCCAGCCAGCTCTCCAGCGATGCCACCCAGCCCGTCACGGTGGCCATCGCCCAGTTCGCCGGTGCGCAGCCGCACCAGGAACCGTACACCGCCGTGATGGCCGCCGGAACCGTCGTCACCATCCCGCTAGTCATCCTGGTGCTGGTCTTCCAGCGCAAGATCGTTGCCGGCCTGACCGCGGGAGCCGTCAAGTGAGCAAGGGAGCGGCAGCAAACCGGCACCGCTCCGGTGAGGACTTCGACATCATCATCGGGTTCCTCTCGTTCTGGGGCGTGCTGCTGCTAGGCATCACCGTGTGGATGGAGGTCACCGGCCAGCCTGCGCTGGGCTGGGCCATGGGCCTGCTAGCCGTGGTGGCCGGCATCTGGGGCATGCTGCGGCTGCGCCGCAGCCTGCCGGCCAGGATCGGCCGGCGGCGGGGAACGGGAGTCTAGCCGACGTCCACGGCGGAGGGTCGGGGCCATGAAACGGAAGGCAGGGCTGTGGCGGTAAGTATTGATGACGTTGCGGCGGCCGCCCGCGTTTCGACGGCCACCGTCTCGCGGGCCATCCGCGGGCTGCCCCGGGTGAACGAGGCGACCCGGGCCCGGATCCTCGCCGTGGCCGACGAGCTGGGCTATGTTGCCTCGCCCTCGGCCAGCAATCTGGCCTCCGGCCGCACCCGGACCATCGGGGTGCTTGCCCCTTATGTGGACCGCTGGTATTTCGGCCGTGCCATCGAGGGCCTGGAGCAGGAGCTGCGGACCCAGTCGTATTCGCTGCTCCTGTTCAGCCTGGGCCGCTCGGGGGAGGGGCGGCAGCGTCTTTTTGACCGCAACATCATGCGCAAGCAGATCGCCGCCCTGGTGGTGCTCTGCCTCCGCCTGACCCCTGATGAGTTGGACCATCTGCACCGGACAGAGGTGCCGCTGGTCGCCGTCGGCGGTGCCGTACGCGGCTGCGCCAGCATCCGGATCGACGACGCGCTCGCCGCCGAGGAGGCCACCAAGCACCTGATCTCCCTCGGCCACCGGGACATCGCCCAACTGCACGGCACAGCGGAGGAGGAGCACCGCTTCACGGTTCCGGGAATCCGCAGCGCCGCGTTCCGGGCCACGCTCGCGGCCGCGGGCATCGCCGCCCGGCCGGAGTGGGACGTGGGCGGCGAATACACGGTGCGCAACGGGGTGACGGCGGCCCGCCGCCTCTTTGACGGCCCGGGGCCGTTGCCGACCGCCGTCTTCTGCGGGTCCGACGAGGTGGCCCTGGGGCTGATGTTCGAGGCGCACCGGCGCGGCATCCGGGTCCCGGAGGATCTCTCCGTGATCGGCATCGATGACCATGACTTCTCCGAGGCCGCCGGGCTCACCACGATCCGCCAGGATCCGCTCGCCCAGGGCGCGCTGGCCGGACGGATGCTGCTGACCGAGCTGTCCGGGACCGGGTCCGGCATCACCGATGCCGTGGCGCCGCACCACCTCGTCATCCGAGGCTCCACCGCCCCGCCCCAACTGGGTCGCAGATAATGCCCGTTTAGACCGGTTTTAGCTGCGTTATCTGCGACCCAGTTGGGTCAGGAGGAGCGGGAGAGCTGGCGGACCGGCATCCAGCGCGAGGCCAGCCTGCGGTACGCCGCGGCGGCGCCCGTCGAGTCGCCCTCGGCCAGGCACTCCAGGCCCATCCGCACGTCGGAGGGGGAGTCGTCCGGGTAAAGTCTGTTGGCCACGGGCCCGTAGTCCAGTTCCATGGCGGCGTCCGCCGGCAGGCCCTCCAGCCATTCGTCCATCTCTTCGATTTCCTCGAACAGGTCCAGCTCCGGGGCTGCCCGGCCCAGCAGCTCCTTGGCCGCGGAGAGCCGTTCATACGCGACCGGGTACGGGACCTGGATCCGCACGGTCAGGATGCGCCCGGACGAGCGGAGCACTTCCGTCCTGTCGCCCTCGTCGACCAGGACAAACCAGGTGAACGGGATGCCCCAGTTCGCCGTCCGGGTCAGCACCGCGCCGCTGGTGCGCGGGTCCGCGGCGCGGCGTTCGTGCAGCCTGGCCACATCCTCCGCGCGGAGGGACAGGCTGGCCAGCTGGCGGGTCCGGCCGGTGGCGAACGCGCCCGAGGCGTCGACGCTGCGCAGGACGTGCTGGCTGGGACAGTACAGCAGGGGCGATTCCTCGCCCCAGCGGAACGTGCGTACGCGCTCGACGGCGGCCGTGGGCATCGGGTCTCCGCTGGCGCGGGTGATCCGCCCGAAGCTGTCCATCAGTTCCTGGGCGTCCGTGCTGACCCGGTCCCGGTTCCGTTCCAGCGCCTCCTCGATGTACCGCATTTCCATCGCGGTGAAGTTCGTTTCGGGCAGGAAGATCCGCAGGCTGGAGAGGTACGGCAGGCTCAGACCGCCCAGGTACAGACCGTTAGCCACGGTGCCCTCCCATGGCTCAGTCCAGCTCGACAATCACGGGGGCGTGGTCGGAGGCGCCCTTACCCTTGCGCTCCTCGCGGTCGATCGCCGCGCCCGCGACCCGCGCGGCCAGGGCGGGGGAGGCCAGCACGAAGTCGATCCGCATGCCCTCCTTCTTGGGAAAGCGCAGCTGGGTGTAGTCCCAGTAGGTGTAGACGCCGGGGCCGGGATGGTGGGGGCGGACGACGTCGGCGAATCCGGCATCCTCGAAGGCCCGGAACGCTGCCCGCTCACCCGGGCTGACGTGGGTCAGGCCCTCGGCGCGGAAGTAGTCGATATCCCAGACATCCTCGTCGCGCGGGGCAATGTTCCAGTCGCCCACCAGCGCGATCTGGGCCTGCGGGTCCGCCGCCAGCCAGCCCGCGGCCCGGTCCTTGAGCACGTCGAGCCACTGCAGCTTGTACGGCATGTGCTCATCGTCCAGGGCGCGCCCGTTCGGAACGTACAGGCTCCAGACACGCACGCCGTTGCAGGTGGCGGCGACCGCGCGGGCCTCCTGGGCGGGGTCCTTGCCGCCCTTGCCAAAGGCGGGCTGGCCGCCGAAGGTGCGTTCGACGTCGTCGAGCCCCACCCGGGAGGCGATGGCGACGCCGTTCCATTGGCTCAGGCCGAAGTGAGCCACCTCGTAGCCGTTCTTTTCGAACAGCTCCCAGGGGAAGTTCTCGTCCTTGCACTTGGTTTCCTGCATGGCCAGGACATCGACGTCACTGCGCTGCAGCCACGCCTCGACGCGGTCGGCGCGGGCACGGAGGGAATTGACGTTCCAGGTCGCAATCTTCACCCCTTTAACTTACCCACGATGGCAAGCCCTTACCGCCACCACCCGTCGGACAGGGTGACCGGTGCGGTGCGTTTGTGCCGCGTCGCCAGGAACCGGCGCTCAATGGACTCCGCCGCCGCCGCGGGCACGTCCTTGCCCTCCAGATAGTCGTCGATCTGGTCATAGGTCAGGCCCAGCTCGTCCTCGTCCGTGCGGCCGGGCCGGCCGTCCAGCAGGTCGGCGGTCGGGACCTTGTTCCAGAGCCGCCCGGGGGCGCCCAGTTCACGCAGCAGCGCGCGGTTCTGGCGCTTGTTCAGGGTGAAGAGCGGCAGGACGTCCGCGCCTCCGTCGCCGTACTTGGTGAAGAATCCGGTGACCGATTCGGCGCCGTGGTCGGTGCCGACCACCAGCAGGTTGTGCTGGCCGGCGACGGCGTACTGGGCCACCATCCGGGCGCGGGCCTTAATGTTGCCCTTGGTGAAGTCGGACAGGGATTCGCCGGTGGTGCGGGCGTACTCACCCTCGAAGCCGTCCACCGCCGGCGCCACGTTGTAGGTCATGGCGGTCTTGGGCCGGATGAATGCCAGTGCGGCCGCGGCGTCGTCCTCGTCGGCCTGGACGTTGTAGGGCAGGCGCACGGCCATGAAGTCCGCCTCGGTGCCTTCTGCCGCCAGCTCCTCGACGGCGAGCTGGGCCAGCCGGCCGGCCAGGGTGGAATCCAGGCCGCCGGAAATCCCGAGCACGAAGCCGCGGGCGCCCGTGGCCCTGAGGTAGTCCTTGAGGAACGCCACCCGGGTGCGTACTTCGGCGGCGGGATCGATCTGCGCCTTGACGCCCATTTCCCTGATGATTTCGGCCTGTAATTCACGCATCCGCCAAGCGTACTACCGGCGTGTTACGTCCTTGTGTCAGGGGCCGGGCCCGTTGAACCACGGATCGTCAGGTGGGTCGGCAACACGGCGAGGTGCCGCCTGTCGTTGCCCACGCCGGGTTTGAGCTGGCTCAGCAGCAGCGTCACCGCCGTCCGCCCGGCCTGCTCCACCGGCGCCGTCACGGTGGTCAGGGGAGGGCTGCAGAAGTCCGAGCCGAAAATGTCGTCGCAGCCCACGATCGACATCTCCGCCGGCACGGCGACCCCGCGCTCCCGCAGCCGCTGCAGCATGCCGATGGCGATCAGGTCGTTGAAGACGATGCACGCGCTGACGCCGCTGTGCACGGCCGCATCCGCTGCCGCGGCGCCGGAATACGTCCGCGGCGAGAAGCCGCCCAACCGGGTGATCTGCACCTGGCGTTCCTCGGCGGCTGCGGACAGCGCCGTCCACCGTCGCTGGTTGGACCGTGACGCGTCCGGGCCCGCAATGTAGGCAATCCGGCGGTGTCCCAGTGACATCAGGTGATCAAGGGCCTGGTTCGTGGCCGACGGCGTATCCAGCACCACCGAAGCCACGCCGGGGATTTCCGTATTAATGGTCACCAGGGGAATCTTGGTTGCGGCGATGGACAGGGCCTCATCGCTGAGCCTGGAGGCGGTCAGGATCACCCCGTCGGCGCTCCGGCGCAGCTGCTCCAGGGTGGATGCCTCCACCTCGCCGGATTCCTCGGTGTCCACCAGCAACTGGGTGTAGCCGGCGGCCTTGAGCTGGAGCTGTGCGCCGCGGATGATGTCGAAAAAGAACGGGTTCGTAATGTCGGCGACCAGCACGGCAACGGCGCCGGTCCGGCCGGAACTCAGGGCTTTGGCCTGCGAGTTCGGGATGTAGTTCAACCGGGCCGCGGCCTCCTCGATCCGCAGGCGGGTGCGGAAGTTCACCCGCTGCGGGGTGGACAGGGCCCGCGAAACGGTGGACGCGGCCACTCCGGACAGGGCGGCCACGTCATGGATGGTCGCGGGCCTATCGGGGGCGGAGCTTACTGGCACTGCCATGGACCGCTCCTCTCTGAGCGTCTGGGTCCGGGGCGCCGGTCGATGCCCCCGGCCCCTGCGTGATGAAACCCTGTGATGAACGGCACAGTCGCCGCCCTGTAAAGCTACCGCGTTTCAAACAATTTGGCAATCGGTTGTCATATCCGTGCCACCGGCCTATGCTCGGGGGTAATACTGGAAGAGAGCGCCACCGCTGCGGGGCGCGGAGCTGGAGGCCGATGATGACTGCCAACCGAGACGTTAGCTGGACACTGTCCGGATTCGGCGACGAGGTGGATCCGGACCCCGCGGTACAGGCCGCGGTGCTGCTGGCGCTGGGGGCAAGTCACATCGAGGTGCGCAGCGCCTGGGGGATCAACGTCGTCGAGCTGGAACCGTCCCGGGTGGCGGAACTGAAGTCCATCCTCGATGGCGCCGGCCTCGCGGTTTCGGCCGTTGCCAGTCCCATCGGAAAGGTCCCGGCCAGCCTCCCGCCCAGCCACGAAGTGGAGCGGTTGCGCAGAGTCATCGCCGTCGCCAAGGCCTTGGACGCCCGCTATATCCGGATTTTTTCCTTCTATCCCGCCGAGGGCCAGCAGCCGGCGGACGTCAGGGACGCGGTGATTGAGCGGCTGAGGCTGCTGGCCGCGGAAGCCGAAGCGGCCGGCGTCGTCCTGCTGCACGAGAACGAGAAAGACATCTATGGGGACACCCCCGAACGGGTCCTGGACCTGCTGGAGTCCGTGGACTCGCCGGCGCTGCGTGCCGCCTGGGACAACGCCAATTTCGTCCAGGTCGGGACCAAGCCGTTCAGCGAGGCCTATGCCCTGCTCCGGCCGTACCTCGAATACCTGCAGGTCAAGGATGCCGTGGCCGCTACGGGGGACGTCGTTCCAGCCGGACACGGCGACGGAGAACTCCTGGAGACCCTGACGGCCCTGCGCGACGACGGCTACACCGGCTTCGCGTCGTTGGAGCCCCATCTGGCCAGCGCCCATGAACTCGGTGGTTTTTCCGGGCCGATGGCGTTCGGCGAGGCCGCGCGGGCCTTCCGGGTCCTGACCGACCGAATCGGCGTGCGGCTGTCCTAGGCTGCACGCCAACGTAGGTGCCGCCGGGCTTCCGGCGGCCAGCACGCAGGGACGGGCGACGGTGCCCGCGGAAGGAGAACGCATGACCAGGGTGGCAATCATCGGTTGCGGCGACGTGTCCAGTGTCCATTTCGAGGCGGTGGAGAACATCGCCGACGCCGAATTGGTGGCGGTCTGCGACGTCGACGGCGGCAGGCTGGCGGCGGCGTCAGCCCGGTACGGAGTACCCGGCTTCGCCGACCATCGGGAGCTGCTCAGCTCGGTACGGCCGGACGTGGTCCACCTTTGCACCCCGCATTCGCAGCACGCGGCCCTTGCCGTGGACGCCCTCGACGCCGGGGTGAACGTCCTGACGGAAAAGCCGCTGGCCTCCACCGCGGCCGACGGGCGGCGGGTGATCGAGGCGGCAGCGCGCAGCACCGCGAAGATCGCGGTCTGTTTTCAAAACCGCTACAACGCGACCTCGCAGGCCATGTACGAGCTGCTGGCCGGCGGGACTCTGGGTGCCGTGCTGGGCTGCTCCGCCACTGTTAAGTGGACCCGCACGGCCGACTATTACCGCAGCAGCCCGTGGCGCGGCACCTGGGCCGACGGGGGCGGGGGCCTGATGATGAACCAGGCCATCCATACGCTGGACCTGCTGCAGTGGCTGGTGGGCGAGGTGAGTGCTGTCACCGGGCGGACGGCGACCCATGTCCTGGGGGACGCCATCGAGGTCGAGGACACCGCAGAGCTGGTGCTGGACCATGCGAACGGCGCCCGCAGCGTCTTTTACGCCACGCTGGCGAATGTCGTCAACTCCCCGGTCACCCTCGAGGTCGTGACCGAGGAGGCCGTGCTCAGCCTGTCCGGCGACCTGACAGTCCGATACGCCGACGGCCGCATCGAGGTCGTGCCGGAACGCGCGGCCAAGGCCGGCTGGCGGGCCTACTGGGGAGCGTCCCATGAACTGCTGATCAGGGACTTCTATGCGCAGCTCCAGGCCCCGGGAGCGTTCTGGATCGACCCGGCCGAAGCCGCCAAATCGCTGTTCATCATCAAGGATCTCTACCGCCAGAACTACCCGGACCTGGGCGATATCGTCAGCTGACAGGCGGTGCGCGGCAGCCGGATGCCGCCTTCCCGAGTTCCGAATACCGGCTAAACACTGGGCATAGCTCGTTGGAAAAGAAATTCATTGTCATTCTTTTGACAATCGGTTGCCAAATGATGCCAACGACGGTATTCTAATTTCCAGAGGTTGATGTGTCGTAAGACACATTCTCGTCTTACCGGCACTTCTACTCACGAAAACAGGAGCCAACGATGAAGTTAGGTCCAAAAGCCGCAGTTGTTGCGGCATTCGCGGCAGCCACTCTCGCGCTGTCCGCCTGCGGCGGCGGCTCCAATGCTGGCGCGCCCGGCGGGAGCCAGGCACACGGCGGCACGCTGACACTTGCGGCCCTGGTCGATGTGAAGTCGTTCGACCCGGCACAGGCCCACATTGGCCACTATCTCCAGTACGACCAGCCGGTCTACGATTCGCTGATGCGCAGGAAGCCGGACGGTTCCCTGGTGCCCATGCTGGCAACGAAATGGGAGTACAACACAGACAAGACCGTGCTGACGCTCAGCCTACGGAGCGGCGTGAAGTTCAGCGACGGGACCACCCTTGATGCCAACGCCGTCAAGATCAACCTTGACCGTTTCCGCACCGGTAACGGTCCTGATGCCTCCACTATCGCGCTGGTCCAAAGCGTCGACGTCAAGGATCCCGCGACGGTCGTACTCACGCTCAAGGCTCCGGATCCCTCGCTGTTGGACAACCTGGCCAACGCGGACGGCTTCATTGCCAGCCCCAAAGCGATTGACGCCGGCAAGATTGCCACGGCTCCGGTCGGCAGCGGACCCTACACCCTGGATGCCTCGGCTACGGTGGCCGGTTCCACCTATACCTTCGTCAAGAGCAAGGACTACTGGGACCCCTCCCTGCAGGTCTATGACAAGATCGTCGTCAAACCGATTACGGACACCACCGCGACGCTGAACGCCTTGCTGTCGGGCCAGGTCAACGCCGCCACGGTGACGGCCAAGTCGGAGGCACAGGCCAAGAACGCCGGTATGACCGAATACAAGTTCGGCACCGACTGGCAGGGTCTGCTGTTCTATGACCGGGACGGCAAGATGGTTCCTGCGCTGAAAGATGTCCGCGTCCGCCAGGCCATCAACTACGCCATTGACAAGGACTCCCTGCTCAAGCAGGTCGCCAAGGGGCTGGGCACCACCACCAGCCAGGTCTTCGGCACCACCACGGATGCCTACGACAAGACCCTTGACAGCGCCTACCCGTATGATCCGGCCAAGGCCAAGAAACTGCTGGCCGATGCGGGCTTCGGCAGCGGCTTCACGGTCAGCATGCCGAACGTGGCCGGCTTTATGGATCCGGCCCTGACTGCCGGCATTGGCCAGAACCTCTCCGATGTGGGCATCAAGGTCGACTGGGTGAATGTAGCTGCGGCGGACTTCATTTCCAGCATGATCCAGGGCAAGTGGTCCGTGGCATGGTTCTCCCTCTTCCAAGGCTCCCCGTGGACGGCGGCCAACCAGATCCTTACCCCCAATGCGACCTACAACCCGTTCCACACGACTGACCCGAAGGTCGCCTCGTTCATCGACGCGGTCCAGAAGGGCACCGAGTCGGACCAGGCCCAGGCCGCCAAGGACCTGAACAAGTACATCACCGACCAGGCCTGGTTCGCGCCGTTCTACCGGCCGGACTTCACCTTCTTCACGGATAAGAACACCACCACGGTCCCACAGGCCCGGCAGGCTGTTCCTTCTATCTATAACTACGCGCCAAAGAAGTAGCTCGGTGGGGTCCCGCTGCTGCGGGACCCCAGCGGCCTGCTGAACCAGCTGA
Organism: Actinomycetales bacterium; assembly: GCA_044447065.1. Taxonomy (GTDB): domain Bacteria; phylum Actinomycetota; class Actinomycetes; order Actinomycetales; family Micrococcaceae; genus JBIOFK01. The sequence goes on along the minus strand of JBIOFK010000001.1, from coordinate 25,933 downwards.
CTACGGAGCAGAAATGGTTTCCTTTATCATTCGCCGGATTGTTTCCGGTGTTGTTGTTCTCTTCGTCGTCTCGACGTTGACGTTCTTCCTCTTGTACTTCTCCGCCACCGATGTTGCCCGCAATATCCTGGGCGAGACCGCGACCCAGGCGCAGGTTCATCAGAAGCAGATTGAGCTGGGCCTGGACCAGCCGCTGGTGAGCCGTTATCTGCACTGGCTCGGCGGAATCGTCCACGGGGACTTCGGCGCATCCTGGTTCACGAGCCAGCCGGTGGTCGGCAGCATTCTGGACCGGCTGCCCACGACCCTTTCGGTGGTGGTTGTCACCATCGTCATCGTCGCCGTTCTCTCCACCCTGATTGGCATTGCCGCGGCCGTGCGCCGCGGCTGGGTGGACCGGGTGCTTCAGGTGGTTTCGATTGCCGGGGCCGCAGTTCCGCAGTTTGTGATCGCCATCGTCGTGGTGACGGTGTTTGCCATCAGCCTGCACTGGTTCCCTGCCACCGGGTATATCCCGCTGGGTGACAGCCCGGGCGGCTGGGCAGGATCGCTGGTGCTGCCCGTCGTGGCGCTGGCGATCGGAGCGATTGCCTCCACCGCGCAGCAGGTGCGCAGTGCGACCATCGGGGTGCTGTCGAAGGACTACGTCCGCACCTTGCGCAGCCGGGGACTGTCACCGCGGGAGGTCCTTTTCCGGCACGTGCTCCGCGGCGCCGCTCCGGCCGGGTTGACCGTCCTGTCGCTGCAGTTCATCAACATGCTCGGCGGAGTGGTGGTGATTGAGCAGATCTTCGCGCTGCCGGGGATGGGGTTTTTGGCGCTGCAGTCCACGACCCAGGGCGATATGCCCGTACTGATGGGCGTTGTGGTGTACATCGTCCTGATCGTTGTGATCGTCAATCTGCTGGTCGACCTCGTGGTCGGTTGGCTGAATCCGAAGGCGCGTGTGTCATGACCGACGTTATTGCGAACTTGAAAGTCGAGCAGCTCGAAGAAAGCGCCCGAAGCGGCGTCCTGCGTCGTCTGTGGCGTAATCCGCTTGGTGTCGCTGCAGTGACTTTCCTGGCAATTATGGTGATCGCGGCGATCATCGGACCCTGCGTGGCTCCCTTCGACCCCAACCATGCGTCACTGAGCACTGCGCTGCAAACCCCCGGCGGCGCGAACCTGCTCGGCACGGACAGTGCCGGCCGGGACGTCTTCAGCCGCCTGATCGTGGGCGCTCGAAGCACCCTGATCGCGGCGGCGCTTGCCGCGGCCGTGGCGGTGGTCATCGGCCTTCCGTCCGGGCTGACGGCAGGCTTCTTCGGCGGCTGGTTCGATTCGGTGGCCAGTTGGTTCACCAACGTCCTGATGTCCCTGCCGGCCATCATCATCCTGTTGGCGGCCAGTGCTGCGCTGGGCAAGAGCGTGTGGATTTCGATGACCGTCTTTGGTGTGCTGATGTCCCCCGGGATTTTCAGGCTGACCAGGACCACGGTGCAGACCGTCCGCAACGAACTCTATGTGGACGCGGCCCGGGTCGCGGGACTGAGCAATGGACGCATTATCGGCCGTCACATCCTCTTTGTGGTGCGTGCGCCGCTGATCATCCAGACCTCGATCGTGTGCGGCATCGCGATCTCCATCCAGGCCACGTTGGAATTCCTGGGTCTGGGCGATCCGCAGACTCCCACCTGGGGCGTGATGCTCAACGAAGGCTTCATCAACATCTTTACCAGCCCGGTTCTGGCGGTCTGGCCGGCCATCGCTATTTCCCTGACCATCGGGGCCTTCGTCGTCTTGGGCAACGCTCTCCGTGATGCGTTGGAGGATTCACCTAAGCCGGCAAAAATCAAACGGGGCGCCCGGCGGAGTCCGTCGAGCCAAGCCGCCACCGGCGCCAACACCAACACGGGTGCGGAGCGTATCGGTGCGGGCGCGGATTCGGCCGGGCACCTGCTGACGGTCACCGGGCTGGGTGTGGGCTACCCGCAGCCCGGCGGCCGGATCAAAACAGTGGTATCGGACGTTTCGCTGCACGTGGACCGTGGCGAAGTGCTCGGCATTGTGGGGGAATCCGGTTCGGGTAAGACGCAGACGGCGTTCTCCATTCTCGGGCTGTTGCCGGACGAGGCGGAGATTACCGGCGGCACGGTGGTCTTTGACGGGGTCCCGCTCGTCTCCGCGGAAGGCGGACGCCTCTCGCAGGGACGGATGGCGGCACTGCGGGGGAAGCGCATCGCCTACATTCCGCAGGAGCCGATGAGCAACCTGGATCCTAATTTCACTATCGGGCACCAGCTGGTCCGTCCGATGGTGAAGGTGCTGGGAATCCCGCGCAGCCAGGCCAGGGCCCGGGCGCTGGAGCTGCTGGGCATTGTGGGGATCAACGACCCGGAGCGGACGTTCGCGGCCTATCCGCATGAGGTGTCCGGCGGTATGGCCCAGCGCGTCCTGATTGCCGGGGCGGTCAGCTGCAATCCTGACCTGCTGATCGCCGACGAGCCCACCACAGCCCTGGACGTCACCGTGCAGGCGGAGGTACTGGATCTGCTGCGGGATCTGCAGGCCCGGTACACGATGGGCGTGGTCCTGGTGACCCACAACTTCGGCGTCGTCGCGGATCTGTGTGACCGCGTCGTCGTCATGCAAAACGGCAGGCTGGTGGAGGAGGGCCCGGTGCGGGACATTCTGTCCAACCCCGCGGACCCCTATACCCGCACGCTGCTGGACTCCATGCTGGAGGGTAAGGAACCGATGACCATGCTGGTCGCCGCAGGTACCGCCGCAGGACAGACCGAGGAGGTTTCATCATGAGTACCACCGAGCTGCAGCACACTGCGGGCAGGAACCAGGACGGAACGCTGCTGAGCGTTGATTCGCTGGTGGTCGAGTACCCGGGTAAGGGATTCAGGGCCAAACCTTTCCGGGCGCTGACCGATATCGGCATCTCCATCGCACCAGGGGAGACCCTGGGCCTGGTCGGAGAATCCGGCTCAGGGAAGACCACGCTCGGCCGGGCGGTCCTGGGCCTGGCTCCCGTGACCGCCGGCACCATCACGTTCGACGGGCAGGACATCAGTCGTGCCTCCCGCCGCCAGCGCCGGCCGCTGAGCCGTGACCTGCAGGTGGTGTTCCAGGACCCCTACACCTCCCTGAATCCGTCGCTGGACGTCGGCGCGATCCTCGCGGAGCCGCTGACAGTGCAGGGAAAGTCCGGGCAGCAGGCGCGCAAACGCGTGCGCGAGCTGCTGGACCAGGTCGGCCTGCCCTCCGACGCAATCAATCGGCTGCCCCGGGAGTTCAGCGGCGGCCAGCGGCAGCGCGTGGCCATCGCCCGCGCCCTGGCCCTGTCGCCGAAACTGATTGTCTGCGACGAACCGGTCAGCGCCCTCGATCTTTCCACCCAGGCCGTGGTGCTCGATCTGTTCCTGCAGATCCAGCGCGACACCGGCGTCTCGTACCTCTTCGTATCCCACGACCTGGACGTCGTCCGGCACATCAGCCACCGGGTGGCGGTCATGTACCGCGGCGAAATCGTGGAACAGGGACCGGCGGAGCAGGTCACTGTCAACCCGGAACACCCGTACACCCAACGGCTGCTGCTCGCTTCCCCGGTGCCGGATCCGGACCGGCAGGAACAGCGGCGTGCGGACCGGCACCGGCTGCTCGAACTGCAGCGGCAGGCGAACGAACAGTCCGGCGCGGTCATTTGACCGGCACGGACGAACACACAAGAGGAGACCAATAGCATGGCAACAATCGGTGTACAGGCAATGATGCTCAAGGACAGCTTCGCGGAGGTCGGCGCCTTCGAGACGCTGCGTAAGGTCACGGACATCGGTTACCACGCTGTGGAGATTTCGCAGATCCCGATGACGGCGGACAACGTCGCCGAGCTCGGCCGCAGCCGCAGCGAACTGGGCGTGGACATCGCCGCCCTGTCCGTGATGGTCGAAAAACCCGTCGGCAGGCCGGGGGATTCGCTCCGCGAGGACTTCGACAAGATCGTCGACGACGCCAGGCGGCTGGATACCACGCTGCTGCGCATCGGCATGCTGCCGTTCCCCGCCATGAAGTCGGTGGACACCGTGATCGACTTCGCCAAACAGGCAAACGACTTCGCGCTCCGCCTGAAAGACCAGGGCATCAGCCTGTACTACCACAACCACCACATCGAGTTCGCGAAATTTGACGGCAAATACCTGCTGGACATCATCGCGGACCAGTCGCCCGATATAGGCCTGGAGATCGACGTCCACTGGGTCCAGCGCGGCGGCCAGGACCCCGTGCGCACGATCGAGAAGTACGCCGGCCGGACCGCCATGGTGCACCTCAAGGACTATCGGATCGGCATGCTGCCCGAATCGGCATTCGCCCTACTGGAGCAAGGCGAGTTCCAGGCGTTCATGAACGAGTTCCGCAACGTCGTCCAGTTCGCCGAGGTCGGCGAGGGCAACCTCGACTTCGCGTCCATCATCCCCGCAGCCAAAGCCGCCGGGGCGCAATACCTCCTGGTCGAGCAGGACGAGCTGTACGGACGCACCGTCTGGGAAGCGCTGCAGACCTCCTACGACAATCTCAAGGCACTCGGCCACGGCGACCTGTTCTAGGACCCGGCCCGCCTCCACCCCAACCAGCAACGAAAGAGATACCATCATGAGCAATCCAGTCCGCCTCGGCATCATCGGCCTCGGCGCCCAGGGCAGTATGTACGCCGGATTCATTACCGGCGGCCAGGTGCCCAACATGGTTATCGGCGCCATCAGCGACACCGACCCCGCCAAGAAGGCGGCGGCCGCCGGAACCTACCCGGACGTTCCGTTTTACGACGACTACCTGGACATGATCACCAGCGGCGACGTGGACGCCGTCGTCACCTGCGTTCCGCACTACCTGCACCCGGAAATCGGCATTGCCGCGCTGAAGAACAACATCCACGCGCTGGTGGAGAAGCCTGCCGGCGTGTACACCAAGCAGGTCAAGGAGCTCAACGCCTTCGCGGCGACGAAGCCGGAACTGACCTTCGGCATCATGTTCAACCAGCGGAACAACCCGCTCTACAAGCGGCTGAAGGAGATCGTCGACAACGGCGAAATCGGCGCGATCCGCCGGACCAACTGGATCATCACCACCTGGTGGCGGCCGCAGGGCTACTACAACCAGAGCGCCTGGCGCGCGACCTGGGGCGGCGAAGGCGGCGGCGTGCTCGTCAACCAGGCGCCGCACCAGCTCGACCTCTGGCAGTGGATCTGCGGAGTACCGACGTCGGTCTTCGCCAAGGTCTCCTACGGCTTCCGCCGGGACATCGCCACGGAAGACGAGGTGACCGCCGTCGTCGACTATGGAAACGGCGTTACCGGAACCTTCGTCACCGCCACCCACGACCTGACAGGAACGGACCGCTTCGAGATCCTCGGCGACCAGGGCAAGATTGTCGTGGAGGAGAGCAAACGGGCCACCGTCACACGGCTGAAGAAGCCCGAACGCGAACTCAGCGACAGCATGGGGCCGGAGGACGTGGGCAAGCTGTTCCGCGGACAGCTGGACATGGACGACTTCCTGACCGAGGAGGTCATCGAATTCGACTCGGCCTGGGGCGCCCAGCATGCCGGCGTGCTGGAGAATTTCGCCGCCAACATCCTGGACGGCACGCCGCTGCTGGCCCCCGGCTCGGACGGCATCAACGGAGTCCGGCTCGCCAACGCCATCCACCTCTCCAGCTGGAAGGGCGCCGAGGTCCCGCTCGACTTCGACGAGGATGAATACCTGGAACTGCTGAACCAGCGGATCCGCAAGGAAGGGAAGTACCCCGAGCGCGCCTAGCCGTTCCGCCGCGTCCCGCTCCGTCCCGCTCCCGCCCGCCGGCCCGCCCGCCGGTCCGGCACCGCAAAATGCCGGACCGGCGCGGGCTACGATGTGGAGGGACAACGAACGTGGAGGACGAGTGAGCACTACCAGCAGGGCACAGGCGGGGACCGGCGCCGAGGAGGGAACCGTCCGCGGCGCCAAGTCCGCGGCAACCATCTACGACATCGCCAGGCTCGCCGGGGTCAATCCCTCCACCGTGTCCCGCGCCCTGACGAAACCCGGCAGGGTGAGCGCCAAGACGCAAAAGATCATCGAGGACGCCGCCGCGGAGCTGAACTACCAGGTGAACGTCTTTGCCCGTGCCCTGCCGACCGGCCGGACCCGCACCGTCGGCCTGATCGTTTCGGACATCACCAACCCGGCCTATTTCGACGTGATCCGCGGTGCCGAGCAGGCGGCCGCCGACGGCGACTACACCCTCGTGCTCGCGGAGTCCGCGGAATCTGCCGACACGGAGCTGACCGCGGCCCGGCGCATGCTGGCCACCGTGGACGGCATCATCCTTGCCAGTCCCCGGCTGTCGGACCAGCAGATCCGGGACCTCGCGGCGAACAAGCCGGTCTCCGTCATCAACCGCCTGGTCGAGGGCGTGCATTCGGTGGTTGCGGACACCGACGTCGGGGTCACGGACGCGGTGCGCCATCTGGCGGCGCTGGGACACGGCTGTGTGGCCTATGTTGCCGGACCCGAACGGTCCTGGATGTCGGCGCGGCGCTGGGAGAGCATCCAGGCCCGCTGCCGGTGGTCAGGCCTGACAGTGAGCGAGGTCGCCTCCGGGGTGCCGACGCTCGACGGCGGACGCCGGGCTGCCGCCGCCGTGCTCGACAGCGGCGCCACCGCGGTGTTCTGCTATAACGACCTCATGGCCATCGGCCTCATGCAGGAACTGCAGCTGGCCGGCATCCGCATACCGGACGACCTGAGCATCTTGGGTTTTGACAACATTTTCGGTTCCGATTTCACGACTCCGCCCCTGTCGACCATCCGCTCGCCGCTGCATGAATCCGGCCAGGATGCCCTGCAGCGTATTCTCCTCGACCTCAACGAGGCGCACGGCCGGCTCCCCTCGGCCGCCCTGGTCACCTCGCTCGTGCTGCGGGGTTCCACGGGACGGCCGCCCGCGAAATAGATCTTTAGGCAATTTTTGGCAACCGGTTGACAAACCGGGACCGCGGACCGAAGATTGATCTATGTCACAGTCGATTGCAGCCGATCCGGACAGGCTCCTGCCCGCGGATCCCGGCACCAGGAAAATCGCCCGCAGCCTCTTTGGCCTCGTGGAACGGCTGCCGATCCTCTCGCCGCACGGACACGTCGATCCTCGCATGCTGCTGGAGGACACACCGTTCCCGGACCCGGCCACGCTGCTCGTGACTCCGGACCACTACGTCACCCGGCTCATCCACGCCGGCGGCGTCGGGCTGGACAGGCTGCGGATGGGACCGAATCCGACGGCCGAGCCGCGCGTGGCCTGGCAGGAATTCTGCAAGGCGTGGCCGGCGTTCGACGGAACGGCCTCCGGCTACTGGATCCGGCAGGAATTCGAGCACGTCTTCCGCCTCGACCTCAGCGGCCTGGACCGCGACCCCTCTGCCGCCGCGGCCGACGCGCTCTACGACGCGCTGAGCGCCCGGCTGGCGGAGCCGGAGTTCCGGCCCCGCCGCCTGTTCACCGACTTCAATATCGAAGTCCTGGCCACCACCGACGATCCGCTCGATGACCTGGCCGCGCATGCGGCCCTCGCGGCCGACGCGGACTTTACCGGCCGGGTGCTGCCCACCTTCCGCCCGGACGCCTACATCAAGTTCGGCCATGCGGAATTCCCTGACAACGTCGAGCGGCTCATCGCCGCGGCCGGCGACGGGCAGGCAGGCTTTCCCGGTTATCTCCGGGCCCTGGCCAACCGCCGGCAGTACTTTATCGGGCACGGGGCGGTCTCCGCCGATCACGGCACGCGCGCGCCGCTGACGCTCAGGCTGGACGGCGCCGACGCCCAAGACCTCTTCGACAAGGGCCGCCGCGGCGAGGCGACAGCCGCCGAGGCCGACATCTTCGAGGCGCACATGACCTACCAGATGGCCCGGATGTCCGCCGAGGACGGACTGGTGATGACAATCCATCCCGGCGTTGCCCGCAACCACCACCGGCCGACCTTTGAGGCCTACGGGCCCGACACGGGCCACGACATTCCCTTTGCCGTGGACTACACGAACGGGCTGCGGCCGCTGCTGGAGGACTTCGGCTCCGCCCCCGGGTTCCACCTCATTCCGTTCACCATTGACGAGACGGCTTTCAGCCGGGAAATCGCGCCGCTGGCCGGCTTCTACCCGTCCGTCTTCATCGGTGCGCCCTGGTGGTTCCTGGATGCCCCCGACGCGATGCTCCGGTTCCGTTCGGCCGTGACGGAGACCGCGGGTTTCTCCCGGTCCTCCGGGTTCATCGACGACACCCGGGCGTTCTGCTCCATCCCGGCGCGGCACGACACGTCCCGGCGCATCGAGGCTAGCTTCCTGGCCCGGCTGGTCGCCGAACGCCGGGTCTCCGAGGAACGGGCCGCCGCCATCATTGTGGACGTCGTCGACGCCGCACCGCGCAGGGCCTTCAAACTGTGAGCGCGGCACTGCTGCACCGGCGCAGTACCGAACCGGTCCCGCCCATCCGCATCGTCCACCTCGGCCTCGGCGCGTTCCACCGCGCCCACCAGGCGTGGTACACCCAGCACGCCGCCGACGCGGCCGGCTGGGGGATAGCGGCCTTCACCGGACGGCGGCCCGACGCCGCGGTGACCCTGGCGGCCCAGGACGGGCTCTACACGCTGATCGAACGGTCGGGGGGCGGGGACAGCTTCGAGGTCGTCCACTCCATCGTGGAGGCGAACGACGGCGCCGACGTCGCCCGGCTCGCGGCCCTGGTCGCCGCGGAATCCACTGCCATCGTGACCCTCACCATCACCGAACCGGCCTACAACCTCACCGCGGCGGGCGGCGTCGATTTCACCCTGCCGGCTGTGGTGGCCGACGTCGAAATCCTGCGGGCCGCCGTGGCCGCCAGTGCCGCAGAGCCGCGATGGGCAACGACGGCGGCGGGCCGGCTGGTGCAGGCGCTGGCTCAGCGCCGTCGCAGCGGGGCGGGACCGATGGCCGTCGTCTCCTGCGACAACCTCGCGAATAACGCCGCTGCCGCCCGGACCGCCGTCCGCGATCTCGCGGCCGCGGCCGACCCGGCGCTGGCCACCTGGATCGACGGCAATATCAGTTTTGTCGGAACCTCCGTGGACCGGATCACCCCGCGCACCACCGACGCCGACCTGGAACTCGCCGCCCGCGGCGGCTACCTCGACAACGCCGCGGTCGTCACCGAACCCTTCACGGACTGGATCCTCAGCGGCTCCTTCCCGGCCGGGCGGCCGCACTGGGAATCCGCCGGCGCCACCTTTGTCGAGGACATCGAACCGTTCGAGAACCGCAAGCTGTGGCTGCTCAACGGCGCCCACTCGCTGCTGGCCTACGCCGGTTCGCTGCGCGGCTGCGAGACCGTCGCCGAGGCGCTCGGCGACGCCGAATGCAGGAGCTGGATCGGTGAGTTCTGGGACGAGGCCGAACGGCACCTGCCCGCCGACGGGCTCGGCCTTCCCGCCTATCGCGAGGCGCTGCTGGGCCGTTTCTCCAACAGCAGGATCGCCCACTTCCTGGCCCAGATCGCCATGGAGGGATCCAGCAAACTCCGGATGCGGGCCGTGCCGGTATTGACGGCGGAACTGGCCGCAGACCGCAGCGGCGCCGGCGCCCTGCGCCTGATTGCCGCCTGGGTCGCCTTCCTGCGCTCCGCCCGCGACCAGGGCCGGCCGGTCTCCGACGCGGCGGCCGGGGGCATTGCCAGGGCCCTGGCCGAGCCCGACGGCGGTGATGTCCCGGCGCTGCTGTCCCTGCTGGATCCGGAGCTGGGACTCAACACCGGCCTCGTGGAGCGCCTGCAGGCGGCCGTCGGGGCGTTCAATCCCGCCCAGGTCGGCTGAGAAGCCCCACCCGCGCCGCCGGCGGATCCGCGTTCCGGGGCGGTCCGAAAGAATATTTGGCAAACGGTTGCCAAATATTGTCGGAAATGCTTTACTGGATGTAATGCACTTCACAGGACCGAGCGGCCGCTCCCGGAACGGGACGCGCCGGATCGCCTGCAGTTGAAGCATTCCCACCACCAGCAACACCGCTCCGCAAGGAGCCCCGGGTAAAGGAGCCCACCATGGCCATGACCGCATCGAAAGAACCGATAGCCCCCGCACCGGCACCGACCCCGGCGGAATCCAATGCGGCGCTCACGCCGCTGCCCAAGCTCAGCATTCTGGGTTACGGGGCTGGCGACGCAGCGAACAACCTGGCCTTCACCACCGCCACGATGTTCCTGCTGCTGTATTACACGGATGTGGCGGGCATCAGCGCCGCCGCGGCGGGAACCCTGCTGCTGGTGGTGCGCATCTTCGACGCGTTCTCGGACATTTTCGCCGGGCGCATGGTGGACAGGACCTACAGCAGGAAATTCGGCAAGTTCCGCCCGTTCATCATGTTCGGCTCCATCCCGCTGCTGCTGCTCAGCGTGGCCAGTTTCTCGATCCCGCAGATCGGCCAGACCGGGATGCTGATCTGGGCCTACGTCAGCTACACCCTGCTGGGGCTGGCCTACAGTATGGTCAACATCCCGTACGGCTCCCTGGCCGGGGCCATGACCCAGGTCGCCACCGAGCGCGCCAAACTCGCCAGCGCGCGCACCATCGGTGCCGTTGCCGTCGGGTCCTTCCTGGGCATTTTCATCGCCCCGTTGATGGTGCACGGCGTCAACCTGCAGCCGCTGTTCACCACCCTGACGGTCGTTTTCGCAGTGCTCGGCACCGGGCTGTACTTCTTCACCGTCGCGACGGCCAAGGAACGGGTGGTCCGCGAAGTCCCGAAGGTCTCGATGAAGCAGAGCCTGGCGACGCTGAAGGGCAACAAGCCGCTGCTGCTGCTGTGCATCAGCTCGTTCCTGTTCCTGACCGGCTACCTTGCCCTGTCCACAGTGCAGATCTACTACTTCCGCGACGTCCTGCACTCCCTGGGCCTGTACGCCGTCATTTCCATCATCAACATTGTGCTGACCTTCGGAGGCGCGGCCTTCCTGCCCCGCGTGGTGAAGAGGTTCGGCAAGAAGAAGAGCTACATCGCCTTCGCCGCCCTGATGGCCGTTGGCGGGCTGATGGTCTTCTTCGCCCCGGCGTCGATGGTGCCGCTGGCCTTCGCCGGCATCATCATCACCCAGGCCGGCATCATCCTGGTGAACATGCTCGTCTGGGCGCTCGAGGCCGACACGGTGGAGTATGGGGAGTGGAAGACCCACGTCCGCACCGAAGGGATCACCTATGCGCTGTTCTCCTTCACCCGCAAGACGGGACAGGCCGTCGGCGGCGCGCTCGCTGCCTATGCGCTGGCCTGGGGCGGCTATTCCTCCACGGCCCACGTCCAGAGCGCGCACGCCCTGCTGGGCATCCGGGCTGGCGCCGGCCTGCTGCCGTTCATCTTCGCCCTGCTCGCCCTGGGCATCATGCTGATCTACCCGCTGACCGACGCCAGGCACAAGGAGATCGTCGCCGAGATCGCCGCCCGCCGCGCCGGCCCGGTGGCGGCCCCGCCGTCGGCCTCCCCGACCGACAACCACTGAATTCCAGCCCGGACCGAAAGGTAAAAAGATGAAGATCATTTCCGCCGACGTGATAGTCACCAGTCCCAGCCGCAACTTTGTGACCCTTAAGATCGCCACCGACGAGGGCTTCACCGGGCTCGGTGACGCCACCCTGAACGGCCGGGAGCTCGGCGTCGCCGCGTACCTCAAGGAGCATGTGGTCCCGCTGCTGATCGGCAAGGATCCGCACCGCATCGAGGATACCTGGCAGTTCCTGTACCGCAGCGCCTACTGGCGCCGTGGCCCCGTCACGATGGCCGCCATCGCCGCCGTCGACATGGCCCTGTGGGACATCAAGGGCAAGGTGGCAGGGCTGCCGGTCTACCAGCTGCTCGGCGGCGCATCACGGACCGGGCTGCGCACCTACGGCCACGCCTCCGGCCGGGACGTGCCGGAGCTCTTCGACTCCATCCGCCAGCACCTCGAGGAGGGCTACAAGTCCATCCGGGTGCAGTCGTCCATCCCCGGTGTCAAGGCGGTTTACGGTGTGGCGGCCCAGGCCCAGTCCACCGGCGAACGGTACGACTACGAGCCCGCGGGCCGCGGCGCCCAGCCGGCCGAGGAGGACTGGGACACCCGCGCGTACCTGCGCCACATCCCCACAGTCTTCGAAGCGGTCCGCAGCGAATTCGGCCCGGAGCTGCCCCTGCTGCACGACGGCCACCACCGGATGACGCCCATCCAGGCCGCAAAGCTGGGCAAGTCCCTCGAGCCCTACGACCTGTTCTGGCTCGAGGACTGCACCCCAGCCGAAAACCAGGACGCGTTCCGGCTGGTCCGCCAGCACACCACCACCCCGCTGGCCGTGGGCGAAATCTTCAATACCGTCTTCGACTTCCAAACACTCATCAGGGAACAGCTGATCGACTACGTCCGCGCCGCTTCCACCCACTTCGGCGGTATTTCCCCGCTGAAGAAGGTGATGGACTACGCCGCGCAGTACCAGATCAAGTCCGGCTTCCACGGGCCCACGGATGTCTCCCCGGTCGGCCTGGCTGCCCAGACCCACGTCGGCCTGGCCATCCACAACTTCGGCATCCAGGAGTACATGGAGCACAGCGACGCCACCAATACCGTCTTCGAACAGTCGCTCACCTTCACCGACGGCTACCTGCACCCGGGGGAGGCGCCGGGACTCGGCGTCGAACTCAACGAGGAGGCCGCGGCGTCCTACCCCTACCAGCAGGCCTACCTGCCGTACAACCGGCTGGCCGACGGCACGGTGCATGACTGGTGAGCGCTGACACTATGCCGCGGATCGTCGTGATGGGCGTGTCCGGCTCCGGAAAAACGACCATCGGCGCCCTCGTGGCCCATGAGCTCGGCATCCCGTTCATCGACGGTGACTCGCTGCACCCGGTCGCCAACGTGGCCAAGATGGCGGCGGGCACCCCGCTGACCGACGAGGACCGCTGGCCCTGGCTGGAGACCGTGGGCAAGGAGCTGGCCGCGGCCGGCACCCACGGGCTGGTGGTGGCCTGTTCGGCGCTCAAACGCAGCTACCGGGACGCCATCCGCGCCACCGCCCCCGGGACCGCGTTCCTGCACCTTGAGGGCAGCCGCGAGGTGCTCGGGTCCCGGCTGGAGGGGCGCAGCGGACATTTCATGCCGGTGGCGCTGCTGGAATCCCAGCTGCAGACCCTGGAGCCGCTGGCCGCGGATGAGCTCGGCTTCGTGGTCGACATCGCCGGACACGTGGACGACGTCGTCGCCGCCTCCGTGGCGGACCTGAGGTCCGTTCAGTCATCGCTCGCCCGGCCCGGCGCGGAGCTGAGCCACCGGGTGGACATGCGCGCCGCCCCGTTCAACCTCGACGACGGGGCCGTCGCCTGGGTGGAATCCACGATCGCGGCGATGAGCGTCGAGGAAAAGATCGGCCAGCTGTTCATCAACCACAACAACGACTACTCCCCGGCCTACCTTGACGGCGTGCTGGAGCGGTACCACGTCGGAGCGATGCGCTACCGGCCCGGGTCCGCCGCCGAGGTCCAGGAGCACATCCGCTACGCCCAGTCCAAGAGCAAGATCCCCCTGCTGGTGGCGTCCAACCCGGAGATGGGCGGTTTCGGCAGCTGCGACGACGGGACCTTTGTCTGCACCCACCTGCAGGCGGGCTCGCACCCGGACAAGAACATTGCCCGCCAGATGGGGCAGGTGGCCGGCGTCGAATGCACCGCCATCGGCTGTAACTGGGCGTTCGCCCCGATCGTGGACATCCACTACAACTGGCGCAACACCGTCATCTCCACCCGCGCCTTCGGCAATACGCCGGAACTGGTGGCCGAGCGCGCCAAGGAGTACTTCGACGGCATCAGTGAATCCGCGATGGCGTGCGCCATCAAGCACTTCCCCGGCGACGGCGTCGACGAACGGGACCAGCACGTCGTCACCTCCTACAACACCCTGGGCTACCGCGAGTGGGACAAAACCTACGGGCACGTCTACCGGGAAATGATCGCCCTCGGGGTCCAGTCCGTGATGGCCGGGCACATCGGCGCCCCCGAACTGTCCCGGCACTTCCGGCCGGGCATCAAGGACGGGCAGATCATGCCGGCCACGCTCGCCCCGGAACTGCTCCAGGACCTGCTGCGCGGGGAACTGGGCTTCAACGGCCTGATCCTCACCGACGCGACACAGATGGTCGGCCTGACCCAGGCGATGCGGCGGGAGGACCTGGTGCCCGCCACCATCGCGGCCGGCTGTGACATGTTCCTGTTCTTCAGGAATCCGGAGGAGGACTTCGGCTACATGCTGGCCGGCTACCGCAACGGAGTCATCACCGAACAGCGGCTGGAGGACGCGCTCCGGCGCATCCTGGCGCTCAAGGCTTCCCTCGGGCTGCACCTGGTGCCCCGGGACGAGCTGGTCGCGGGGCCGGAGGCGCTCGCGCTCGTCGGCAGCGAGGAGCACCACGCCATCGCCGCCGCCATCGCCGACAAGACGGTGACGCTGGTCAAGGACACCGCAGGCAACCTGCCGATCACCCCGCGGACGCACCGGCGCATCCGGCTGTACGGGATTTCCGGCGGCGCGGACTTCACCCGGGCGGACCCGCTGGGGTACCTGGACACCGTCAGGGAGGAACTCGAAGCGGCCGGTTTCGAGGTGCACCTGTACAAGACTGCGGCCCAGCGCGAGGCCGCGGGGGAGACGGGCGTGAATTTCATGTCCGCCCTGGGGGAGGAGGCCACCGGGGACTACGCCCGGAAGTACGATGCTGCCTTCGTGTTCGCCGACGTCAAGGGCTTCGCGCAGGAGGCGTCCATCCGGATCAAGTGGTCCGCGCCGATGGCGGCGGAGATCCCGTGGTACGTCACGGAAGTCCCGACCGTTTTCGTGTCGCTGAACCAGCCGAACCACCTGATCGACGTGCCGATGGTCAAGACCGCCATCCACGCCCATGCCGGCACCCGCGAGGCCATCCGGGCCACGGTGGCGAAAATCCAGGGCCTCTCGGATTTCCAGGGCACGTTCAACGAGAACGTCTTCTGCGACACCTTCGGCACCCGGCTCTAGCGCGCCTTACCGGACCGGCCCGCCGGCCGGTCACGCTCCGGCCGGCGGGCCGGTCATACCCCGGCCGTCGGGCCGGCCATGCCCCCGGCCGTCGGGCCGGCCATGCCCCCGGTGCACACTAAACTGGGGGCATGACTGCGCCACTGACACTTCCCGCCGCCCGCGAACGACTTAAGGATCTGATCAAGGAACTGGCCGTCGTCCGCGGCTCGGTGATCCTGTCCTCCGGCGCGGAGGCCGACTACTACGTGGACCTGCGCCGGATCACCTTGCATTCGGAGGCCTCGGCGCTGGTGGGCCAGGTGATGCTGGGCCTGCTCGACGACGCCGGTATCGCCGGCTACGGCTCGGTGGGCGGACTGACCATGGGCGCGGATCCGGTGGCAACCGCCGTCATGCATTCGGCCCGCGCCGCAGGCCGGGAGATTGACGCCTTTGTGGTCCGCAAGGCGCAGAAGTCCTACGGCATGGGCCGGCAGGTGGAGGGCCCCGACGTTTCCGGGCGCACGGTGGTGGCGCTGGAGGACACCTCCACCACCGGCGGATCCGCGCTGAGCGCTGTCGAGGCCCTGCGCCGGGCCGGTGCCACCGTGGCCGCCGTCGCCGTCATCGTCGACCGCAATACCGGCGCCAAGGAACGCATCGAAACCGAGGCGGGCGTGCCGTATCTGTTCGCGTACAGCAAGGACGAGCTGGGCCTGGACTAGCGCGGCGTCCTGTCCGTGCCGCCCCCGGTCTAGATCTGCGCCAGCAGGTCCGCCACCGAATCCAGCGTCTGGTCCGGCCGGAACGGGTAGGCCTTAATGTCCGCCGGCTGGGTGATGCCGCTGAGCACCAGCACGGTATGCAGTCCGGCCTCCATTCCGGCGATGATATCCGTGTCCATCCGGTCCCCGATCATGGCGGTCGTTTCCGAATGGGCCTCAATCTGGTTCATCGCGGAGCGGAACATCATCGGGTTCGGTTTGCCGACGATGTACGGCTCCCGGTTCGTGGCCTTGGTGATCAGCGCCGCAATAGCGCCGGTGGCCGGCATCGGCCCTTCCTTGGACGGTCCGGTGGCGTCCGGGTTCGTGGCGATGAAGCGGGCGCCGTCGCCGATCAGGCGGATCGCGCGCGTGATGGCCTCGAAGGAATACGTCCGGGTTTCGCCCAGGACCACGTAGTCGGGGTCCTGGTCGGTGAGGATGAAGCCGGCCTCGTGCAACGCCGTCGTCAGTCCGGCCTCGCCGATCACGAAGGCCCGCCCGCCCGGCAGCTGGGCCTTGAGGAATTTCGCCGTGGCCAGCGCCGAGGTCCACAGATTTTCCTCCGGCACCTCCAGCCCGGACTGGCGCAGCCGGGCGGAGAGGTCCCGGGGGGTGTAGATGGAGTTGTTGGTCAGCACCAGGAACCGCTTGGACGTGTCCACCCAGCGCTGGATCAGCTCGGCGGCGCCGGGGATCGCATGGTTCTCGTGGACCAGCACACCGTCCATGTCCGTGAGCCAGCATTCAATATCCCGAACGCTGCGGCCGTCAAAGTCTGCCACCTGGTGCCTTCCGATCGTCGCCGCGGGCACCGGGGGACGGCGCCGCAAACCCAGTCTTTCATCCCGGGGGCGGAATCCGACACCGTATTCTTGAACAGTCAGCAAACTCCTCCTGCCCAGGGAATCGCCGCATGCATCAGCTCCAGGAACCCCAGACCGCCCCTGCGGAGGAGGTCGGCGTGGGCCCGTGGGAGGGCGACTGGCCCGCCGGACCGCAGTGGGATCACGAGCTGCTCGAACGCGGGGACCGCCGCAACGTCACCGACGCGTTCCGTTACTGGACCATGGAGGCTATCGTCGCGGAGCTGGACACGCGGCGGCACAACTTCCACGTGGCCGTGGAGAACTGGCAGCACGATCTGAACATCGGCTCGGTGGTGCGCTGCGCCAACGCGTTCCTGGCCAAGGAGGTGCATATCATCGGCCGACGGCGGTGGAACCGGCGCGGGGCGATGGTCACCGACCGCTACCAGCACGTGCGCCACCACCCGACAGTGAACGATTTCGTGGCCTGGGCCCGGTCCGAGGGGCTCGCCATCATCGGCATCGACAACTTTCCGGACTCGGTTCCGCTGGAGAACTACGAGCTTCCGCGCGACTGTGTGCTGGTCTTCGGCCAGGAGGGGCCGGGACTGACCGACGAGGTGCATCGGGCGGCGGAGGCGACCCTGTCCATCGCCCAGTTCGGATCCACCCGCTCCATCAACGCATCCGCCGCCGCAGCCATCGCCATGCACGCCTGGATCCGACGGCATGTCTTTGCGCAGCACGCCCAGTGAAAAAAGTGACTTAGCACAACGGATTTGGTCACGTTTTGTTTTTCGCTGTAAAAATCCTGTGAACTATTTGACCGTGGGTACTATGCCTGTGGCCTTCCCGCGGATACAGTCGGCTGGGTGCAGGCACAAAAGGTGCCTCGTTGAGTGGAAGATCTCGAATGGGCAACTCACTGAAGCAACACAGCAGGCTGGCCAGGATTCTGGCCTTCGGGGCAGCGACCGCGTGTGCCGTCACCCTGGGCTCCACGACCGCGATGGCGGCGCCGCCGTCACCGGACACCTCCTTCCCCGGTGCCGTGCCCTCCTGGGCCAAGACCGCCAATGACCAGGGCGCCGCCGCGGCGGACACCACCGTGGAGGGCGAGATCTTTCTTCCGCTCCGCGACGCGAAGGGCGCCGAAGCCTTCGCCCAGGCGGTGTCCTCACCCGACAACAGGGCCTATAAGCAGTGGCTGAGCCCGCAGCAGTGGATTGCCCGGTTCGCGCCCACCAAGGCCGACTCCGACGCCGTCGTCGCCCAGCTGACCTCCATGGGCCTGACCATCAGCGCCGTGCCGGACAGCCGCCAGTACGTTGTGTTCCGGGGCACCGCCGACCAGGTCAACAAGGCCATGGCCACCCAGCTGCATAACTACAGCGTGGGCGGCAAGACCCTGGTGGGCCCCAGCACCGCTCCCTCACTGCCGGTCGCTATCGCCGGCAAGGTTTCCGGCGTCACGATCGACAGCAGCCGTTTCATGACGCACCCGGACTCGAAAAAGCAGGGGGATGACAATTCCTCCGCCGGGGTCAAGCCCAGCACGTCGCAGGTGGACGCCGCGGCACCGGACAAGTCCGCGACGGTGTCCACCCAGTGCTCCACCTATTTCGGCCAGTACATTGCCGCCATTCCGGCCGCATACGGCAAGACCACGGCGCCCACCTTCATCTGCGGGTACACCCCGCAGCAGCTGCAGAGCGCGTACGGTCTGGGCGATGTCAAGGGCGTCCATTCGGACAACCGGGGCAACCACGGTAACGCCGCGGACGGCAAGGGCCAGACGGTCGCCATCATCGACGCCTACGCGTCCCCGACCATGCTGGCGGACGTCAACCAGTTCTCCCGGGACAACAACCTCCCGCAGATGAATTCCTCCAGCTACCGGGAAATCAGCGCAACTCCCAGCCAGTTCGTCGACCAGGCGGCCTGCGGTTTCCCGAGCGGCTGGCAGGGCGAGGAAGCCCTGGACGTTGACTCCGTGCACGGCCTGGCACCGGGGGCGAACATCCTCTATGCAGGTGCCTTCAACTGCGGCGCCGGTATCGATGTCGCCATGTCCAAGATCCTCGACAACAAGCTGGCCAATATTGTCTCCAACAGCTATGGCAACGTGGGCGAGGCCCTTCCGGCGGACGCCATCAAGGGACAGGTCAACATCCACCTGCAGGCAGCCGGTGAAGGCATCGGCCTGTACTACTCCAGCGGTGACAACGGCGACGAGAACGCCCGGTTGGGCTACACCTCGCCGGACTTCCCGGCGAGTTCGCCGTGGGCCACGTCTGTGGGCGGCACCTCCCTGGCGGTGGACAAGCGCGGCAACTACCAGTTCGAAACCGGCTGGGGCGGCATCCTGGACAAGATTGTGACCAACCCGGACGGCAGTAAGAGTTACACGTCTCCGCTTCCGGGAACCACCTACGGCGGGGGTGCCGGCGGCGGCGTCAGCGCCGTCTTCGACCAGCCCTTCTACCAGCGCGGGGTGGTTCCCAACTCCCTCGCCCAAGGTAAGCGGGTCTCCCCGGACGTATCATCCCTGGCTGACCCGTACACCGGGTACACCATCGGCCTGAGCCCGATCAACGACGACAGCACGCTCTCCACGGACCCGTACACCACGGTGACCTACGGCGGAACGTCGCTGGCCTCGCCGCTGACCGCGGCCCAGGTGGCTGTGGCGCAGCAGGTCACCGGACAGGTTCTCGGGTTCGCAAATCCGGTGCTGTACCAGGTGGCCAAGGACAGCCCGAAGGTCTTCAACGACGTTCGGCCGCTGGCCCAGCAGCCCGTGCTCGCCTACACCAGCAGGACCTCGGGCAACCAGTACCTGCTCACCATGGACCATGACACGTCCCTGGTTACCGCCAAGGGCTACGACGACGTGACGGGCGTGGGCAGCATGAGTTACCGCCTGGCCGCGGCGCTGGCCGACCACGGCCACGGCCACGGCGGCGGTCACGGCAACAACGACTAGAGCGTCGGCCTGCGGTATCTGACAGGCACAAACTGAATAGCGCAAGGGCCCCCGTCCGCACCGGACGGGGGCCCTCGGCATCCCGGTCCGCGCGTCGGGTTGGCGCCGCACCGGCGACGCTGGCCCGCTCGGGCGACGCGGACCCGCTTGGGCCACGTTGGCCAACGTAGCCCAAGCGGGCGAGCGGAGCCGTTATGGCGAAGGCGCAGTAGCAATGTCACCTTCGGGCATGCGGGGCGCCGGATGGCTAGGATGGAACCAGCCACCGTAGCCGGCCTTGGCCGGCGCCCCGGCCCGTGACATCCCACGCCGTGACATACCCCGTGACATACAAGGAGCCAGCATGCCTATTGCAACCCCTGATAAGTACGCAGAGATGATCGACCGCGCCAAGAGCGGTGGCTTCGCCTACCCCGCAGTGAACGTCACCTCATCCCAGACACTCAATGCGGCCCTGCAGGGATTCGCGGATGCAGGCTCCGACGGCATCATCCAGGTCTCCACCGGCGGTGCGGCGTACTGGTCGGGGGCTTCGGTCAAGGACATGGTGGCCGGCTCGCTGGGCTTCGCCGCCTTCGCCCGCGAGGTCGCCCGGAACTATCCCGTCAACGTGGCCCTGCACACCGACCACTGCCCGAAGGACAAGCTGGACGGGTTCGTGCTGCCGCTGCTGGCCGCCTCCGAGGCCGCGGTGAAGGCGGGCAAGGACCCGGTCTTCAATTCGCACATGTGGGACGGATCCGCCGAGACGCTGGAGGAAAACCTCCGCATCGGCCGCGAACTGCTGGCGCGCACCTCGGCGGCGCACATGATCCTCGAGGTTGAGATCGGCGCGGTCGGCGGCGAGGAGGACGGCGTCGAAAACGCCATCAACGACAAGCTCTATTCCACCGTCGCTGACGGGCTGGCCACGGTGGAGGCCCTCGGCTCCGGCGAAAACGGCCGCTATATCACCGCGCTGACCTTCGGTAACGTGCACGGCGTCTACAAGCCCGGAGGAGTAAAGCTGCGCCCCGGAATCCTCAAGGAGATCCAGGCCGAGGTCGGGGCCAAGATCGGGAAGACCAACCCGTTCGATCTGGTGTTCCACGGCGGATCAGGGTCCAGCGAGCAGGAAATCAGGGATGCGGTCTCCTTCGGCGTGATCAAGATGAACATTGACACCGACACGCAGTACGCCTACACCCGGCCGGTGGCGGACCACATGCTCCGCAACTACGACGGCGTGCTCAAGGTGGACGGCGAGGTCGGCAACAAGAAGGCCTACGACCCGCGCGTCTGGGGCGCCTCGGCGGAAAAGGGCCTGGCCGCCCGTGTCGTCGTCGCGGCCCAGGGACTCGGCTCCGCCGGTAAGACGCTCTAGTGGCCGAGGAATTCCGCCGCAACCTGCTCGGCCCGGAGCCGACGCTGCTGCCGGCCGAGACCGAGGTCTACCGGCAGCTGGACCAGGGCGGGGAGGCGCTGGACCTGGTGGCGGCGAACCCGACGTCCTCGCTGCTGTGGGCGATCCTGGCAGAGGAGGCGTGGGCCGAGGGCCGGACCATCGATTCGTACGCGTACGCTCGGGTCGGCTACCACCGGGGGCTGGATTCCCTGCGCCGCAGCGGCTGGCGCGGCACGGGTCCCATTCCGTGGGAGCATGAGCCCAACCGCGGATTCCTCAGGGCGCTCTACGCCCTGGGACGGGCGTCCGCGGCCATCGGCGAACCTGAGGAACCCGAGCGGATTGCAGCGTTCCTGAACGACTCCGACCCGAGTGCCAGGGCCCGGCTGGAACACTAGCGCGGACGGGTGTGCCCCCGCCGCGCCGGCGGGGGCTACTTCCAGAGCCGCCGGGAGGCGATGGCCGCTCCGTGGCCGAGCGATTCAAGCTTGGCGACGGCGGTTTGCGGGTGGACCCGGCCGCCGAGTCCGCAGTCGGTGGAGGCAGCGGTGCGCTCGCGGCCGACGAGGCCGGCGAAGCGCTGGATCCGCTCCGCCGGCGTCCCTGGCCGCGTTGGGCCATGTGGTCATTGCCTCTCGTGCGGGTGGGTGCGTCAGGGCAGGACCTGGCGCCGGGATGAGATGACGCCGGTATTGAAGCCGGCCAGGTGCAGCCCGCCGTGGAAGCGGGCGTGCTCGATCTTGACGCAGCGGTCCATCACCACGGCCATTCCCGCCGCCCCGGCCTTCCGGGCTACCTCCTCATGCCAGGATCCCAGCTGCAGCCACAGGGTTCCGGCGCCGGCGGCGATGGCCTCCTCCAGCACGCCCGGCAGATCCGCGTGCCTGCGGAATACGTCCACGATGTCGGGGCTTTCGGGCAGGTCGGCCAGCGACGCGTACGTGGGCCGGCCCAGGATCTCCGGCACCACGGGATTGACGAAATAGACCCGGTAGCCCGTGGAGGCCAGCAGGTAGGTGGCCACGAAGTACGAGGCGCGGGACGGCTTGTCCGAGGCGCCGACGATGGCGATGGAACGGGCCTTCCTAAGCAGCCCCAGCCGTTCCGGAGCGGAGGGACCCTGCCAGGTCCTGGCCTCCGCGCTCATGCCCGTGCCCCGATTCCGCGGGTACCTGCCGCGGCGCCGGAGTCAGCCGCGGCGCCTGAGTCAGTGCCGGCACCGGCCGCGGCGTCCAGCGCCTGGTCCAGGTCCCAGAGAATGTCGTCCAGGTCCTCCAGCCCGACGGAGATCCGGACCAGGTCCTCGGGCACCCCGGCGGCCGCCAGCTGCGCGGCACTCAGCTGCTGGTGCGTCGTCGAGCCCGGATGGATGACCAGGGTACGGCAGTCCCCGATGTTGGCCAGGTGCGAGGCCAGCTGCAGCGACTCGATGAACGTCTGTCCCGCCGCCCGGCCGCCCCTGACCCCGAAGGAGAAGACTGAGCCGGGGCCTAGCGGCAGGTATTTCCGTGCCCGTTCGTAGTGCGGGTGCGAGGGCAGCCCGGAATAGTTCACGTACGCCACTCGCGGATCGTCCTGCAGCCATTGCGCCACCGCGCGGGCGTTGACGAGGTGGTTGTCCAGGCGCTGCGGGAGTGTCTCCACCCCCTGCAGCAGCTGGAACGCGGCCAGCGGGGACAGGGCGGGGCCGATGTCGCGCAACTGCTCGGAGCGGAGCTTGGTCAGGAAGCCGTATTCGCCGAAGTTCTCCCACCAGGAGACGTTGCCGTAGGAGGGGACCGGTTCGGTCATCGCGGGGAATTTGCCGTTGCCCCAGTTGAAACGGCCGCTTTCGACGACGACGCCGCCCAGCGTGGTGCCGTGGCCGCCGATGAACTTGGTGGCCGAATGGATGACGATGTCCGCGCCGTGTTCGAACGGCCGCAGCAGGTACGGGGTGCTGATGGTCGCATCGACCACCAGCGGGATGCCGGCCGCCCGGGCGATCTCCGCCAGCGCCGCCAGGTCCTGCACCTCCGAGGACGGGTTCGCGACGGCCTCGACGAAGAGGGCCTTCGTGTTTTCCCGGATGGCCGCGGCGTAGTCGGCCGGATCCGTGCCGGGGATAAAGGTGGTGTCCACGCCGAAGCGGCGCAGCGTCACGTCCAGCTGGGTGACCGTGCCGCCGTACAGCTGCGAGGCGGCGACGATGTGGTCACCGGCCCGGGTCAGCGCCGCGAAGGTGATGAATTGGGCGGCCATCCCGGACGCCGTTGCCACGGCCCCGATACCGCCCTCCAGCGAGGCGATCCGTTCCTCGAACGCCGCCACCGTGGGGTTGCCGATCCGGGAGTAGATGCTGCCGTACTTCTGCAGCGCGAACAGGCTCGCCGCATCCGCGGTGTCCTTGAACACGAACGAGGTGCTCTGGTAGATCGGCACGGCCCGGGCGCCGTGCTCCGCGTCGGGGGTCCCGCCGGCGTGCAGGGCGCGGGTGCGGAAGCCGAAGCTGCGCTCGGCCATCAGGCGGCCTCGCCGTCGCCGCTGGCGGAGGCGGCGGTCCCGGCGGGCGCGGCCACCGGCCTGAGCTCGGTGCCGTTCTTCCTGGCCAGTCCGGCCTCCAGCTCACGCACGATCGGCAGCACGTCGGACCCGAACGCCGCCACCTCCTCCTGGAAGTGCAGGTATCCGGTCAGGAACAGGTTCACGCCGGTCTTCTTGTACTCGACGATCCGTTCGGCGATCTGTTCCGGGGTGCCGATCAGCTGGGTCTTGAAGCCGTCGTTGTACTGGATCAGGTCCTCGAAGGAGGAGTCCGCCCACATGCCCTTGCCGTCCTTCGTCGCGGCGCCGGCCTCCTGGACCGCCGCGCGGAAACCCTCGACGGCGGGACGGTGGGCCTTGGCGACGATCTCCCGCAGCGTCTCGCGCGCCTCCTTCTCGGAATCCCGGGCTATCACGAACCCGTTCAGCCCGAAGCGGGGGGCAGCGAGCCCGCCGTCGGTGCCGCGGCCGGTCTCCGTGGCCGCGGCGACGACGCCGGCGATGTTCTCCTTGAAGCCTTCCAGGCTCTTGCCGTTGGAGAAGTACCAGTCCGCCACCCGGCCCGCCGTGGCCTGCGCCGCGGTCGAGTTTCCGCCGAAAAAGATGTCGGGGTGCGCGCGGCCGGGAACATCGACAGGGGCCGGCTGCAGGGTGAAGTCCTTGATGGAGTAGTACTTGCCGGCCTGGGAATAGCCGGTCTCCGTCCACAGCCCGCGCAGCACCCGGATGAATTCCTCGGTCCGGACGTACCGCTCATCGTGCTCAAGCCAGTCCAGGCCAAAGTTCGTGAACTCGTCCTTGAGCCAGCCGGAGACAATGTTCACGGCGGCGCGGCCGTTGGAGATGTGGTCGGCGGTGATGATGAATTTGGCCAGCACGCCGGGGTGCCACATGCCGGGGTGGACGGCGGCGATGACCTTCAGCCGCTCGGTTGCGGCCAGCAGCGCCAGCGAAAAGGACGTGGCCTCATGCTGCTTGTCCGCGCCATAGGAGGCGGCATAGCGGGTCTGCGTGAGGGCGTATTCAAAACCGGAGTTCTCCGCGATGCGCGCCAGTTTCCTGTTGTATTCGAAATCCCAGCCGGTGCGCTGTTCGATGGTCGAGACCACCAGGCCGCCGGAGACGTTCGGGACCCAGTACGCGAACTTCAGCGGCTCTTCCAGGCGGGCGACGGGGCTGATATCGGTCATGGCTGATCCTTTGGCTTTGGCCCGCTGGCATTGCGGACCGCTCCGCCGGGTCCGGAAGGACGCCGGCGCGTAGTTTGTCGTAGTCAACTAGAGCGCCGATTGAACTTATTACCAAAAACGCGCCGCCGGGGCACGTAATATTCCGCAAAGCTAGACGGAGATCCGCTAGAATCATCCGTTTGTTCGCCGCCGCTCCCGTGCCTGCCCGGGCCCGTGACGTCCGCCGCGGCCGTGGTCCGCTAAACTTGGACAGTAAGAGCCCCGGATTCTTCGGCGTGCGCAGGTTGCATGCCGGGTTGGCGGGGCATTCTGATGTGCGGCGCACGGCTGGCTCGCTTCGCGGCCCGGAGTGCCCGCAACGAATGGGGGAGGATCCCATGCCAGCAATCGTGATCGTCGGAGCCCAATGGGGCGATGAGGGCAAAGGGAAGGCCACGGATCTGCTCGGCGGCCGGGTCGACTATGTGGTCAAACCCAACGGGGGCAACAACGCGGGGCACACCGTCGTCGTCGGCGGCGAAAAGTACGAGCTCAAGCTCCTTCCCGCCGGCATCCTGAGCCCGAATGCCATTCCCGTGATCGGCAACGGCTGCGTCGTCAACCTTGAGGCGCTGTTCGAGGAAATCGATGGCCTCCAGGCCCGCGGCGCCGACACCTCCAAGCTGCGCATCTCCGCCAACGCCCACCTCGTGGCCCCCTACCACCAGGTCATGGACAAGGTCACCGAACGTTTCCTGGGCAAGCGCGCCATCGGCACCACCGGGCGCGGCATCGGCCCGGCCTACATGGACAAGGTGGCCCGGCTGGGTATCCGAGTCCAGGACGTCTTCGACGCCTCGATCCTGCGCCAGAAGGTGGAGGGTTCGCTGCAGCAGAAGAATGAGCTGCTGGTCAAGGTCTACAACCGCCGGGCCATCGACATCGACGAGGTGGTGCGGTATTTCCTCGGCTTCGCCGAGCGGCTGCGCCCCCTGGTCATCGATGCCACCTTGGTGCTCAACAAGGCGCTGGACGAGGGCAAGGTGGTGCTGATGGAGGGCGGCCAGGCGACCTTCCTGGACGTGGACCACGGCACCTACCCGTTCGTCACCTCCTCCAACCCGACGGCCGGCGGCGCCTGCGTGGGGTCGGGGATCGGGCCCACCCGCATTACCCGCGCTGTGGGCATCATCAAGGCCTACACGACGCGCGTGGGCGCCGGACCGTTCCCCACCGAG